>JAGWGA010000003.1 GCA_028867675.1 Nitrososphaerota archaeon | reverse complement strand
TTTTACAATAATCTATATGATAAGCTGGAAACATAACATAATTCCAATATGCATTTTTGAAGATCTAAAATCCACGAATGATTTTAGGGATAAATCTTCGACAAGCTAATGTTCCACAGAAATTATTGTTCCTATAATGAAACTTGCAGGAAAAGTTGCTATAGTTACAGGTGGTAGTAGAGGAATTGGAAAATCTACTGCAATGATTCTAGCAGAGCATGGTGCTCAAGTTGTTATTACATCAAAAAATAAAATCACTTTAGAAGATACTGCAAAAGAAATCAAAAATGTTCTGGCCATACCAGGCGATATTAGAAAAGAAAGTGATGTTATCAACGTAGTAAAAAATACAATAGAAAAATTTGGTAGAGTTGATATTTTGATAAATAATGCAGGAGTTTTTCCCCAAGTAAAACTGTTACATGAAATTTCTGAAGAAGAATGGAATGAAGTAATTGATATCAATCTAACTGGGCAGTTTCGTTTTACAAAAGCTGCTCTGCCACATTTGATGAAGTCAGGTGGATGTATCGTTAACGTTTCATCAGATGCTGGACTAAAATCATTTGAAAATTTTCAAGCAGATGCATATACAGCGTCAAAAGCTGCACTTGTTTTACTTACTAAAGCCTGGGCAGTTGAATATGCAAAATACAAAATTCGTGTAAACTGTGTTTGTCCTGGAATAGTAGAAACTGACATGACCAAACCCTTTCTTGGAAGTGAAGCAGATAGAGCCATGGCAGTTGCTGAGCACCCAATAGGCAGGATTGGAACTCCAGAAGATGTTGCCAAATCAATACTGTATCTTGTTTCTGACGATTCATCATGGGTTTCTGGGGCTATTTTACCCATAGATGGTGGTATCATGACGAAATAATCATACTAATCAAATTAATAGGACCTTGTATAAGACTAAAACATGGAACCAAAGAGAAAACGCAATCTCAAAATCATAATCATGTTATCAATAATCTGGTTTGCCTCTGCTTTACCTGTGCCTTTTATCTGGTCTAATCCTAGCCCACAGCAATCAGAGCAGTTCAAGACCTACTTGGAAATTGCTGCCTTGATCTCAATACCGTTCATTGGAATGGGTATTGCCTGGACGATAAAACCAGAACTTGCTACACGCGGCTAGCCAAGAAATTCTACTGCGCCAAGCCCTTCTGGTGTTGTTTTAATCCACCTAGTTCTTCCTATTCTTTCTATTTCAATAAACTTCCATTCATTTTGTAGTGGCTGGATTATATTTTTGTCAAGGCTTGCAAATCTTGCCTGCTGAAAGTTCTCCTCTTTAGCATTTACAACAATGATCTTTTTTTCATGACATATCTTTGCCATCTCTTTTTTGGTTATCTTGCCTCCGTTTTCTTGGATAATTTTTAGAGCCTGTACTAGAACTGGTTTTGGTGTGTGAATTTCATATGCTGGTAACTTTACTATAGATTTTAGACCAGATGACAATTGCTCTCCTTTAACACTTGAATAGCTTTCTGGCTCTGCATAGTATGGTGTAAGTTTTGTTTTTCCTTGAAACATCATGCATGCCATCATACATGCAATAGCTTGTATCTTTGAACCAGATGAACAGTTGACAAAAATATCATTGCCCTCTTCTTTTTGTACTATATTCTTTAGTGCTCTTAGAAGCTTGAAGAGATCAAATCTGTTTGAATGTGAAACCTGTACTTCGATCTTTTCTTTTTTTAACTGAGCTTTAATTTTTTCCATAAAACCCTGAGCTCTGTCCTTTGATGGTTCTTCATGCATTAGTAGCCAGACTCTATCTGCCTTCATCTGTTTTGCAGGAATTGCTATTCTATCTATTTCAAAGCCTACAGGGGCCACATGGACACGTAGATTCACTATACTCATGTTAGTATGTATAGTTACCATACTATGGTGATGTTATATAATAATTGTGGATTCCATACCTAAACATGCAACAAATTACAATCGAACAAATCGAAGTCTCTGTTTATCCCAGAGTAAGATCTGTCTTTGAGAACTAGCTCATCCAGGGTGTAGTCTCTAGATAGTCTATTGATTTTACCATCTCTTCAAATTTTGATAAAACTGCAGTAACTGCACGAAATTCTTCATACATCATCTGTTCTTCTTCTTTTGATAGGATTTCATTTTGTGCTTTATCAAAGAACTTGTCTTCTTTGTTTAGATGATCTTCCAGATATACAGCATAAGCTTTGAGATATCTTGATACAGGTTCTCTTTGGTCTTGGCCTTTTTTCCACATTTGCAAATACTTGGAAACATTGGCAGCAATTCTTCTTCCAAATTCATGCTCTATCATAAATGCCCGAATCTCTTCTTTTAGGGAATCATATGTGCCAACACAGGGAAAATACTGGTCCTCTTCTCTGGAGTAATGTATGGCATCTAAAAACTCGGACATGATCCAGACTATTTTATTGATATCCCCAAATGGAATATCTTGTCCTTGATTTAGTTTAGTGTAACATTTTACAACAATTTTTTCTAATCTACGAATTTGTCTGTGATCGTTTCTCAGTACTTCGCTCATTTGAAATTCTTTTATGGATTTACGTTAAAGAGGATTACCTTTTTTGGATTATACTGTACTACACCAAAGTGTGGAACAGGTTTTCCTACTCCATAATATCCTGCAGGTCCTGCTAGTCCCAGTCTGATAAAATAGTCCATGTTACTTTGTATTTCGATCTCTTTTCTTTCTAGTATATGATCTCCAATTTTTTCTTGTTTTGGTTTTAGGCTGGAATAGATATCTTGTACAACACCATCGTGATGAGAGAGGGCTGTTTCCATATGCTGGTGGCCTGCAAAAATTATATGATTTTGAATGTGGTTTTTTACCTCATCAAAGGCTGAAGATGCGGTATAATGATACCCGTGATAGCTGAAAAACTCAAAATCTTCTTCAGTTAGTCTCTGCCAGTTTCTCTGGTACAGCCAGGCTTCGTCATTTGCGTTTTTTGGAGTTATTTTGTTTGGATCTAGTGGTCCTCCGTGAACACAAAACAGGCCGTTTGTTTTGTCGATGTATTCTAGATTACCAAATGTTCCATCTTTTTTTGGTTTGAAAAATGATATTTCTTCTTGGGTTAGGGATTCATGTGCTCTAATACTTTCAAGAGAACTTGCACTAACTTTTTTTCCAGTCAGAAACCCTTCATCGTGATTTCCCATTACAGAATAAATTGGATAATTTTTTTCCAGTGTCTGTAGTTGCGTTATGACTTGTTTTGGATATAGACCTCTTTCTAAGAGATCTCCTAGATTGATAATTCTTGAAAATGAACCATATTTTTTTACAAATTCATCGCTAGTTACAGTATCAAGTATTAGATTCAGAGCATCAACATCGGCATGAATATCAGAGAATACTAGATCCAACAAAATAACTTGCTTTTTAGCCTAATTTGAAATTATATCATTAAAATTTGATTCATGTTTTATGAGGTTCTGTCAAATCTGCGTTTGGTTTCTAGATTGTCAAAAGTCGTTTGGTCTAGATTAGTATGAGTAGGATTATGCGGACATTCTACAAGTCTGTAAAGTATTCCGTTTAGCCCCTTTGCAATATACTCTAAATCCCCATTTTCATTAAGTTCTCCATCTAGTAGGTAATCTATGCCTATTTCCTGTGCTTTTGTGGCTGTTGGGCTACAGTCATGATCATTAAATTCTTCATCGATAAATTGCTTTTTACAACGTTCACAATTAACCATGTCATTCAGTTTTAAGCTTCGTGGATTCTTCTCGTTGATTAAATAAATTCTTCACCATTTTTCTGAGATCCGATATTGTCTTTTTTGATTTTCCTTTGTTAGTTAATAACTCCAATTTACTCTTTAGTTGATTGACTTCTTCTTCCAGACTAGAAACTTTGTTTTGCAAAATTTGGTATGATTCATTTGCCATTGTAAGACCTAACTTTGTTTTGTCATTTTTTGGTGTGATGTTTGTCTCCTCAGGTAGCACATCCAAATATGACATGAATTTTTCCATAAAATCTTTTAAAACAACATTGTTAATGTCTGCACCATCATCTTCAAGAGTTTTTCGTATGAAATTTTTGAGTTCTTGCAGTTTTCTAAATTGTTTTTCTTGACGAGATCTTGATAAGATAACATTAGTCAATGTAATAAATAGAAATGCGTAGATTCCTGCACTAAAAAGACCAAGCCCAGCCAATATAATATTACCAGTGGCAATTCCACCAAGTGATAGGTATACAGTAAAACCCAATCCAAGTTAAGCAATTAAAACATCAACCGATTTTTTACAAGAGAATTATCAAACGTCAACTTGACAGAACCTTTTATGATCATCCTTTTATTTTTGTAAGTTGTATGGTTACCCGGTAGCAAACAATAGGAAAACACACTAACGCGCCTATGCCGGATTGGTGGAAAAGTAGTCTGAGGATTACTGGGATTTTCCATGTATTGCTACCTCTTGTTATTATGGATTAATTTATCCAGAAATGATCGTTTTGATCAAGCTTTTGCCTATTACCTGAAAATTGTTGGAGGAAAGTATGGATTTGGATGGTGCACACCCATGAAGATTAAGACTGGAATAGTACTATGGCTAACTTTGGTTATTGTTATTGTATCCATAGCAGGCATTTCAATGTCTCAGATAGTATCAGATTACTTCAAGTCAACCATATTACAAAGAGATGTTGATGTCAATGCCAAGTTTATTGCATTACAAGCAAGGCAACACTTGACACCTGATGATTTTACTCCAAAAGACTTTACTGCCAAAGATAAAACATTCCAAAAGTTCTTTGGAGAAATCAATACTGATGAGATTGTACTATTCAAGGTCTGGAGTACTGATAAGACAATAGTATATTCAGATAACAAGGACGAGGTTGGAAAGACTTTTTCTGACAATGACGAATTAAATGACGCTTTAGGTGGCGAAGTAAAGTCAGAGATATCTGATTTATCCAAGAGTGAAAACGTAGATGAAAAAAATTACAAGCAACTAATTGAGATCTATGTTCCAATAAAATCTAATTCTGGTAATGTAATTGGTGTAATTGAAACATATGCTTCAATGGATCATGTCAATGCATACATCGCAAATGCAAACTTGAGTATATTTTTGAACGTAATGATTGGAATTGGTTTTGTAGGTCTTGTTATTGTTCTAGCATTTAGAACATTTAGGAAGAACTTGATTAATCCTATTGTAGGTATACATAATCAAACTAAAAAGATCCAAGAGGGAGATCTTGATATCAAATCAGAATCAAGTGGATACGACGAGGTCAAAAAATTAGGAAACGAAGTAGAGGTAATGGCAACTAAACTAAAAGAGCAGCAGATTAGAATTACCAAGGCTGAAAGACTATCAGCTATTGGTGAATTGGCTGCAAGACTTGCACATGATTTACGAAATCCATTAAGCGTGATTAAAAATTCGTTATTGTTGATTCGAAACAAATATGGTTCAATTCCAAATTCTATTGCCCACTTTGACAGAATAGATAGGTCAGTTAGCAGAATGTCACATCAACTTGAGAATGTGATGGATTTTGTTACTACTAGAGAGCTTCAGATGGATAAAAGATCGCTTAATGAAATTATTCAAAACTCTATTGAAAAAGCTATTCTTCTAGAACCAATCAAGGTCAACTTGCCTGAAAGAGACATTACACTTGTCTGTGATTCTTCAAAACTGGAAATTGCCTTTGATAATATTTTGGTAAATGCAAAACAGGCAATGAATGGTATTGGCACTATAGATATACGAACAAGTCAGGAGGCAAATGGGGTTAAGATTGAATTCCAGGATTCTGGCCCTGGGATACCACAAAATGTTCTTGCAAATATCTTTGAACCATTGTTTACTACAAAGCAAGAAGGAACTGGTCTTGGGTTAACATCATGTAAGAATATAGTAGAACAGCATGGCGGAAAGATATCTGTTATATCAGAACTTGGTAAAGGCACTACGTTTGTCATTACACTGCCAAACATACCAGTACAGGAAAAAGTACCAGTTACTGTCTGATTCTAGAATTTTAGAATAAGAAAGTAAAAGTTGGGACGCAAATAAATAAAACAAAGTTCTACTATACCACAACAGATTGCGTCCTCATCTGTCTATCCAATGGGGATGCAACCCGTTATTCTAAATCAATTATGCTTTGTCTTTGCCATGCTTGTCAGTACTGCACATGTCAGTTACTTTGTCAAGTAATCCATGTGCCTTGTCAGTCAATGCATCTACTTGGTGTGGATTAATTGTTTGACCTCCAAACTCTGCACCATCTAGTACATTGATTATCTGGCCCTTGAGTGTGTCTCTGTTATTTGTAATAGAGACGAGCTTGTTCTCTAGGTTATTGTAATTTGCATCACCTGAAGTGGTGCTGTTAAGTGCCTGGGTTGAAACCTGAAGTGTGCACAATCCCAATTTTCCGACTGGCGCGTTAATCTGCTTGTATACTGTAGCCAAGTCTTCAAAGCTGTCATTGTGATCTTTTATTGAATGTGGTAGAGCATCTGTCTTGATATCTTCTACAAGTGCTCTTCCATCATGAGTATAGTCATCTTGTAGACCAAGTAACATGAGCATTGTTGGTCTGATATCAGTGTGGTCTGACCATGTATTATTGTCAAGCCCTAGGTGCTTGATTCCTGGACCTGCCATTCCAAGCCAAGTTGTTGTGATTTCAGGTTGCACATCACCGTGGTTCCATGCAAAGGCTGGTGCTTCAAATACAGTAGGAGAGGAAGGTGATGTTTCATAGAAATAATCTGGATCACCAAACATTGTAAAGGTGGGGGTTCGCTGTGGGTCTGCTGTGACCATGTGGAGTAGCTTCTCCTCTACTGGGTCTGCCATGGCCACCATTAATTTGTCAGTGTTACCAGTAATTGGATTAACTGCAGTTAGTTTACCTGTTGCCTGTTCAAAGGCTCGAACTGTTGAATTTGTTCGAGTCGGATTATCATGAATGTAAAAGTTTGGTGCGTCATCAAAGTGGATAGCAAATGGTGTTGTTATTCCCTGTGATGCAAGAAGATTTTGCAAGTTTGCATCAATCTCACCAATTTGTGTATACGTGCATGATATCGTAACACCATCACAATTTGTAGGTGTTGGCGCTCCACCTACAAAGTGATCATTTTCGTCGGATGTGATTACAAATAGTGTATTAGTTGGGTTAATTCCGTCAGTGTTTAATCGCTTGAAAAATGCATCAAAGCCACGGTCGTATGATTGAAGTGCTGCAACATATCCTGCTTCACCTGGACCAAATGCACTAAATGTTTTATGGTTATCATGTGCGTCAGAGATGTAAGCATAAGTTACTGGAATGCCTTTCTCTTGCATTTGTGCAACATAAGATAGTGTCACATTAGCAGACATGCCGTCAAATCCTGGAAAACCTGGTATTCCGTTAGAGCCGTTTATAGTATTTCCGTTAAGATTTTTCATTGGTAAAGTAGAAGAAATTTGTGGTGCTACATACTTGTGGCCAAAGAGTGCGTTATACCCAGAGTATCCACCTTTTTCTTGTGGAAGTACGTCAGGTACACCGCCATTTGCTGCAGAACATAGTGGGTCTCCTGCTGCACAATGGATTGCAATTCCCTCAAAGTCTGCTACTGCATTTGCAGAATGAGAAGTGCCTTCAATTGCTTGTGGTGAGCCAACGCCAAATATTGTTTTAAGGTCGCTTCCTGTGTTTTCAACTTCCATGTTTGCAAGTGCCGCTGCACCAAAGTTGCATCCTGCTCTGGTATATGCTACCCATGGAGCTGGGGCATTCTGACCTGTGGAATTTAGCAAGCTATATTGTGTATCAAATGAAGATACTGGGTCTGTCCAGTAAGTAAAGGAACTTGCAAACTTTGTTCCTGACGAACTAAAGTAGCCAAAACTGTTTGAGACGGGCTGGCCGTGTCTGTCGCCATAAACTCCGGTCTCTGAAGTAAGAATATCATCAGCAGTATGTGAAATTAATGGTGTGTGGTGATTCCCAGACATTACTCCATTGTCTTTGATAAAATTAAGCAAGTGTGGCATCTGTTCTAGATCTGATGGAACATTTGGATTATCCCTTTTTAGATGCACGTTGTCAAATTGCAGATAGATGACATGTTTTATTTTACTGCCAGGTGAATCCAGTATACAACCTGGGTCTGCCAAAGCTTTTGTGTTTGGTAATGACATTACTCCAACAGAAGATATCAGTAAAATACCAACTAAAAGTGCACGTACTTGATTTGTGAAACGAGATGAATTTTTCACGAGATGGTTTTATTTTTGTACAATAAAGGAATGGTGCAAATGAATCATAGAGAATTTGTGGATTGATGTATCTGCTCTAGCTATACAGTTTAGTCTAGTAGTTTTGGGTTTAATCTATTGGTGTCATTGATATCTTTAGAGACAAAATATGTTACATGGTATAACAATACCCTACATAGAATAGAAAAAATTACTATAGATTAATCAAGATCGATTCTTTGTAAAGATTCTTCTGGGATTTTTAGATCTCTAAACGTATCTGGGTTTATTATTTTGGATAAAATTTCTAATCCTGTAACAGTTCTTGGACCAGGCTTTGAAAAGTATTCGTTTGCGTTAACTGCATAGACTTGTCCCTGTTGTACTGCTTTTAATGACCTCCATTCCATACTTTCTAGCAATTTTTCATATTCGGATATTGTTCGGGATACATCAAATCCGCACGGCATTAAAATAATAATTTCAGGGTCGAACTTTGCTATTTCATCTATTTGCATCCTTCTTGATTTGTCTCCCATAGTACTGATTCCATTTATACCTCCTGCTATCTCGACCATTTGAGGAACCCAGTGGCCTGCTGTGTATAATGGGTCTAGCCATTCAATACATAATACCTTTGGAATTGTAATCTTTGGGGTATCTGTGATGTAGTTGATTCTTTTTTGTAGCTTGGATACAATATCCTTGGCACTTTCTTGTTTGCCTACTTTATCTCCTACTTCTATAATATTTTGTAAAATGTCATCGAGATTTTTTGGGTCTAGAATTAGGACTTCGGGTTTTCCTCTAAGTATAGTTACTGCTCTGTTAATTTCTCTTGTATAAGGGGAACATACTTCGCATATTCCTTGTGCTATTATAACATCTGGATCTGCATTTTTTAGAACTTGCTCGTCTAGAATGTAAATGTCTTTTCCTGACTTCATTAGTTCTATAACTTTATTGTCAATTTCATGGCTTGACATTTTATTTGGATCAAATGATGCGTGGATAACTTGCGGTTTTGATTTTGCTTGTACCGGATAGGTGCATTCGTGTGTTACTGCTTTGATTTGGTCTTGAACACCTAGCTCGTATAGAATTTCAGTGGCACTTGGAAGAAAAGAGACTATCTTCATGGTATCGATATTGTATTTCTAGCTTAAAAATCAATCAAGAATAATGATGGTAATTTATTAGAATTTAATCTTACAGACTATTTGTAGATCGAAAAAAAATGTAACTGAAGGTCAAATGGGACAAAAAGTTCCATTTTAGGCATATGAAATGGGACTTTTTAAAAATGGAACATCAAATCAAGAAATATTCTGATCTGATATCTTTGAAGACAGGAATTCTAAAAAACCACTACGCAATGTATTTTGCAAAGTATGCGAAAGACATACTAGAACACTGAGTGAGGAATATGTTGTTTCTAGAATGCAAGTTTTATCCTGATTAAAATTCCTAAAAACTCGTGTAAAACTTCAGAGTCAGTAATTATGTATTTCTAATTTTGGGTTTCAGAAAATAAAATGCACCCAGACCTACCGCAATAGAAACAACCATAGCAATCCCAGAAGATGCTATGCATTGTTATCAACAGGTGTTTTGAAAAGAGTTTTTACAACATCATAACACGTTGTCATGATTGCGCCTATGACGATTCCCCAGACAACTAATTGTGTATCTCGTTGTAGCAAGTTCTACAAAAAATCATCTAATTTTTTCTGTGCAGGTGACCACATCATAAATTCAGGATATTTTTTGAGCAGATATAGAAGATAGATTACTACTACAAATCCTATTGGGAATAAAATTGGATATAGTGCGTATCTAACAAATTTGTGTTTCTCAGCTAGATTTAAGATGGTTTTTCTTTTGCTAATTGCAATATTCAGAATCGTTAAAGTGTAACTGATAATCTGTAGCAATTCCATAGAATGAGATTACACTTGCAGATTATAAAGAAGATGCTACTCAACCAATCAAAACTTAAGAATAACTCTACATGGAATCAAGTCTGTTGTCAAGCTTTAGTGTTATTGGTGGAACATCATCAGAAGATCTTGCTAAAAAAATAGCAAAAAAGCTAAAATCAAAATTCATCAAGTGCGAGTTACGAGTATTTCCAGACGGGGAAAGTAAGATTACCTTAGAAGGAACCCCAAACGGCAAAGTCATTGTGGTACAGTCAATCTATCCCCCAGTTGATTCAAACCTAATTCGAGCTTTAGCGTTAGTCTCACAAGCTAGAAAGTTCTCCTCTCAAGTTTACGTAGTAATACCATACCTAGGATACGCAAGACAAGACAGAGCATTTCTCCCAGGCGAAATCATCACAATGGACCTAGTAGCAAAAATGTTCAAGGCGGCAGGAGCATCAAAGATTATTGTAGTAGACATACACAGCATGATAGCACTCGACCACCTACTAATCCCTGCAACAAATGTAACAGCAGTTGGAGAGCTAGTAAAATATTTCAAAACATTAAAGCTAAAAGATCCGTTAGTAGTATCTCCAGACAAGGGAGGAATAGAAAGAGCTAAAAACTTTGCAAAAAGTTTTGATACTAATTTTATCTATCTAGATAAACACAGAGACAGAAAGACAGGTGAAGTGACAATCAAGTCCACAAATCACCATGAAGTAAAGGGGAGAGACTTGATCATAGTAGATGACATGATAAGCACCGGAGGAAGCATAATGAAGGCTGCACAATACCTAAAAAAACAAAAGTGCGGCAAAGTCTATGCCTGCTGTACTCATGCATTACTAATTGGGGATGCAGAAAAAAAGATCAAAAAAGCTGGTGTGACAAAGATAATCAGTACAAATTCTGTTCCATGCAAGACAAATAATGTAGATATCTCACCAGTTATAGTAAAGGCACTAGTGTGAATGTCAAGCTTTTTTGTATTACCAGGTCAGTATGAAGACTTGGCAAGAGATGAAATTGTAGCTATATCGAAAAGCTATGATCCTAAAACCAAATTCAAAGCTGAGCCGAGATTAGTCATTCTAAATACTAAAACATCATGGAAAAAAATTGCAGCAAAAGCAACATTTGTTCGAAACTGTGGTGATATTGTAGGAACATTTGATGATGTATCCAAGATTAATCCACAAATACCAAAACCGAAATCATTTGTATGCAGGACAATTAATTTATCAAAGAAGAAGCTTAGCCCGTCATTACTTGAAAGACAAGCTGGTGAAGTGCTTAAAAAGCGATGGGGAAGTAAAGTATCTCTCTCAAACCCTAATCTTACCATATACCTCATAATCACAGATTCAAAACAATACATTGGCTGTGCTGATTCCAAGATAGAACCGAAAATGCCAACCAAAGTAATCAAGCATCCTCACGAACTAGACCTCAAGCTTAGCAGATGTATCGTTAATTTATCACAATTAAAAGAAGGAAATACACTTCTAGACCCCTTTTGCGGAACAGGAACTATTTTGCTCCAAGCTGAATCCATGAAGATCAAAGCTATAGGAATTGACTATGATGGTATAATGTGCAATATAACAAGAAAAAATCTTCAAGCAAACAAGTTCTCATCCAAAGTAATCAATTCTACATATCACGAAATGCAAAATATCAGAAACAAGATAGATGGAATAGTTACCGATCTTCCTTATGGAATATCATCAAAATCATCCATTTCACCAAAAAAGCTAATTCAGGATTTTGTATCTACTATACCCAAGAGAAAAAAGCTAGTTCTAGTATACAAAAAAGGTCTAGATATACCAGAATTGGAAAAGGCAAAGAAATATGAGATATACAGACACAAGAGTCTGACAAGGGTAATAGCAGTAAGATGAAACTAGTATTTTTGGGAACATCAGCAGCACAGCCAACGGCTGAGCGTGGTATGACATGCATCTGTCTTGTACTTGAAAAAGAGATCTTGATGTTTGACGCAGGAGAGGGTGCACAGATTGCATTTTCAAAATCAAAGCTTGGCTGGAATAAAAAAATCAAGATCTTTGTCACTCACTTGCATGGAGATCATTGTGTTGGCATACTAGGACTATTACAGACAATGTCACTGCAAAACAGGACAGAATCAGTTGATATCTATGGTCCGGTAGGAATTGAGGAATTTATTGCAGCTAATTTGAAGATACTAAATTTTGGTCTGACATTTCCTGTTAGGATTAACAGAATAAAGGAAGGATTAGTCTTTGAAGATTCTACATATACTATAGAAGTGTGTGAAGCACAACATTCCATTCCAGCTTGGTCTTACCTATTTACAGAAAAAGACAAGCCTGGCAAGTTCTTTCCTGAAAAAGCCAAGCAACTTGGCATACCAGAAGGAAAACTATGGCATGAACTCCAAAATGATGTTCCAGTCAAAGTTGGAGACAAGACCATCAAGCCTTTAGATGTAATGGGTGAGAAACGAAAAGGCAAGAAGATAGGCATCTCAGGAGATACAAGGCCTACACAAAAGCTGGAACAATTTTTCCAAGGCTGTGATTATATCACATTTGATTCTACTTATTCCCATACATTACAAGATAAGGCAAAAGAGAACTTTCATTCTACTTCAGTAGAAGCAGCAGAACTTGCCAAGAAAGCAAATGTTGCAAACTTGATTTTAACACATTTCTCTGCAAGATATGATGATGTACAGGAATTAGTAAAAGAAGCTAATACAGTTCATGATTCCGTTATTGCAGCAAAGGACTTGCTAGAGATTGAAATAAAATAAAATGTTTGAAGATATAGCAGACCAGTTAAAAAAAGCAAAGGATATAGTATTTGTTACAGGAGCAGGAATTTCCCAAGAGAGTGGAATTCCTACATTTCGCGGAAAAGACGGATTGTGGAGAAAGTACGACCCGATGACTTTGGCTACAATAGATGCATTTTATCAAAACCCAAAGCTAGTCTGGGAGTGGTATGAAGAAAGAAGGCAGAATATTTTATCCGCAAAACCAAATCCAGGACATTTAGCTATTGCAGATTTAGAAAAATACAGAAAAGTTTCAGTTCTGACTCAAAACATAGACGGACTACACCAAAGGGCAGGAAGTACCAACGTCTACGAACTGCATGGAAGTATTATTACCATAAAATGTACTGTATGTGATTTGAAAGATACAATAACTACAAACTTTTCCCAGCTTCCACCAATGTGCAAGTGTGGAAACATGCTACGGCCAGATGTTGTCTGGTTTGGAGAGGCACTTCCACAAGACATCTGGAAGTCTGCTATAGAACAATCAAGCTCTTGTGATGCCATGATAGTAGTTGGAACCTCACTTGCAGTATCTCCTGCAAATTTATTGCCAGTCTATGCAAAAGAAAATGGAGCCACATTGATTGAGGTAAATCCAGACAAGACCCCCATGTCAGATATCATGGACTTGTCTTTACGTTCTTCAGCTGCAAAGGCACTTCCAGAGCTTGTAAATTTAGTGGCATAATTTCAAACAAATTACTTGTAGACTAGGCCAATTATCATCCATGATAATCTAGATCCGTATTTTTATGATTTTATACGAGCTGTATGGTATAATGACAATGGATACAATTCTTGAAAGCATAATGCACACAGACAAGCATATCAGATATGCCACAATTGCCGACATGCAAGGAAACGAAATGAAAACTAGAGTAAGAGAAGGTGTAGAGCCTTTTCTAAATCCACAAGAGACAAAAGAGACATTACAGTATGCTGCAAATGCGTGGAAGATTCGTAAAACATTCGAGCCAAAGGTTGGAAAAGGCCAGTATGTTTTGGCAGTATATGAAAAACTAAGACGAGTGACAATGCCACTTGCTGACAAGTATCTCTTGATGGTTACTTGGGGACCAGATGGTGGAACATTTGACATTATCGAACATTTACAGAATATGTTCTCAGGCGATCCTACAAGAGACTGGTAAACTATTTCCTATTATTTTCTAAAGATGTATTTATCATAAGATATGTCAATTTGTGTAATTTAGATTCGAATCTGGAATGTATCTTAGACAAATTTTTCAGATTATTGCATAATATCAAGCCAAAATCATGCTATAATCAGGGCTTAGATACAATATTTTATTATATTACAACCAGTTTTATCAAATAATTAACAAGAATTATTAAATATGATAAGAACATATACATATTAATGCAGAAAGATGCAAAATCTGATAAATGATTTTGCCTGACCCTGCGAAAAATGGTATGTAGTTAATGTACAGAATGCTGTACGAATGGAAAGAGATAGCTTTTTCCTATACAGGGTCAGGCCGTTAAACCTTTTACAGTTTTTATAAAATTCTAGCAAAAAATTATCGTTCTTGGCATGATTGAGATATAGCATAACATACGATCAAATAGGGTTTCATTGGTTTTAATTACCAATAGTTACCAATAGGTATATAAGATCATACCAATAGAGGGAATCCATGAGCAAAACTCCAGAATCAAAAGAGTTCCAATCAACAAAAGACTTTTTTGCATTATGCAATAATAGCGCAGAGAGACTTTTTGCTGAAGTAGAAAAGACAGTGCCACAATATCATCAGGCAATTACTAGTCTTCAACATGCATACACAAATGCATGGAAAAATGCAACAGAATCTGCAATTTCCATGCAGCGTGAATTTGCATCCAAAGTTGGAGCAAACACAGCAGTTCCACCAACAATTGCAAAGATGGTAAATGATGCCACTGAAGAAATGATAAAGGCTCAAACTGTACAAAACAAAGCAGTAATTGCTTCAATTGATGCAGCACAGCAAAGTGTCAATACTTTCTACGAGAGCACAAAATCATTCACTGGTCTAACCCAGACTGCAATGCAAAATTGGATCTCATCATGTACACCTTCACGAAACTAGTGTAAGGTTCATTTTTCCTTTTTTATTATATTATCAAAACAACGATTTGTGAATATTAGACTTGATTTGATTTTTTAAATCCTCTGTGATTTCTTCTGGTTTCATACCATGATCCTTTGTTGCATGGGATGCACATTGTGACAAGATCTCATCTTCGGTCTTGCCTTTTGCTACAAAATCACACTCAAATCCAACATCTTTGCATTTGAATTTTAGCATGACTGTTTTTGTTGTTTCATCATTATAAGGTTTGAATCATGGTGTAATTTGGAAGAGATTTGGAACAAGTCTTAACTATAAAATTGCAACTCTGGCACACAATGACAAGTAAAATTCGCATCTTGGGAGTTCTCTTGATTCTTCCATTGTTTTCTATATCAGCAGTGACTGCCTTTGTAGACATTCCATCTGCAAGTGCACTTACTAAAAGAGACTATTACTATCTAAACGACCAGCATACTACAGCAAGTTATGGAAACAGCGTGATCTGCGGAGATCATTATTGTGCACCAGGGGAATATTCCAAGATGCAGCAAGAACTAAGTCAAGCACAACAAGGAAAAATCACTCCATCAATGGCAATGTCAGGACATGCCATGATGTCAAGCAATCAAACGTCAATGACTCAGATGGCTTCAGGCGAGATGGTTCTAAAATTATCAAATGCAAACTTGCCCATTGTCATACCATTGGTAAAGGGATTGTTTGAAGGAAAAGATGTTTTCTATATAACAACAGAGGCATCGGATAGTACCGTAGCAGACGGCTTTACCAAATTTACCAACTTTCCTGTAACATATGCACCAGCATTAGGTAAAGCTCCTGCATCGTCTTTGGCAAACATCTATGCATTCAAAAATGGTGTAAAGGGAAGCGGACCTCTTGGGTATCAACCAAATGTAGTTGACTCCATACCAGGACAGTCCAATTACAGTCCACTCTGGAAAGTAAACTTGGTAGAATGGAAGGATGCATCCACTGCAACAATTCTTGGTTCTGAAAAAGAGATAATGGATGCCTTTAATTCTGGCAAGCTAACAATTGCACCTACAACAATTGTAGTCAATTGTCCAATTATACAATGGGGTGGTAGCATGGACGGAACTATTTCTCCAGGACATATGATGATACGAGATTCAATTTCAGAATCAGGCTCGTATGGAAGTGCCCAGGTACTAAACATAGACACAACAAAGATGCAAGTAACTTTTGTTGCACATCGAGGATTTGCACCAGATGGTTCAACGATATACTATATCGCAACCGATGCATCAATGAAAGGTCCTGCAGATGCACTAGGAATTGTTTTGGCAAACAAGACACAAAATACCATATCCACAAGTGCAGCAGCAGACTTGTACCAATTCTCAAATGGAATAAAGGGCAGCGGACCTCTTGGGTATCAATCAGGAGTTGGCAGTACAAAGCAAGGAGACCAGTACTATTCCCCAATGTGGAGGATACAGGTTGTAACTTGGAAAGACCCAACCATGGCAACAGTACTTGAGAATTCTCATGACATATCCAGCAAAAGTGACTTGACGACAACTATGGAGGCAGGATTTATTGTAAACTGTCCCTTCTTTAGTGCAGATACTGTGTATGCTCACATAAAGTGAGATAACACATCTTTTTCTTTTTTATAAAATTTTAGTATAAAATTAGTTAGGATTTATCAAGAAATTCCTTTGTCTCAAAAAATCCAGAGAGCTCTTTTGATATTTGTTCTGAGAATATTTCCAAAATCTCAAAATCTGTAGGAGAAAACACCTTCTCGCTAAACATGCCTAGTACCGCTACAGCTTTTCCTTTGTAGATTAACGGATAGCCTGCAAATGACTTTAGTTTCTCTTTTTTTGCCCATTCTGGATGCTTGATACGTGGATCATGAACCACGTCATTTGAGACAACGGGCTTTTTGGTCTTGACTACAGACCCTATTTTTAATGAACTAATTGGAATTTTTGAAAACTCTCCGTGAATGTTTTTGTATTTTCCTGCACTAAATCTTAGAATTAGAGAATTTGTCTTCTTGTCTACAAACCAAATTCTTGCAAATTTAGCATGAAAATGTTTTACCAAACTTTCAACGGTAGCTTCAAGGCGGTCATTTAGATTATCATGTTTTCGGATTTGATTCAAAACTTTGTAGACTGCAAGTTTTCTTTCATGCTGGAGTTGTTCGTCAAACAAGACATATGGCATGGATTTTTTTGCCTTTGATTCATAGGAGCGAAGATCTGATATCAAATCTGCAAATCTGTTTAGAAAATTATTAGTCTCCAAATCGTACTGTTCTATTGACGAGAAAACAAAGTGACAAACCCAGTCAAAATCTCCACTTAGCCTTGCAGAATAAATACAAAATGGAGATTCGTTTAGATAATTTGTAAGCCTTTCAATAGCGTCGTTAGTATTTTTTGAAAACTTGAATTTTACAAGTATTGTTCGGTTTATTTTTTCAGATACAATTTCTGGATTTAAAATGGTAGAATATCCTATTATGGTCCTATTTTTTTCAAGTCTTGCCAGCCGTTGTCGAACAGCTCTGTCAGTTATGGTATAATTCATTGATTGCAGTATCTTGGAAATATCATGTGAAGAGATTCTGGCATTTTTTCCAAGCTGTGCCAAGATGATTTTGTCAATCTCGTCAAGCATGCCTTGAATATATGCTTGTGACTATTATGGATTTCCGAATCGGAAATTATTTCGGAATATTTTATACCATAAAGTAGTTTTTACTTCCGAATCGGAAATTTTTATTTCAAAATCACTCCGAATTTAATATCAATGATACATACCATATGGTAACTGAGTACAAATGAACTGGAAATCCATCAACAAAGCTGCTGTGATTGTAATCCTAGTGATTGCAGTTCCTGAAATAGCAGGCCATACGCTTTTTGACAAATCACATCCACAGGATTCTTCAGTATCTGCTGCTGTATCATTTGTGAGCAATCTCCATGACAATACACAAAAGACAGGAATCTGTCAATTAGCATTACATGAAGATCAGTCAGGCTCTCATATTGCAAGAGTAGCTGGATTAGAATCAAAATATGGTGAATTTACCTGTAATCAAAGCACCTAGTCTATAATTATTTTATTTTTGTTTCGTTAACATCCTGTTATGAGAGAGTTTTCATTTATCACATGTAGGGTCTGAAGAATTTGTCTACAATTCCCAAGTGGTGTTTACCTAAACCAATTTTATATGTGATAAATCCGTTTCGAGTTTCAAAATTGTTAAAGGAAACAGGATATTCTTTTGCAAATCCTTCATTATCTGGCATCAATTGGTTGTAAGGACAGTATACTAGAGATTCCAAATCAACAGGGTTGTCATTTACTCCAAAGGAAAGATTAGATATTTCAACTTCATATCTTATTTCATAAGGCATGTTTTCTATTCTATTGTGCCATTCAAGACCCGTGAAATGTTTCTCTATTGAAAAATCAAATGAGTTTACATCCACTGGAAAAAAGAATGAATCAGTCTGGCCAGAATTTTGATCCATGAGATGAAAAGCAATTCTTTGTTTTGATGGTTCCAATATGATTTGCCGTAGATATGAATGGCCTATCGTAGGTTTTATCTTGAATTCGTACCTGTTTACACCCCCAAATATTGCATGAAATTTGCCATCATCGTTAAACGAACAAATCAGATTTAATTCAACAGGAATATTCTGTTTGTTGAACAATTCCAAAAGATAAAGCATCCAGGATTTGTCAGGAATTTTGTTTCCTAAATCAGATACAATAGTAATTACATCCGAGATGGCAACATTTTGTGAAGTGCCTAAGGTCATTCTTTCTTTGTCTACTAGGCAAAAATATCCTAACCAAAAATGCAATCTGACTTGTTGTATGGCATATTACTTTTAGATATTGCTGGTTAAAGTAGAATTTTCAGATTTGCTATTATTTTGAAAAGCCTTGTCCTTCTATTTTCATTAAAGTCAGAGTAGACATAAGTTTTGGAATTTGTCTAATTTTGGCTATGGTATTGTTTAGTTCTTCAGGCGATTTTGACTCTACTTCTATTACAATGTCATACGCACCAAGGATTCCATGTGCTTCTTTAACATCTGAGATCTTTTCCAATTCGTTTAAGACAGGTATTTCAGAGCCAATTTGACAGCTAGCCAGTATGTATGTTTTTTTCATCTATACATTCCAGATACAATACTAGTAATTATCTTAATCTTGAGTAACTTATGAGCTAATATAGAATTTCCAACAAATCTATGTAGATCAAAATTATAATCATAGTTTTGATAGATTGTAATTATTAATTTCTCACAAAATCTTCAGACTTGAAGATACAACAATTAAAAAAAATATATGCCACCCAGAGTAGAGGAGCGTCAAGTGACCCAAAAAAATTCTATCACGATAGCTCTTGTTCAAACTCATGTTTCAGAAGATATATCAAAAAACATGGAAAAAACAATTTCAAAAATAAAGGAAGCTGCAGACAAGGGCGCAAAGATAGTTTGCTTGCAGGAACTATACCGAACAACATATTTTCCAACTGATGAAAAAGCGAATGTTACTGCACTTGCAGAGACAATCTCTGGCCAAACCGTTACAACTTTTTCAAAACTTGCAAAAGAATTGGGAATTGTAATCATAGCACCAATTTTTGAATTAGATTCATCATCAGGAAAACACTACAATACCGCAGTTGTAATTGATGTCGACGGGTCAGTCCTTGGCACATATAGAAAGTTGCACATTCCTCATGATCCATTCTTTTATGAGAAGAGCTACTTTGACGTGGGAGATACAGGATACAAGATATTTCGAGCACAGAATATTACATTTGGCGTTTTAATTTGTTATGACCAATGGTTTCCAGAAGCAGCAAGAACTTTGGCCCTACAGGGAGCAGACCTAATCTTTTACCCTTCTGCAATTGGACACTTGGAAGGAGATACACTGTCCCAAGATGACTGGCATTATTCCTGGGAAAACATTCAACGCTCCCACGCTATTGCAAATGGCATTCATGTTGCATCAATTAACCGAGTAGGCAAACAAGACAACATAAATTTCTGGGGTGCCTCGTTTGTCTGCGATGCCTTTGGAAGATTGATCAAAAGGGCAAGTGAGACAGAAGATGAAGTACTCGTTGCCGAGCTTGACTTGTCTCAAAACAAAAGGATACAGGACGGTTGGGGATTTATGAGAAACAGGCTTCCTGGAACTTATGGCCAGTTAACTTCACGAGTTTTATCAGATACACCAACTAACATGGGATTTGCAATGCCTGCAGAATGGGAAAGACATGATTCAACATGGCTTGCATGGCCACATGACCCAGTAACATTTCCAGATGTTGACAAGGTGGAACAGGCATATCTGGGTATAATATCAGGCCTGTCCAAAAATGAATACGTCAATCTCTTTGTCACAGATTTGAAAATGAAAGAGAAAGTGACAAAGTTATTTGAGCAAAATAAAATTGATCTGCAAAAAATTAATTTCTACGTATGGGATTATGCCGATGTCTGGTTTAGAGATTATGGTCCAATTTTTGTATTAAACAAGGAAAAAAATCAGATTGCTTTTGTACACTGGATATTTGACGCGTGGGGAGGAAAATACAAAGACCTTGCACGGGATACACAGATTCCATATATTGTAAGTAACAGATTACAGCAAAATAATTTCAGGCCTGGAATAGTAATGGAAGGAGGTGCAGTGGATTCAAATGGGATTGGAACTCTACTTACTACAGAACAGTGCCTGCTAAATCACAACAGGAATCCGAATTTATCAAAATTAGAAATTGAAAAATATTTGAAGGAATATTTTGGTGCAAAACATGTAATTTGGCTAAAGGGAGGAGTCGTAGGTGACGATACTGATGGCCACATTGACAACTTGGCCCGTTTTGTAAATCCAAGAACTGTCTTGTGTGCATATGAAGAGGATGATAAAGATGAAAACCATACAATATTGAAGGAAAACTATGAGATGTTAATACGATCAGTTGATCAGGATGGCAACAATCTACAAGTGATTAAAGTGCCGATGCCCTCTGCAATAACAACTAGTGTAAGAGGTAAAACGACAAGACTTCCTGCAAGCTACCTAAATTTCTACATTGCAAACAATACAGTTCTGGTTCCATCATATGGACACAAAAATGATACCATTGCACAGGAGATTATTCAAAAGGAATTTCCTGACAGAAAAGTAATAGGAATAGATTGTCGTGATTTGATATTTGGCATGGGCGCAATTCATTGTATTACGCAACAGCAACCTGCGTTGAACTAATTTTTAATATTCTCAATAGTAAAAAGTCATGATCTACTTATCTACTGGAACAACAATAATGGCTCATGTCAAAAGAGGATATTACTGTAGACTGGGACAAATTGTGGGATGAATATAACCAAGTAGTCAAGGCATGGTGGTCAGTCTTTGAAACATTTCAAAATGCAACGACGTATGCCCAAACAATGTATAATGATCTAATAGCAAAGGCATCAAAAGAATCCAACATTTATCCAATGAATCAATTTATCGAGAATTGGCAGAATGTTTTCAACAAGCCTACCATGGAACAGCTCAAACACTATGGAGACATGATAAAGAAATTTTCCGAGGATCACTCTTGGTATGAGATGTGGAACAAAAACATGATGACAAATACAAAGAAAGGAAAAACAATTCCAGTTCTAAAATCCAAGAAAGTTAGAAAGAGTCCAGCTAGAAAATCAAAGAAAAGTAGAGTAACTCAAGCTTCAAAATCCAAGAAGGATAGAAAAAATCCAGCGCGAAGATTCAAGAAAATTTCTAGATAATACTCGTTTAGCAAGACCTTTGGGCAAGCCATTTGCCAACTTCAGGCCATAACTTTTCATGTGCTTCATGACTGATGCAAAGTCCAACATGACCTGTTGGAAATTCAATTAGTTTTTTATCAGTGCTTCCTATTGCATCCATTACTGATTTGCTTGCAGATGGTGGTACAAGATCATCTGTAGTACCTACTATATCTAAAACAGGTACGGTGATATTTTTAAGATTGATGATATCAGTACCAACTTTCATCTGGTTTTTTATCAAAAGGTTCTTCTTGTATACTTGGTCCAATATTTCGCGATAAACCTCCCCTATTATTGGTCGGCTATCATACAGCCAACCTTCTATTGCAAAAAATTGTTTTATCTCGTCAATATTTCTGGGCTCACTAAAATAACGAGGATACTTCAATATACTTTCTATTGGATTACGTAAAACAAATGTTAGGTTTAGCAACCAACCAGGAACATTTCCAATTGTATCAACAAGGCCATCAGCATTGAGGTGACCTGCCCAATTCTCTATGACTGTTTCTTCCTTTTCAACATCAACAGGAGTAGCATGCAATACAACATTTTTTACATTACTCGGATTTGTTGCACAATAGATTAGAGCAAAAAGTCCGCCCCAGCAGTATCCAAACAAGGAAACTTTCTCAAAACCTGTAATTTCCTTAATCTTTTCAACTGCATTTTCAAGATATTCTTCAGCATAAGTTGCAAGTGTGAGGTCCTTGTCATAGGCTGCAGATGTTTCCCAATCTGTTGTAAACACATCAAAGCCCTGATTTTGGAGATTTTTTATGACACTAACCTTTGGCAAAAGATCCAAGATGTAGTGCCTATTGATAAGAGAATACACTACAAGCAAAGGCGTCTTATGTTTTGATGGAACTTCAGATTTGTAGTGATGAAGGTGGAATCTTCCTTTCATTTCAATTATCTCTGATGGAGTTCGGTTGAGGTTATCTCTTAACGGATCTAATATTTTGTTCACATATGATACCAGATTTAGAAAATAAACGCCAAACTGCTTGCGTCCCGAAAGGCCGACTAGTTTAAGCCATGAATCAACATAATCTGTCATGCTTGATATCAGTTCTTCGTCATTTAGACTGTCTCTAATTGCAGTATCAAATGATGATCTGACCGTGTTTTGTATTTTTTTAGCAGTGCCATCTCTTATGTTCAAAAATGTTTCAAATGCCTTGAGTGACGCATCAAAGAACACAAAATTATACCTTGAAGCAAAATTAACCCATTTGAGCCAATAGTCAACAAAGGGATTGACAGAAAGTTCCTCTAAATTCTTGGGAAATATAATTTGCGGTTGGATTACTGACATTGAAATTAAACTGCATTTCTAAGATTTATAGTAATTTGACAAATATCACGTGTGATAATTTCATTTTTGTTAATTTTTTGCTCATATTATTCGAGCAATCTCTTTATTGTTATTGAAGCAAGTGTTACAAAAATAACAGTGGCAAGAATCAATGCAAATATGTCAATTAGTAAATTTTCATAATTTCCAGATAGAAGCATGGATCTCATAGCATCAACTACATAGCTTAGGGGATTTACTTTAGATACATACTGGAGCCAAATTGGCATTACAGAAATTGGATAGATTGCATTGCTTGCAAAGAAAAGCGGCATTGTAAGTGCCTGGCCAATACCCATCATCCTTTCCCTAGTCTTCATAAATGATGCAAGCAGCATAGATAAACTCGAAAAACACATGGCAAATAAAATCACCACCGCAAAAACTCCCAATATGTCAAGTGGATCAAGCCTTATCTGGACCCCAAGTGCAAGTGCTAATGCAAATATCATTACGGCTTGAAAAACTCCCCTCAGGCTTGCGGCAAGTGATTTTCCTAAAACAATTGATGCACGAGGAGACGGAGTGGATAAAAGCTTGGTAATTATTCCAACATCTCTTTCCCAGACAACTGTAATACCATAAAAAATTGCTATAAACAAAACAGATTGTGCCAATATTCCAGGAGTGATAAATTGGATGTATGAGAAACTACCAGTTGGCATTGCCTTGATTGTATTAAAAGTAACACCAAAAACCAACAGCCACAATGCAGGTTGAACTATTCTTATCCAAAGCTCAGTTGTATCATGTCGTATCTTTCTTGCCTCCATCTCTGCAATTGTAATGGAACTTGAAAGAAATCTTGCAATATTCATCGTGTATGCCTCACAAAATCACGGCGTGCACTGCTTGCATGAGTTGAGAATTCGTCATGTAATCTTCTTTTGGCATATTTCATGAAAACGTCATCCAAGTTTGGTTTGTTAATTGAAATAGAATCAATTGTGATTTTTTGATCCCTGTAGAAATTGGTGATTAGTGGAATTGCTTCCTCTCCATTCTCAACCAAAATTTGAATGGATTCTTCATCACTGTGTATTATTTTCCCTATGTCTTTTGGAAATTCTATACCATGATGAACAGAAGTAAGATTTAGTGTAATAATGTCTCCTCCAACAGATTTTTTTAATTCCACAGGACTTCCCAAAACTGATATTTTGCCATCTGACATGATTGCTATTCTGTCACAGAGTTCATCAGCCTCACTCATATCATGGGTTGTGATCAAAATTGTTGTACCAAATTGCTTCTTGAGTTGTTTGATGCTTTCCCAAACATGCATCTTTGATGCAGGATCAAGGCCAATACTTGGCTCATCTAAAAGTAAAATTCTAGGTCGATTAACAAGGGCTTGAGCAATTTCCAATCTACGCATCATGCCACCACTGTAATGCTTTACAAGATCCTTGGCTCTTTCAGTTAGACCCATGTATTCCAAGGCCTCTTTAATTCTCTCATCTCGCTCTTTCTTGCCTACATAGGATAGTTTAGAAAAAATTAGCAGATTTTCATATCCTGTAAGATCAGTATCAACTGATACACTCTGAGGTACATATCCCAGCATACTTCTAACTAATTCAGCAGACTTTGCAGAGTCTATTCCAAAAACCTGCAATGTTCCTTCAGTAATATGTGTGAGAGTTACAATCATTTTGATTACAGTAGTTTTTCCTGCACCGTTTGGACCAAGCAGTCCGAATATCTCGCCTTGTTTAACTGAGAAACTTACATTATCAACTGCTCGGATATTGCCATGATAGATTTTTGTTAGATTTTTAGTCTCAACTGCCATTATATTATCAGATTTCAAGTTACTAGAACCCATAGATTATGATTTTTTTTCCATGATATGTACTTACATAATAGAAACATTTCAGAGAGGATAATCAGAGCATTTGGAACGTATCTCTATCAAGTTTTATCGTGATGTATATTCTCTAATTACAAACTATATTGTGCAAACAACCCGATAGGGTGGGCGGTGTAATACCTGTTGTAATGGCACCTCCAAAGTTGACATTTGTAACAACAGCACTAGAAAAGTTTGCACCAGAGAGGTTAGCACCGTAGAGATCAGCATAGAAGAGATTTGTATTAGAAAGATTAGCATTGGAGAGTTCACACCCACGCAAATCTGCATATGGCCCTATGTTACTGCATGTTGAAGATTCCATTCTATTTTGTAAGATTGTTATCATTGGCGAGAATTTACTTTGGATTTAATACTGTGAAATTGTAATATTACTTGATTTGAAGGCAGCAAGACTACATCAGTATGGGAAACCGTTGCAAGTTGATGAGATTGATATGCCTAAAGCAAAAGGCGAGGGTGTTCTGGTAAGAGTTGGAGGTTCTGGAGTGTGTCATAGTGACTTACATTTTATGAAAGGCGAATGGCAAAAAATACTGGATGTCAAACTACCTCTTACTGTTGGGCATGAGACTGCAGGGTATGTAGAAGAAATGGGAGAATTGGTGCAAGGGTTTTCAAAAGGTGATCCAGTAGCAATTTTTGGTGGATGGGGATGTGGAATTTGCTCAAACTGCAAAGATGGGCAGGAACAACTGTGTAATTTTCCACGGTGGCCAGGACTCTCAAGATGTGATGGGGGCTATGCAGAATACATTCTTGTTCCAAGTTACAGATTTCTAGTCAAGGCTGAAGGTCTTGATCCTAAAGATATTGCACCCTTGACTGATGCAGGGCTGACACCATACCGGGCAGTCAAAAAAGTAAGAAACTTGTTAAACCCGAATTCCTTTGTACTGGTAATTGGAGTGGGAGGTCTTGGCAGTTATGCAATACAATATTTCAAACTTCTTTCTCCTGCAAGCGTAATAACAATTGTCAGAAACAAGAAAAAGGCAAATCTCGCAAAAAACATGGGTGCTGATCATATAATTAACAGCTCAGAGGAAGATGTGACAAAACGTATCAATGAAATCACAAATTCTAATGGCGTAGACGTAGCATTAGACATTGTATGTGCAAATGATACTCTATCTACATGTATCAGTTCCATGAAAAAACGTGGAACACTTATTCTAGTTGGATTGATGGGAAGAACACTTGAGATGCCAATCATGCAATCTGTAATCAATGAATATAATGTGTTGGGTTCTTTGTGGGGAAATTATAATGAGCTAAGAGAAGTGATAACTTGGGCAAAACTTGGGAAGGTGAAAAGTTCAAATGAATTCTTTTCTCTCAAAGATGTAGGAAGAGTCATAGAAAAACTTGAATCAGGAAATATTGTTGGGAGAGCTGTTCTAACACCCTGATTGTTGAAATAAATTTGATTGAAAAATGAAATCAAAAAATTGGTTTTCTTATAATTCCAAGTATGATAAATGACGAAATAGTTATCACCGTTAGAACTAATTGTAATCAATGAAATACGTTCGCTGGCTTGATGAAATAACAAAGGATGACATACCCATTGCAGGTGGCAAGGGTGCAAACATTGGTGAGATGATTCATATCGGCATGCCAGTTCCATCAGGATTTATTGTTACTACCGCAGCATTTGAAAGATTAGTGCATATTCACAATATTGAAGATAAAATCAAGATGATGTTAGAGGGGCTCAATGTTGAAGATACTTCCATACTCATGTCCACATCCCAGAAAATAAAGGATCTAATTGTTTCTCAAGATTTTCCTAATGAAATAAAAAGTGAGATTTTAGATTATTATAAGAAACTATCTTTGGCAGACCTGAATTCCAAACCCTCAATCAATTTGACTCAAAGTGATGCGGAATTTGTTGCAGTTAGAAGTTCCGCTACTGCTGAAGACTTGCCAGGAATATCATTTGCAGGACAACAGGCAAGCTTTCTAAATGTAAAGCACGATGAGGATGTAATTGATGCCGTAAAGAAATGCTGGGCATCTCTTTATGAGCCACGGGCCATATTCTACAGGGAAAAGCACAGTTTCAAGAATCCAAGTATAGCAGTCATCGTGCAGCGAATGGTAAACTCTGACAAGTCTGGTGTGATGTTCACAGTAGACCCCATATCTGGAGAAAATGTAATTGTTGTAGAAGCTATTTGGGGTTTGGGAGAGTATCTTGTACTGGGCGAAGTTTCTCCCGATCATTATATTGTAGATAAAATGGGAAAAATTTTACAGAAAAATATAGGTAAAAAACCAATTGCATTAGTTCGAGATCATAAAACTGGCAAGTCAATTCAGATAAAGATACCTGATGAAAAAATTGGTGCACGTGTTCTAACAGATGATGAGATATCCAAACTAGCAAAGTATGGCAAACAACTTGAAGAATATTATGGAGAACCACAAGATGTCGAGTTTGCAATTGAGCAATCTGAAATTAAGATTGTCCAGACCAGACCCGTTACCACAAAACCAAAGATTGGTCAAGGTACAATGACGGGAGTCAAGATATTGAAGGGAATGGGAGCATCTCCCGGAATTGCAACGGGCAGGGTCAAGATTGTAAAAAACATGAGTGAGATCACAAAGATTGAGACGGGAGACATACTGGTAACTACTATGACTTCACCAGATCTTGTCCCAAAGATGAGCAAGTCTGCTGCAATTATAACAGATCTTGGAGGTGCCACCTCTCATGCTGCCATTGTATCACGAGAGATGGGATTACCAGCTATTGTTGGAACTGGAAATGGAACAATCATTTTGAAAGACGGACAAATCGTCACGGTAGATGCATACGACGGCATAGTATACGAGGGAGTAGTTTCCATTAACAAAGAAAAGATATCTGAACCATTACAGACAGAAAAAACCCAAACAAAAGTCAAAGTGAATCTTGTTTTTGCAGACAAACTTGAGGTGGCTTCAAGAACCGACGGAGTTGGATTACTACGAATAGAACACATGGTCACTAAAAGCGGAATACATCCCGCAAAACTTGTTCGTGAAGGTAGATCTGAGGAATATGTCCAGATTTTGATAAATGGAATAAAACCAATAGCTGCCAAGTTTCATCCAAAGCCAATATGGGTTAGAACTTTGGATGCAAGAAGTGATGAGTTTAGAAATCTGGAAGGTGGAGAAGAAGAACCTCATGAAGATAATCCGATGCTTGGCTGGCATGGAATTAGAAGGAGTTTAGATGAGCCGGATATATTGAAAGCAGAATTTGAAGCAATAAAGAGAATGCGTGCAGAGGGACTTGATAATATTCACGTGATGCTCCCATTTGTAATTACAGTTAACGAGTTTAGAAAGGCAAGAGAGATTGCCAATGAAATGAGGATTGGAAATGATTTCAATTTAGGCATAATGGTTGAGACTCCAGCTTGTGCATTATCCATAGAAGAGTTTTGTAAGGAAGGTATTGGCTTTGCAAGTTTTGGAACAAATGACCTGACTATGCTTACCTTGGGAGTTGACAGAAACAATATGCAGATTGCAAAGTTACATTCTGAATTTCATCCATCTGTTGTATATATGCTCCAATACGTTATTGGGATCTGTAACAAATACAACATAGAGAGCTCGATATGCGGCGAAGCTGGAAGTAACCCTGAAATGGTAAAACTTCTTGTAAAGTATGGGATAAGGAGTGTTTCATGTAACATGGATGCAGTTAACAAAATTCGTGAAGCTGTGTCATCAGCAGAAAAAGAATAATTAAAGATGATTTTCTGCTATGAAAATGAACGTAACTTCTATAACACAGAAAGAGGTGGCATTATAACATGGTAGAACAAAT
Organism: Nitrososphaerota archaeon; assembly: GCA_028867675.1. Lineage (GTDB taxonomy): Archaea > Thermoproteota > Nitrososphaeria > Nitrososphaerales > Nitrosopumilaceae > Nitrosotalea. Next base: position 61,580 of record JAGWGA010000003.1, on the reverse strand, counting down.
TAGAAAAATTCTAGTACCTTTAGATAATTCAAAAAATTCCTTAAAGTGTTTAGCAACTGCAATACATATTGCAAAAGAACACGAAGCATCCATCATTGCTATTCACGTGGTTCATGAGCCACATGGAACAAAACAGAGAATAAAGTTAGAACTAGATGAAAAGATCCCTCCATCATTCATCCTTTCCGCAGAAAAACTCGCAAGAGACAACGATATTGTCTTCTCCTCAAGATTGGTCAGAGGCGATCCGGGACACGTCATTGTAGAGTTTGCAGATACTCGCGGCATAGATTTGATAATAATAGGTGCAAGAGGTCTTTCTACCTTCAAGAAAATATTTCTTGGAAGTGTGTCAACTTATGTCTTGCACAAATCAAAAGTGCCAGTCATGTTGATCAAATAAAATATAATTTTAAAAAATAAAAAAGCTTGGATTTAGTCAGACCATCAATGTGACTTAAAATATGAGCCAATTTCTAGGGGAGAAATGTATGCATTCTTTGTTTTACCTTGACATCATAGGTTCCCATTACGTGCTGACCTGGCTGTCCGTTACATGCTCCCACGAGTTTTACTAGGTAGTTGTCTTGTGTATCTGCCCAGCATCCACTCTGATCTACTGAGACAATCTTTACTGTCTCAGTTACATATTGCGGGATCAAATTCCAGACTGGCCATACCATAGTCATCATTAGAACTATAATAGCAAGCATAACTCCGCCTGCAACCATTGGCTGAAGATTCTTTGTCTGATTTATGTTGGAATCGGATTTGTTCATGATATCATATGGTCTTAGACAAATATAATCACGGAGTATTCATTGTAAGACAAAGTAAGACGGCATTGATTTTATTTTCAAATCATTCTTGAAATCGAAGTGCAAACATGTTCTTGTCGTATTTGACATCAATTTTTTTGTGGAAGAGCTCTTCGAAGATGAGTTCCAGGATTGTCTTGTTGTATAATGACCAGTTTTTGCCATTATCGTGTTTCATGACAAATGTATGTGTTCCATCATCAGACATGTGGCTTACCTGAACAGAGGAGTTTATCATCTGCATCTCAAACCATGACATAAATGAAATGACATCTGTCTCTCCTTTCATAAACATTGCAATATCACGCATCTCATCTTTTCCCATAGATGCAATTTCTATTACCTTTTTTTCACTCAGGGCATCAAAAATTTTTGTAAAGACTGATTTGTTAAGGCTGACTAGACCTATTCTTGATTGATAAACATCCCACTCTAGGAATCTCTTCAGAGCTTGTGTAGCAAGTGTATTTGTATTTACTTGGTGATTTTTGGCCTCTCTTTGTAATCTCTCTATAAGATCCGTATCAAATCTAAATGTAATAGTCGCTGTTTTTTTCTTGTTTGTTATCTCTTTCATAAATTGTAATTAATTTCTAAATATTTAAGAAATGATAAGTTGTTCAGAAGCAATTGTCAAATACTCTTCAGATACAATCGTCTTACATTGTGTACCCAGATAATTTATGGTACAATCACTAATAACATACCATGGTAGAAATCAAAGTCAGAGTACAGATCGGTGCGCCATTAGAAAAGGTCTACGACATAATATCAAAAGTAGACGATGACCCCAAGTTCTGGAACCTAACTAAAAGGATTAGAAACATCTCAAAGAAACAAAATGAGATTGTTCGCGAAGTTGTAGTAGGCAAGGTAGACAAGTGCCTACAAAAAATTACACTTGTGCCTAAAGAAGGATTGCATGTGCTTTGGACCAAGGGTGTGATAAATGGAACAAAAGATATTCTTTTGAGTACACTTGGAAATACAACTCTTTTAGAGATTAGCCTGAACTACAAGATATCTGGCGTTGCTGGTTTATTCTCAGGCAGAATCAAAGAAGAACTGCAAATTGAGGCAGAGATGGCAGCTGATCTGATACAAGAAAAAGCCGAGGGAAGACCACATAGTGTTCCCATGGAAGAGCGAAAATCTTGGGCAGACCTAATCCGAGGATAAGGTAAACCCATCCTAAATTTTTGTTTTAAAATATATCATGGCCAAGTAATTTGAACTAAATTTTAATCCAAGTATTTCAAAACTAGTTATTTTGTTTTCTAATGAGAATAATGTACAGTATTAATCCTATAATTATCCAGATGGCCGAGGCAATCTTTGCAGTATCAGAAAGAAAATACATCAGAATAATAGAACTGCCTATCCCAATAATGGGAACAACGGGATAAAACGGAACCTTAAAACCTCTTTTTGTTTCAGGCTCTTTTTTTCTTAATTTAATCAATGAAAGATGTATCAGGATATAAGTAAACAATATTCCAAAATTAAAAATTGATGCAATAACATCTATGCTTTTAAAAAATATGGTTGCAATGACTGCGATTGCAAATCCGCTAACCGTTATGCCTACAAATGGTGTACCGAATCTACTATGAATATAACTAAACCACCGTGGAAAGAGTCCATCTCTGCTCATTGCAAAACTTGCTCTTGAGGTTCCAGCTATGGAACCCATTGTAACTGAGCCTGTTGCAATAAGTGCTGCAAATGAAACAAAGTCAATTAACATTTTATTGTCTGAAATTTTTGTGACGAGATCATGTAATGGAGATGCTGCGGTGCCCAGACCCTTCCAATCCAAAACACCAACCTCAACCAGCCCAATTCCAACATAAAGAACAAACGTGACGCCAAAGGCCAGTAGAATGGCTTTTGGAATTGTTTTCTCAGGGTTTTTTGTTTCTTCAGACATTAAACTAATGATGTTAAATCCCACAAAGGCGAAGAAGATGATGGCAGATCCATTTAGTGTTCCTGAAAACCCATTTGGAAAAAATGGCGTATAGTGGCTTACACTGTAATGACTTGAAAGATAGAAACCTCCAAGAAACAAGATAAGGACTAGAGCAAAAATTTTGATTATTACCATGCCAGATGCGGCTCGACTTACTTCCTTAATTCCAATTAAATTCAAAACAAGCATAGCTATGGGCAAACAAAATGCAGCAAGAATTAGTGGTGTTGTGCCTTCCAATCCAAAGAGTGATGTAAAGTATGCAGCAAATCCTACCGATACTGATGCTGCACCAACAATTGCATCAAAATATCCTAGCCATCCCACAAGAAAACTCCAAAATCTTCCAAAAGCTCTTTTTGTAAATGCATAACCTCCCCCTGTTTCAGTAACAAACGATGTAAGTTCAGCTGATGAAAATGCGGTTAAAAGTGAAACAAATCCTGCAATCAAAAATGAGATAATCACAGAAGGACCTGCAAGTCCTGCAGCTATACCGCTTAGGACAAATATTCCAGCACCGATGATATTTGTAATTCCAATGGATGCAGCTCCAAAAATTCCAATCTCTCGTTTTAAGGCCAATTAGATCTTACATGTTTGCAAGTCTTCTATAAAATGTGATTTATGTTGTCAAAAAGAGGTTTTAAGGTATTATTATTACAAATAAAAAGACGGTATGAAGAGAAGATGTATGATATAATAATTTAAAAAAGCGAGATATAGATTTCTTCTAATTTAGTTACTTTAATTCAATGATACCCTGTTGGATTAGAAAGTTTATCGCACTAATTAATTCTCCATCAGATATTTGTCCTTGTCCATAGTATGAAAAAACATTTTTTGCCCAATTTGGAATCTTTTGTACTGATGATAGGGTAGGTACTGAAGTTAATGGTGCAGTTGTAGACTGCGGTATGACAGATTGAATCGTAGTTGAAGGTGCTGCTGCAATTGGTGGTGTAGTTACAGCAGTTGGCGGGGTAGCAGCTGTAGATATAGATGTCTTAGCCCCAGCAGCAATTGCAGTTGGATTTACAATCTGTGTATAAGTGGCTGTACTTGCTAGAATATTTGTATCACCAGAATATGTTGCAGTAATAGTATGAGATCCTACAGAAAGATTGGATATGTTAGGCAAAGTAGCAGCATCGTTAGATATTGTAACTGGAGAACCAACATCTGTCCCATCAATTGCAAATTGCACTGTTTCAGTTGCAGACGATGGTGTAATTGTAGCAGTAAAGGTTGTTGGCTGGCCAAATGTTGAAGGGTTAGATGATGAAAATATAGACGTAGTTGCAGTAGTTGGAGTGGATGATGGAGTATCATTTGACGAACTTGCTACACTGTTGTAGTCTATATGGAAAATCTGTACTCTGGCATTGTTCTGATCAACAACGTATAGGTTTCCAGAGTTGTCTAATGCAATACCATTGGGATTTGCAAATTGACCACCGTCGGTACCAAAAGAACCAAATTTATACAAAAAGTTGCCGGAAGGATCGAATACCTGCACTCGGCTGTTACCCATGTCTGTAACAAATACATTTCCGAATTTGTCAAGTGCAATGCCTTCTAGATTTGCAAACTGACCGTCTCCAATATTGAGAGGTCCAGGGCCGTCCGGGTCATGACAGTATATTGCAGAAGTATGATAATCATTTACGCTACAATATGAACCCCATTTTGCTAGGAATGTTCCGTCACTGGAAAATTTCTCGACTCGTTCGTTTCCATCTGCAACGTATATGTTTCCAGAATTGTCAATTGTCATATAACCAGTGCTGTTAAGCTGTCCATCTTTCATGCCCCAAGTACCAAACTTGGAAACAAAGTTGCCCGTAGAGTCGTATTTTGCAATGTTTGAAAAATCTGTGATGTATACGTTTCCAGCTTCATCAACTGCAATGCCCTGAGGCTCTTTTTGCTTTGCTTCATTCATACCATAAGCACCAAACTTGGAAACAAAGTTGCCCGTAGAGTTGAATTTTTCTATTCCGTTCATGTTTAAGACATATACGTTTCCAGATTCATCAACTGCCACGTTTATGGGAGTACTCAGACGGTCTGCTCCTATCTGGGTTATAAAATTCCCCGTAGAATCAAATTTTGCTACTCGATTATGCATCTGATCTGCAACGTATACGTTTCCAGACTGGTCTAGTGCAATCCCCTGTGGAATTGCAAGCTGCCCATTTCCTGTATCTGTATTACCAAATGAAGATACAAATGTTGCTGAAATGCTGGTTGCATGAGCATTTCCAACAGTCATCGAACTTGCAATGATAATTATTGTAAACATGGCAAGAATCAGGGTTTTCATAGTTTAGATGTACGGGACATTTCATGATTTAAAAAGATAAGGAAGAATTGTTCAGTTTCAGGTTCCATTTTTGTACCTAATTTCACATATTATAATATGATGTTGGAAGTCCAGATAGCGGTATGAATTACCAGTTTAACATTTTACTATCAATGATTTTTCAATTAACAAATTTTATTGAGACAAGATTCCGTTAATTGTGGAATTTTGTGCATTGGATGGAGCATATGCAGATGCATGTAATGTTCCGTATACAGCATTGTCTATTGTCATTTCTATAATATGTGGAGTGTTTGGAACATCCTTGATCTCAGTAGTAAATTTTGAAGAATAAAATGTTCCAGTAAATAAAACAGTATCACTATTTCGTACTGTAACTGTTACAGATTTTGTCTCACCAGATGCATCATCAAAATTCAACGTGGCAGTGTTTCCTTGGTTTATTGTACTTAGTTGAACTACATTATAGTAAGGAGGCAAAGATGGCAATGCAGAACCTGAATCTCTGGAATAAGGAGTTATTTGCAAACCACTTGATGGATTTACTTGAGGAGCTCCAGGTGTTGTTGTAAGTGTTGTCACCTGAACAGGATCACCAACATTTAGAGAACACTGACCAAGCTGAACAATATGAGTAAGTTCTGTCTGTCCGTTTACAGATTGTGCTAATCCTGGAACAGAGATTGAACATGTATCTCCGGTCTTTTCAAAGACTTGACCGGTATAGTTTTGCTGATTTACATATTTTGGAGCAAGCTGATAGATAGAAGTAGGTACAGATGCAGGAGTACTGGAAGCACTTGCAGTTGGCAAGCCAGTTGAAATTGAATCGACAAGTTTTCCACCCAAAGTTACTTGTTTAATTGTTGAATTTGTATCATTAAGCAGGTATTTGTCGCTAGTAGCATGATCAATCTTTGTCTTTAATGCGTCCAGTGTAGGATTACTAGAAAATATCTTGGCCGAGCTAGGCAGTATCACAAGTAATGCTACTGCTATAATTCCAATTATGATTAATTTACCTATCAAGCCATTCCAAGTCTTTAGGTTTTGATAAAAAACTCGAAATGTATTCTATTTGAGCAAATGTGATAAATTTATGCAGTTATTCTTCTACAACAGGTTCAGGAGCAAGCCAGTCTTTTATCTTATCCAAGTCATTTGAGTGGATTATAACTTTGATTGGTCCCATTGCAGACTCTTCAGCTTCTTCACATATTGCTAAAACATCTACAAAGGCTGCTTGCTTGTTAAGATAAAACCAAGTAGTATCTCCCTTGGTGTTGTATCTCATTTGTCTTCGGTAGACTTTGGCTGTTCGATATTTTTGTATAATTTCCTGGATCTTTGACAGAGACTCGACATCAGTTGAAGTTGCCTTGATGCTTCCTTCTTTATACTGAAAGTCTGAAGTGTTGATTACATTAGATACTGCAAGTCGTACTTTTTCTGGATCTTCTGAAGGATTAACAGCTGCATAGACTTCAATTTTACATGGAACTTTAGGAATTCTCAATTCATCCAGCCTTGTATTATATGATATGCAGCAGCAACTAGTTCCTCAATTGTCATGTTGTTGTTGGATATTGTTTCATCTGCTAAGGCAATTGATTCACTCATACCAACACCAATTTCTCTAGAGTCTCTTTTTGTAAAGTCTTCACGATCAGATGGAGCATCAGATCTTCCCCTTCCTGTTAGAAACTTGTATCTAGTATCACCAGATGCGTGTATAGCTAAAACCTTGACTGTACCAATTTTTTTCAATACGTTAACTTCTGATATAGATCGTACACCGTCTACAAGGACAACATCAGACTTTGAATTTAAAATATCATTTTGGATTAATTCTGCAACAGCTCCTGGACCATTCTTTTCTCGCAGATCAATCATTATTTTTCCAAGATTTGCCCCACTAGGTTCAATATTTCTTCGTGAGGCTTCTGCCCTTACAGCATCACCCATTGTAATTTTATCAAAGCCCTTTGACTTTAGACCCTCAGCTATTGTGGTCTTGCCGGCACCAGGCATTCCTGTGAGACAGATGATAAGCTTAGTCACACTCACAAACTTGATTCTCTAGTCTATGAAGCTACCGGAAATCATTATAGATGGAATAATCTGAATTTCACTAATGCGTACTTTTGTTGCTATTGAGCTTCATGATGAAAATGTCTTGGATAAAATTGGCAAGACCCAATCTGAATTTAAGATAAAGGCAACTCCCGTACAAAAACATAACATGCATTTTACATTATTATTCTTGGGAGAAACATCAGACGAATATGTTGAGAAGGTAAAAAAAGAATTGTCCACAGTTACATTTTCTCCAATCAAAGTAAGATTTACTCACGTTGGAGCATTTCCAAATCCAAGATACCCAAGAGTTGTCTGGGTTGGTGTAGATGATGAAGCTGGAAAGAAACTGGTTGAACTTGCACAACAAGTAGAAAAAAAATTAAAGCCTTTAGGGTTCAAGTCAGACAAACCATTTAGGCCACATCTTACAATATTTAGAATTAGAAACAAGACAGACATTACAAATACAATAGACAAATTCAAGGATGTAGATTTTGGGACAAGTGCCATAACAGAGTTAAAGTTCAAGCAAAGCGTCTTAACTCCCAGTGGCCCCATATACTCTGATTTACAGGTGGTTTTAGCAAAATGAAAGTATTAGAACAAGCAAGGAAGATTACAATTCCTACAAAACAAGAAGAAGATAAGATTCGTACACTTGCAAATAATTTACTAAATCTAGTAGAGAAGGAAGCTGCAAAATATTCAGAGATTGTTTCAGTTGAGCTTGGAGGCTCTTATGCAAAGGGAACTTGGCTTAAGGGCAAGTTGGACCTTGATATTTTTGTCAAGATAAAAAAAGAGATTGATGTAAAGCAATTTGAAGAGATTGGAAGAAAGATTGGCTTTGCTTCCATGAAGAAATTCAAACCTTACGTTAGATATTCAGAGCACCCTTACGTTGAGGCAGAGGCAGAAGGTACCAAAGTAAATGTTGTTCCTTGTTACGATGTTGAAATAGGGCAGTGGAAGAGCTCGGCCGATAGATCATCATTTCATACTAGATTCATTCTTGAGAAGCTAGATGCAGAAAAGAAAAACGAAGTAAGACTGCTCAAAAAGTTTCTTGGAGGGGCAAACATCTATGGTGCAGAGATTGCAATGGAAGGATTTGGCGGATATGTCGCTGAAGTTTTAATTTACAATTACGGAACATTTCTCAAAGTTTTAGAAGCTGCTGCAAGTTTTACTCGTGGACAAATTATAGGAAGCCCTACAAAGAAATTCGAGTCTGCGTTAGTACTGATAGATCCAATTGACGGTAACAGAAATCTTGGTACTGCAATTTCTACACAAAACTTGGGAAAATTCATACTTGCTGCAAGAACTTTTCTAAAAAAACCATCTCTAGTATTTTTCAATGGAAAAAAATCCCTATCAAACAAAAATAATCTAAAAAATGTCATTGTGGTAAAATTTGATTACAAGTGGAGAAGTCCAGATACGATATGGGGCCAAGTAAAAAGGGGAGCTACAGCACTTGCAGGACAATTAGAACTTGGTGGATTTTCAGTATTAAGAAAGAGCGGCATAGTAGATGAAGAAGCATGTGAAGGTGCGATGCTATTTTTATTAAAATCACCAAGTATAGAAAACTCTATGCTAAAAAATGGCCCAGATGTATTTAGAAAACAAGAATCAGAGAGTTTTATTTTACAAAACTCAAAGAATAAAATAACATGGGTTGACGATGAAGGAAGAATCTTGTCGTTACAAGAAAGAGAATTTTCTGATGCAAAAAAATTCTTACAGTCATTATTGAAGAAAAATCTCTCAGAGGCTGGCATCCCAAGCGGTATTATTCCAGACATGAAACGCAACTTCAAGGTAATACAAGGCTCACAGGTGACAAGCAAATCCATTAAAAAGGCTCTGGCAGAGTTAACCTCTACCGATGAACTCATCTTTAGTGCCAACAAGTAAACTTGTCAAGGAACCTCATTCTCTCATCCTAGGATATCCAAAGGCTACTAAATCTGAATTAACAAAGAGATACGCTGAGCTAAAAAAACTTGGGATTACAGGCGTAAAATTTGAAGGGGAGACTATACTAAGTAACATCCACGTATTAGGAAAAGGCTACGTGGGAGTTGTAGTTATAGCAAAGTTACGTAAAAAAGATGTAGCATTAAAGATCCGCAGAATTGATTCTAGCAGGTCAGAGATGAAAAGTGAGGCAAAACTACTACAACTTGCAAACAAAGTAAATGTAGGTCCAAAGGTGATTGACAGCAGCAAGAATTTTCTGATAATGGAATATCTAGATGGTAAAAAAATAACTGATTGGGTAGAAGAATTAAAGGGCAAAGGTAGTGCAGCCAAGCTCAAGAGTATAGTAAGACAAGTTCTAGAAGACTGTCATAAATTAGATACAATTCATCTTGATCATGGAGAGTTATCCTATATTCATAAACATGTCATTGTTGGAAAATCTCCGTGTATAATAGACTTTGAGAGTGGAAGTACAAACAGAAGAACTTCAAATGTTACATCAGCTACACAATCAATATTCATTGGATCTGTTCTTTCAAATACGGTTAAAAAAATAATCAAAGTACCAAACAAGAAAAAAATGTTTGGTCCATTAAAAAAATACAAGCATGATCAGTCAAGGGAAAACTTTGACGAGATATTGAAAATGTTGGGGTTGGAAAAATCTTGAGCCTGCAAAACATTAAAACAAATGCATTAAAGATATCGCTAGCCGTTATACTTTCTGCTTTTGCAGTAGAATTTTTGATTGGAGTTACTTCAAACAGTCTTGCTCTTGTCACAGACAGTGTTCATGCAATTTTAGATTCTATTGTAACTGCCATACTGCTTATAGCAGCAAAGTGGTCTTCAAAGCCAGCTGATAAGGAACACACCTATGGTCATGGTAAAATTGAGACGTTAGGCAGCTTTATCGCAGGAATCATCATTTTATTAATTTCATCATTTTTCATTTACGAGTCAATTTCAAGATTCCAGGAGCCAAAACCAGAGGTTTTGCCTGGAGTTTTGGCTATAATAGCAGCAGTCTATACCTTAGGTTCCATCTTCTTTAGAATTGTAATTTTAGAGAGGGCATTGAAGAAAACAGAGGGCTCGACCCTTCGAGTAGACTTGTATCACGCATTCATGGATATGGGTGCCACCTCAGTTGCTTTGGTAGGAATTGTATTTGTCACACTAGGATTCTACCAGGGAGATTATATCGCAGCATTAATTCTTGGAGGTTTACTTTTTGCACTAAGCTTGAAGCTAATTCACAAGAGCGGACTAGAACTAACTGATGCAGTTCCTGCAAACATGGTAAAAAGAGTTCAGGATATTGTATCCAACACACCAGGAGTGATGAAGACAGAATCTGTTCTGATTAGAAGATCTGGCAGTGACATATTTACAGAAATTACTATTACATTGAGTGCAGCATCAAGCTTTGAAGAGGCTCACAAGATTTCTGCAAATGTGGAAAAAAATATCAAAAATTCTATTGCAAATTCCAATGTAACTGTTAATTTCAAGCCAACTTGGAAGGATGTACCTTCTGATTACATCATAAACAATGTTGCAAACCTAGTACCAGGTGTTAAAGGGATACACAATGTAAGCTCCTTTAATGCAGAAAATGGTGTCTTTATCAGCTTGCATGTCATGGTTGATAGAAACATGTCACTTGAAGATGCACACCGTGTATCAGATGAGATTGAATCTCAAATAAAAAAATCTGTTACAAATGTAAATCATATTACAATACATCTAGAGCCATACATCTCAATTCCAGACAGCATTCCAGTAGAGGATATAACAATTGAAGAGCAAGTTACAAAAATTATAAAAGAATATCCAAAGGTGAAAAAAGTTGGCAGAGTCATAACATTACACTTGCAGGACATATTCAAAGTAGACATTGACTGTTCATTTGAGAAAGATCTTAGTATAGAAGAGGTTCACGATATTGTCTCAGAGATTGAAACCAAGATTAAAAATCAGATAAAAAATGCCATAGTTACCATACATCCAGAGCCAAGCTAGAGATGACAGTCAAGGATCCAGTAGATTTTCTTCGTAAAGACCCTGTATTGACGGATATAATAGATACAGTAGGCGATTATTCCTTAAAGAAAAAAAGTCATCATTTTTCTGTTCTAGTAGAATCCATAATATCTCAACAGCTTGCAACTGGTGCGGCAGAGGCAATTTTTAAGAGATTCAAGGGATTGTATCCAAAATTTCCAACTGCGTCAGAGATTCTCTCTACAAGAAAAACAAAACTGCGTCAAGTTGGTCTGTCTGGAATGAAAATTGATTATCTAAAAGATTTGGCAAGACATGTAGAAGAAGGACGGCTAGACATGAAATCACTTGCAAAGATGAATGATGAAGATGTTATTGTACAACTAACACAAGTGAAAGGAATTGGAAGATGGACTGCTGAGATGTTTCTTATTTTTTCACTTGGAAGACAAGATGTTTTTCCTGCAGATGATCTTGGATTAAGAAAAGGAGTTCAGAGAGCGTTTTCTTTGAAAGAGATTCCAAAACCAAAGGAAGTTGAAAAGATTGGTGAGCGTTAGAGACCATACAGAACTATTGTAACATGGTATCTCTGGAAGAGCCTTCAGAAATTTGACAAAATTGGATGAGATAATTATTCGCAATTGAAAAAAATAATAATCTTTTAGAGAACTTGATTAAATGCAAAAAATTCAGATTGACAGTGTTAACTGAATCATACAGTGTAGATCTTTATCTACAATTATACCATAATGAAATACAGTATTGAAAAAACAATTGGATGTTGTCTCTTTTTACAAAGAGGTACAAAATACAATAGTTTCTACTGAAAAATTACATGGAATTTCAAGACCCAAAGGCTCTGAGGTACAACATGGAGGAGGATGTGGCAAGTATGGAGTTTATCTGTATGAACTAAAAAGGTTTGATGACAAGGGAACCTTTTGGTTGCCATATTGGGAGTATGAGCTTCTCTCTTCAATAGAAAATGTATTTCCAACTGGAACTATGGAAAAGCCATCATGCCAGGTGTTTATTGTTGGAACTATGAGATATGACCTAAAAGAAAATGATATCATATATTATACAACGCCATACTGGATTGAAAAACACATATCAGACTTTCAAATATTTGAAGGAAAAATAATCATATCAAAGTTGCATGAAATGGTAAATGCAAAACGCTGGGGAAATTTCTTAGAGACAATGGGAAATCTAAGAAACAGATTGTTAGGAGAGGTAGATACTGCCTACGAATATTTTCCATTTGACATGGGAAACCCAAAATATTTTCTTACTGGAGAGATAGTCTGCAAGCAGTGCGAAATAGTCTTGCTTAACAGCAAGCAGGCAAAAGAGCACAACCGCAAAACAGGGCACAAGATCCACTAGTATCATTCTGAAATCATTTCCAAAAATGAAAAATACTTTACAATTATCATTTAGTGTAAAGTCTTTTTCAAAGATTGTGGAGAGTTTACTTTAGTGCATTTCTAATATTTTTTAATATGTCTAATGGTGTATCAGGTCCCCATGTTAGCAAGAGCATGTACTTGTTTCCAATAGGCATTGTCATCCTACAGAGATTTTCATATACGGCCAACACGTACTGATTTTTTCCCAACTTTGCACTCAACTTCTCACGAATCTTCATCGCATTGATTGCATAGACTAGTGCCTCCTTGTGTTCTTCTTCGGACAACAAGGGTTGGATACCTTCACGAATTTTTGTTCCAAGCACTGATCCCTCCAGGTCACAAACTGTTGCATATCTTATGCGATCATCTGACTTCATTACAGAATCTAGCATATCTTGGACACTCAATGGGATAGATATGGTCTTAATGCATAAAAAGCAGATCATCCTCATAGCAAAATTTGGAAAATAAAACAAATTATATTCAAAGAGATAGTGGGGAAGACAATGGTTCTAAGTACAAAGAAAACATCAACTATGACATTTAGAATCGATGAAGATATCTTGAGCAAACTTCGTTCCGAGTCAGAGCATAGAGAAACCAGTCTGAATACATTTGTCAACCACATATTCAAAAGATATGTAGAATGGGACATGTTTGAAGCCAAAGTTGGAATGGTACCCATTGCAAAACCTATCATAGTTGAACTCTTTGGAAAGATGACAAAAGATCAGGTTATAGATATGGCAAAGCGCATTGGCAAAAACGTAGTTCGAGATACTGCATTATTTATGCAAGGCGATATCAGTCTTGATTCGTTTATCTCGTGGTTTGAAGCAAGAATGCGTGCATCATCAATTGAGATAAACCATAACATCAAGAACAATGTCCATACGTTTATCATAAAACATGACCTTGGTGAGAATTGGTCCATCTATCATACCACAGTACTAGAATTAATTTTCAGAGAAGTTCTAGAGAAAAAAGCTGATTTTGAATATAATGCAGGCATGATGTCATTCAAATTTTCTGAATAATTGCAAACGCTTGCAATCAAATACAATATAATCACTCTTGTTATATTTCTTGGATATTTCCTATATGTGTGCAGATACTGCAACAAGGTAGAATTGTTCAAGACGATGCAGTTGATGAAATTTTAAGAATAATGTCAAACGATCAAGCAATGAAGATACTCAGGCAAACATGTGATTGCCCAAAGTCGGCTTGGCAAATATCTCAAACATCAGATATTGCATTAACTCAGGTGTACAGGTGGGTTCGTAGGCTTCACAAAGTGGGGTTTTTGCGCATCTCAGGAGATACAAACGAGTCTGGCAAAAAATTCTTCATGTATCAAAGTAAGATAAATTCAATCCGAGTTGTCTTAAATTCCACACCTGAGACAATTATCGAGTTTTCTTAAATTATAATTTTGATAAAATTTTACTCTTACCAACCACGTTGAGTCAGTATTTGTGAAACTTGAGTATCTACACAAGCAGGTGAGCCATCTTCAATTTTTAGAATCAGTGTGAAACCCTGTGTGCATTGTACATCTTTTGCCAAGACTCCTGATTTTAGTTGCTGTAATGGTGGAAGTACACCATGTTGATTCATAGCCATATTGGATGACATGGCATCATTTGTACTGGGATAGAGAGTTTCTTGTTGACCTGACATGTCACTTGTAGACATGGTATCATTTTCGCTAGGATCAGTGCTGCTCACATCAGGTACACTAGTGGAATTATCAGAACTTGTTGTATCCATACTGCCAGGATTTGCTGTATCTGTAGAATTATCTCCTAGCATATCGCTAGTGGAATTATCATCTGGAATTGGACTTGCTCCTGGGTCTGTAGATGGATCAGTTTGTGCAAACGCATTGAATTTTAATTCAGAGTCAGCATGATACGAAGATGAAAATACTATTCCTGAAAAACTAAGAAAGATAATAGACAATAAGAGTTTGTCTATTAATCCATCATATGACATGATCACGTCCAATATCTTTTTTGTACTTAAGAATTACTCAGCTATGATATTTTTGAAATTCAATTATTTTTGATTCCACATACAAGTAAATTACAGCCAATATGTGTAAATCTAACTTGTTTTATCTAAATTTACATGAGCGAAGACAATACCAAACCATCTCGTGTTGACTTGCTTGATGTAATGGACGGTTTCATAAGTAAGATTTTATCAATAAGAAAAATTCTGCTTGGAGTTACAATATCTGGATTTATTTTAGCACCTTTTTCAATCGGACTTTGCATATTTTTATTTACACATCCACATTTCTTTCGTGTTCTTCAAGGCGAGTATAAATTTGGATTAGCACTTGGTGTATTGCTTGGAATTATAATAGCAGTATCAATAGCATGGATGGTAATTGGAATACGACAACATAGGATGCTAAAATTGTGGAATAAAAAATTTCAAGAATATCAACAACAAAAAGACGAGATTGATAAAAAAATTGCCTCAGATTACGGCATAGACGAAGATTAGTTTTTAGCTATGACTAGTTTGCTTCACAGAATATTGACACCTAGACAGTATACAGCAAAGGAACTGTGGATACAATAAATGTCAGGATCAAGTTCCTATCGAGATAGAATTTACATAATTAAAGATCTAATTCTCATGCTGGTTCAATATGGCGAGCTAAACCAGACTGCTCTTGTGAGTTTTTGTGGTCTGAATTTAAAAAAACACAAATCTATTCTTGATGAATTGGAATCAATTAATCTAATCAAAAGTGAGGAAAAATCAATCGGAAAGAGAATCATAACAATATACAAGCCTACCCAGAAAGGAATTGAATTTTGTAAGACCATCTTGGACCCTTATGAGACATTATTTCCAAGAAAGAAGAATTTAGATAAAAAATCAGACTTGTAAATAAAAATGAAAAAGGGGAAATTCCGTTATTTACGGAATTTGTCGTATCAATAGGCGGCGGAAATTGCACCATACATTGCTGCATGTGCTTGATCAATTGCTTGATCTCTTGCTCCGTCGGCACTACCTATTGCGCTTACTTGATTTGCATTAGCAGTAGCAATTGCAGTGTCTCTTGTCTGTTCAAGTGGAGCAACTGCACCCCAGTATGTCTGGTATGCTGCATTCCAGGCCTTTGCATCCTTTGTGTAACCATTGTCAAGTGCTGTCTTGGCAGTAATTTCTGAATTGACAAATGCAGTCTGACCTGCTCCTACTGCATTGATTTTTGCAGCGTCGGCAGTTTCTACTGCAGATATTCTATCAGTTCTTGCTTTCAAGATAGCATTGTCTTCAGTTACATGTGCTTGGCCTATTGTTGTTGCACGTGTGGCAAGTGTTGCATTTCCAATGGCTGTATAGTATGTGCTTTGTGCAGTACCATCATTGCCATCTTTTGTAGCTAGAGCTCCATAGACTGAAGTCTCATGAGCTGACCATGCATCGTATACTGCTTTATCATAAGTAGTATCAGCTGTAACAACTGCGTTTATTTTGTTAGTCTGAGCAGTTGCAATTGCCTGGTCTCTTGTTGCCATGGCTGGTCCAATTATTGTTGGATTGTTTTTTCCACCACTTATTGCAGTTTGATATGCTTGACGAGCACTCTGAACTGCAGTATTGTATGCAGAGTTTGCATCTTGGACTGATTGCTTGTGAGCAAGTTGTGATGTTTGTACTGCTTGGCGATATGCAAGATCTGCTGCTTGAACTGCTTGTTTGTAAGTAGTTTGATCTTGTGCCAATGTTTGTCGCAATGTTTGTCTGTCAGCTTGTTTACCATTGGCTGCTGGGCTTGCACCAGTGTTTGTGCCATTGTCTGCGCTTGCCTGTAGGGTCATCAAATTGCCTGCAAAAACGGAAACAAACAATACAGCTATAACTGCAAATGCTGTTGCCTTTTTTGTCAAACCGGATTTGATTTCCTTGAGGTTTGTTTTGGTGTGTGTCATGTTATTTCTTAAGATGTATTAGGCATGCAGTATATAATTAATTGCGGAGCTTTGTCACTTAACAAAGTTAACTGACAATCCTAATTTTTCAAAGTACACCATGAAATTGTAGAGGAAATTCTTCAACATAGATTATTGTGCCGGAATGCTTATGTAAATGAAAAAATTGCCAAGGCTATGGTACAGGGAAAAACCAAGAAAATCTTGTTAACCATGTTACTTTTCAGCCTTTCAGCTATAATATCATCTTCTTATTCCAGTTTTGATTTGAATCAAAAATTCAATGCGTTTGCACAAGCACCATCTGATCCATCTGCACAAACACCTGATCCATCTACACAAGATCCTGACTCAACTGCAGATCTAGGAGCAGGTCCAATTCCAGAGGATAATTCTACTGACAATTTAGGAGCAGATCCAATTCCAGAGGATAATTCTACCAGCCTTACTCCTCCAGACATTTCAAGTCCAGATATTACAAATCCTGAAAATCAAACAGACACAACCTTGCCAGGGGACATTAATTCTACTGTAGACAATACAATACCTCAAGGAACAACTTCTAGTTCTTCAGCAGTACCCGAATTTGGTCCACTTGCAGGGATGATTATTACAATATCAGTAATTGGTGTCATAGTAGCATCCAGAAAATTTAGACTATACTTGTAGATTTTTATCTTTTCTATAATTGGACTCTATGGAAAGAGTGAAACTTTCTTTTCCTTTTTAAAATAATTCAGCAAGCAGTCATTATGAGTATATCTTCTCGAATCACAAGATTGTTAGACAAAACTAGCATTTTACTTTTCGAAATTCTTGTTTGTGTAAAATCCCGTTTAACAGAACCTAGTCTTGTGTATTAGCATGCTCGTTAAAATCAGACCCTAGAGCAATACTTGAAACAACAGTATTTGGGGTAGTGCGAGTCTTCATGACTAAATTTGGTAGAAACTCGTGAAAGGTTTGTTTTAACAAAAATTCAGCAAAAAGTGACCAACGTATTCCAAGGTCATGCTGTATTAGAAAATGATGAATGTCCCCTTCTATTCGATGATCAGATTTCATGCCTGAAGCTTTCATGTATTCTTCCATTGATACAATTACTTTTTTCAAGTCATAGCCTTCTTTTTTGAACATAATCCAGTCTTTTATAACAGGAGTTATTCCTTGTATTATTTCATTTATTGCAGTACCATCCATCCTCTCACCCAATATTTTTAGAAGTTCTTTTGGAACTGGAATCATTCCTATGTTACTTGCGAATCTATCCCACTCGATGTATTTTTCTAAAATTTGCTTGACTAGAACATTTTGTGATATTCCATTTTGTTGAGCTTCAGTTTCTAATTCTTCAATTATGTTTTCTGGAAGACGATAGGTTATACTTCTTGTCTGCTCATGTTTTGCAGTATGAGATTGTCGTTTTACTACCATGTACGGTTCTGTTACAATTTATAATTTATACTATTTCAACAATCTGCTACAAATTACCGTCGTAGCTTTATAATTTAAAAAGAAAAAGATTTTGTGTGGTCCTTATGCCTTTGGCAATAATGCTGCAAGACCGATCTTCTTTACAGACATTCCAATAACTGCTATTACTGCAATTACTAGTATCAGTTCTGCCATAGAGCCAAATTCTGGAACGGCACCACCATTGAATTGAATTTCTGCAAGTCCTTGTTCGTCAATCTTCTTTATCGAGTCTGGCAATGGAACATAGTATAAAGGTGTAGCATATTGTTGTCCATCATGGATTATCCAGTTAAGGAAGTTGACTATTTCATTTGCCTTGCCTTGTGTCTCACCAGTTACTTGACTCAAGTCTTTGTAAACGAATACGTATGTAAGAGTAGATATCGGATAGGAATTGCTTCCTGGCTGGCTTACTATTGATACCTTACTCCAATCTCCATCTGGAGCAGGCAAGTTTGTACCAGCTGCCGCCGCATCAGCCGCTACGGTATCCAATGTTGGTTCAACAAAGGCATTACCATCTGCATTTTGGACAAAAGCATAGGACATGTTGTTTTGTACTGCATATGCCAACTCTATGTATCCAATTGCATACGGTGTAGTCTTTACAATACTGGCTACACCTGCGTTTCCTTGTCCACCAGTACCAACTGGCCACGGCACTGTTTTGCCCTGACCTACCTTACTCATCCAATCTGGACTAACTTTTGATAAATAATCAGTAAATGCATAAGTTGTTCCAGAACCGTCTGAACGATGAGCGATGACGATATTCTGACTTGGCAAGTTTACACCAGGATTCAGATTTGCAATTGCAGGATCATTCCAAGAGGTTATCGTTCCCATGAATATCTGGGCAATAACAGGTCCTGTTAATTTGAGACCCTTGTCAACTCCTGGTACATTATATGCAATTGTGATTCCTCCAATTGATTCAGGTAGAGTCAATGCACCAGGTGCCTTTGCTGATTCAGAAGGCTGTAATGGTGCATCAGATGCTGCAAAATCAACCGATTTTTGTTCGAGTAATTTTATTCCAGCTCCGCTACCAATTGATTGATAATTGAGGTTTATGTTTTGGTTAAGTTTGTTGTATTGTACTCTCCAATTATCCATCAGAGGAAAAACAAATGTCGAACCTGCTCCTGTGAGCGTATATGTCTGACTGGTTTGAGCACTTGCATGAAATGAAGTTGCTGGTATTATTAGCAATAGCATTGATGCTAAAGCAAATAATATTTTGTAATTCATCAATTCTACAAAAATTAATTATTATATCCATATGGAGCTTATAGATTTCATAATTATTAAAAAAATATAGATACTATATAGAAATAACAATAGTTTCAACTTGTTTTATTATATCAATATTAGATGATTGTGCTAGTAAGCTTTGCAGTAGTTAAAAATGTAAATTGATTCTAATCAAGTTTGTGTATTTTTTCAAGTGTCTGCCTTGATCTTCTTGTTAGAATATCCTCTATTTCTAATAAAACGTAATAGTGCAACATCATCATGGTGTTTTAGCTGCGAAGATATGATTGAGCTTGTAAGCTTTGCAGTAATTGGTTCAAAACGGGTCATTACTTCCTCTCTTAGACTATGCAAGTCAGTCTCCATTACCTTAAAAAAATATTCTTGATTACCAATTGTAGAATATGCTTCTATGATACGCGGTTCTTTTCTAATGTACTCATACATCTTTTTAACATCCTCCTCTCCAAGCCCGGTCTCAGCACCTACATATGCAGAGATTCCAACTCCAAGTCTTGACCAGTCTATTTCGATCTTGTTTTTTAGAACTCCATTTTCTTTTAGATTGTTTACTCTTTTTGCTATTGTTCGCTGATCAACTTTCAAAATATCTGCAAGCTGCTTGAACTGTATGTTTGCATCTTTTGCCATGTATTCCAATATCAATAGATCAAGTTCATCAGATACAAAGGGTGGCTCCTGCATGACAAATACTATGATATTAGATATCATATTAAGGTTTTAATTATGATATCCAATACCGATAAGGTCTATATTCGTGCATCTCGATGATGAGTTTGATTCACATGGTCACAGATGCAAATTCAGGATGTTTAACAAAAACACTGGTGATGTTTACACAATCTGTATATCATAATCAAAGGACGTAAAGTGACCTTATGTGGAGATTATAATTCTTCTAGTTGTACTTGGAGGAGCCCTTGGACTGTCTGTTATTTTTGGACGATACTTGGCAAGAATGATTGTTTATGAAAAAAGACCGTTAGAAAATACATTGGGTAGAGTTGAGAATGGGTTCTACAGGATAATTGGTGTAGACAAGTATGAGCAGATGACGTGGAAGCAGTACTTTCTGGCAATAGTGATAACTAATGTTATTGCTGCAGGATTTTTAATGGCAGTTCTTCTTTATCAGAATGATCTTCCTCTTTCACCAAAACCTGGTTTATCATTTGATTTAGCGTTTAACACAGCTGCTTCCTTTGTTACAAATACCAATCTTCAGCACTATGCTGGCGATCAACAGCTATCTATTTTTTCACAGATGGTTGGATTAATTTTTCTCATGTTTGTGGCTCCAGCAACAGGAATAGCTTCGGCATTTGCATTCATCAGAGGTTTTATCAGAAAAGAGTTTGGATTGGGAAATTTTTATGTTGATTTCACTCGAATAATACTCACACTTCTTTTGCCAATTGCGTTTTTTTCTGCCTTCTTCTTACTTTTCTTGGGGGCTCCTCAAACATTGGATTCCACAATTACAGTAGGTACACTCCAAGGTACAAGTCAAACAATTACAATCGGACCAGTGGCATCGCTTGAATCTATAAAGGAGCTTGGAAGTAACGGTGGTGGATTTTTTGGTGCAAATTCTGCCCATCCATTTGAGAATCCCAGTGGCATCTCAAATGTCTTTGAGTGCATCCTCATGCTTGTCATACCACTATCATTTCCTATAGCATACGGTCATCTGTTAGGCAAAGGAAGAGGACTTTCGATACTTGCAGCCATGTTAATCGGATTTGGAGTTATGTTGGCTTTAGGATTCTCTGAACAGAATGGTCCTTCTGGCCTTGAAACAAGATTTGGGAGTTTTGGCAGTGCTTTATTTCAAGAATCCTCCATAGCTACAAACACTGGTTCTGCAAATGCCGCTCTTGCAGGCATGTCTCCCAATGCAGTAATTGGACTCTTCTTGGGCATGTTTGTTCAAGCAATTCCGGGAGCGGACGGTGCGGGAATGATGATGATGATAATTTTTGTTATACTTACACTCTTTTTGGTTGGTCTTATGGTAGGGAAAACTCCAGAATTTATGAGTATGAAAATAAATCCAAGAGACGTCAAAATTGCAGCATTTGTATTTTTGATTCATCCTGCACTCATACTAATTCCGTCTGTAATGGCGTATACAACTGAAAGTGCACAGAGTATTCTGGGGGAACAAACCACTCCTGCAACATTTACACAAGTTTTGTATGAATATAGTTCAGCCGCAGCAAATAACGGATCAGATTATCTTGGAACTTCTGCAAACACTCCATTTTGGAATTGGTCTACTGCATGGATAATGATACTTGGACGTTATGCACCGTTTGGATTGATGTTAGCAATTGCAGGATCATTTACTTTGAGAGACAGAAAGGAAGTTGTAGAGCCCATCAAAACTTCAGGCTTTCTTTTTGTTGGAGTATTGTCAGTCATGGTATTTGTTTTGACAGTTCTTACTTTCTTTCCGTTCTTGGCAATGGGGCCATTTTCAATGTAGCGTGATGTAATGATGACAGCACAATTAAGACAATCAATATTTGACAAAAGAATGCTCAAGGACTCTGTAACTAAACTCAATCCAATTTATCTTGCAAAGAAAAGTCCAGTAATGTTTACAGTTGAAGTTGGATTCTTTTTGGTGCTTGCAATTGGTTTGCTGCCAAACATGTCATTAGAATTTGTAAATGAAAACCGTGTCTTTTATATTGAAACTTCAATAATTCTAATTGTTACAGTCTGGTTTGCAACATTTTCTGAATCTTTGTCTGAATCTCAGGCAAGGGCAAAGGTAGACTCACTAAAAAATTTGGAAAAGGAGGTTTTAGCAAAAAAACTCGTAGATGGAAAAGAAGTTCCAGTAATCTCAAGCAGCCTCAAAATGGGAGACAGGGTTAGAGTTTATGCCGGAGAAATAATTCCAAGAGATGGCATTGTACACGAAGGAAAAGCATTCATTGATGAATCCATGATGACTGGAGAATCAAACCCTGTCTTTAAGGAAAAAGATAATCCAGTACTTGGAGGAACCAAGGTTGCAAATGATAGCATAATAATTGAGATAACTTCCGAAGCTGGAAAAAGCTTCCTTGATGAAATGGTGGGATTAATTGAAAGTGCTAAAAGACCAAAGACCAAAAACGAGATTGCCCTTACCATACTGCTTGCAGGATTGTCATTAATTTTCATAACTGTAGTTGGGACTATGCTGTTCTTCGGATATTATCTTGGATACCACATGGATGTATCCGTACTCTTTGCGTTACTAGTAGCCTTGATGCCAACTACCATCGGTGGATTGTTGCCTGCAATTGGTGTTGCCGGAATTAACAGGCTTGCAAGAGATAACATTGTAGTAAAATCTGGAAAGGGAATCGAAGCTGCAGGTGACTGTGATGTACTAATCTTGGATAAAACAGGAACCATTACTGAAGGAGCCAGAAGAGCAATTGCATTTGTTCCAATGGAAAAATTCACAGAAGAAGATATTGCACAAGCTGCGTATGCTGCGTCTTATAGTGATCACACTCATGAAGGAACTTCAATTATTGAACTTGCAAATGAGAAAAAAATTGAGCCACCATTTTTGATGGAGATTTTAACATCAAAACCAATTGAGTTTAGCTCAGAAACACGATTTAGCGGTATAGAATTTTCACCAAAGAAAAAATCATTTACTACACAGGGTCAAACTCCAAAATCATCTTTACCGCGTACTAGAGTATCTGCCAAGATAGATGAACTAGATGAATCTAACATTCAAGTAAAAATTCTCAAAGGTTCAGTTGAGGCAATTCTAAAGATTGCTCATGATGTAAACGAACCAGAATTACGTTGGAAGGCCCAAGAAATATCAAAGAATGGTGGAACCCCACTTGCCGTTGCAGTTAATGATGAGATAGTAGGTTTGATTTCACTCAAGGATACTCTCAAGAAGGATATTAGAACAAAGTTGGATGAAGTCCGTATATCAGGTATAACAACGGTTATGATCACAGGTGACAACCAACTAACAGCACAAGTAATTGCAAAAGAGGCAAATATTGATCAAATTATTGCAGAAGCTAAACCCACTGACAAGCTAAACAGAGTAGTAGAAGAGCAGCTAAAGGGTCACGTAGTAGGAATGATTGGCGATGGTACAAATGATGCACCAGCTCTTGCAAAAGCCGATATTGGACTTGCAATGAACCGAGGAACCGCAGCTGCAAGAGAGGCTGCAAACATGGTTGATCTTGACTCGGATCCTTCAAAGATTCTCAAAGTTGTAAAACTTGGCAAGCAATTACTGATGACCCGTGGTGCAATCACTACATTTTCAATTGCAAATGATGTTGCAAAATATTTTGCAATACTTCCTGCAATGTTCTTGAAGGACAATCCAAGAATGGAGGTACTTAACATAATGCATCTCCACAGTCCAGAAAGTGCAGTACTTTCCACATTGATATTTAATGCAATAGTGATTCCTATGCTGATACCATTATCGCTCAAGGGTGTAAAATACAAGCCAGAACTTCCAGAGAAGACATTTCTCAAAAATATGATAATATACGGACTTGGTGGAGTTGTATTTCCATTTGCAGGCATAAAAGCGATTGACCTTCTACTGTCGGTCTTTATGAGATGATATAGAAGATGAGAACGATAAAGAGCAAAGTATTTTCACCTGCCATCAGAATCGTCATCCTGATGATAATTACAACTGGAGTTGCCTATCCACTACTTGTTACAGCAATAGGTCAGACTGTACTTCCATCGCAATCTAATGGCAGTCAAGTTATTCTAGATGGAAAAATAGTTGGATCAGAACTCATAGCTCAAAGCTTTGATTCGCCAAAGTTTTTCTATCCAAGAAATTCAACAGATTCCGGATCTGGTGTAGATCCAGACATTACTCCAGATAATGCCCTTTCACAAATACCAAGGATAAGCAACGCTACTGGAATACCAATGAATGCTTTGAAAACATTGGTTAATCTGGATATTGCAAGAAACAAGGAAACAAACGCTCTAGTCTTTGCACCAGACTATGTTCGAGTATTGAATCTCAATGTAGAATTGGTAAAGCAGTATCCTGAAGTATATGCTCCAGAAGTCGGTGTAAAAGGAGGTAATTGATCATGGGTGGGATATTGATAGCATTTGTAGCAGCACTTGGAATATCTATCAGTGTATTGATGTACTCATTATTGAGGGCTGAAAATAATTAAAATTTGGATGTTCTTGTATGTCCGTAGTTGAGTTTTACGAAAAAGCAGTAACTGGACAATGGTATAACCAACGCATTAAAAAAACGATAGAAGTGTTTGCAATTACATATGAAATGACAAAAAAGCCAAGTCGCGAAAAAATCCTTATCATGGAGATTTTGGCAGATTTTCCAGAGGCTGGGAGTTTTGATTATATCGATGATGTAAAGTTAACGTATGAGATAGGTATGCCGGTTTATCCTGAAATACAAGTAGGTTCTTCAAACAAAAGAGAGATTCTAAATCCAGTGTAAATCTAAGAATTGATTCTTATACTCTTTTTGTTTTTAGAACCAGTGTAGTAAATGGAACTCCATACATCATACCATTGATAGCATAAAACATCAACCAATGAGAACTTGTTTGTGATATGCAATTACTTGGTGTATCTTTTAGATTTTCTCCATTAACATTAGTTTGCAAGGAGATTTGAGTACATCCAAGATGGGATAGAGTCTCGTACCATAGATACGAAAATGGCACAAATGAGATTACTATTACAATCAAAATCATTGTTTTTACCTTTGATTTCTTGTTTGGTTCCCACATAGTTTACAGCCTTGGACTTTGGTTAAATCAGACTAATTGACTGATAAACCTTTTTTATGACATATAACAAAAAAGGCAGTCTTGCTATACATACAATAGATATCCGTATATCTTTGAATCACGTATTATATCCCATGTCTTCATACACAGGTTCGTATGAGAAAACAAGAAAAGACCATCCAAAATATCTCCCAATAGCAGTAGCATTGATGCTAGTATGCTGCTTGGTGACGATATTTGTGATTAATCCTCAAAGTGGAGGATATGGAGGAGGCACAAATCAGCTTGCATTTTTTGAGGGTGCAGGATTGATTCTTGCCGGTGTGCTAATTGGGTACATAGCACTAGTCTTCCGAGCTGTATAAACCAAATACCAAAAACGGTACGTAGTAATGTCAGACTAAACTATACAAATTAGAAATTTTTGTTTGGCATATTTGCAACTTATTTTTTACAACATAAAAAAATAATTTACGAAATCAATTGTCGTCCACATTTTGCACATGTAACATGAAACATTTCCATGTATACTTGTGATACTGTGTCAACTTGAACACATTGTTTGCCCCCTTCTTTGCAGAAGTGGCAGAATTCTTTTTTCATATTATAATATAGCATTACAAAAATATAAAATTGATCATGAAAATATTATGCAATAATATAATCATTATTTAGAAGAAATATGTTACTGATTATTACTTGCATACTTTGAAAATAATTAAAGATCATAGATAATACTTGGAATGACGTATTATTACATCATGGTAGAAAATAAGTCACCAAGGTATCGTAGAGGAGTCTGCTGGTTCTGTCAAAACACATGCAATGCTTTTGGTTATACTCACAAGGAATGCATAGAGGATTATTTTGCCAAACAAAAATATCATCAACTGATAAAAGCATAAAAAAATTGGAGGGAGAATAATGCCTATAGGTTAGCAAGACGTATAGATGTCAATGATAAAACTACGTGATAGTCATCACAACCAAGAAGAAAAGAGCCCAAAAGCAACAAGTGAAATAGAATTAGAAATATTTTCTGAAGTCTTTTTTGGACCTGGCGGTACTACAATATCTCATGTCATGAAAAGAGATGTGATAACTATGGACCATCTGAAAACTGCACATGAGGCCGCTACTTTGATGGCACAAAAAAGAGCAGGATGCGTAATAATTACTGCCTACGAGAGACCCTTTGGTATTGTAACCCAAAGAGACCTAGTGCGTATAATGGCAAACCTTAGCATATCTCCCAAATGCCTAATCTTGAGTTTTCTTGCATCAAGACCCTTGATTTATGCAAGCCCTGCCCAGACAATCCAAGAGGCAGCACATATCATGGAGAAAAACAACATAGACCATCTACCAATAGTTGAAAAAGACAAGATTGTTGGAATTATAACAACACGAGATATTGCCATGTCATTGCTTTACGCTTGAAAATATCCGAATACTTTAGGATTTCCCCCAATGCAAATTAAAATCAATTCATGATATATAGATAGAAAAAATTATGAATGAAGTGACATCATTTTATTTACAATTGCCATGAGTTGATCCATCTGAATTGGTTTTTCAATCATAGCGGTTATGTCATCTTTATGAAATTTTAATTCATTTTTTGTAGCACTGGTAACCAAGATTATATTTGCATGTGGACTGTATTTTCTAATTTTTTCCATTCCGTATCTTCCATCAAAGTCGGGCATAAATTCATCCAAAAAAACTATGGTTGGATTGAATTTTTTATACAGTTCAAATGCCTCGTGACCATTAATACCAGTACCTAATACAGTAACATTGTTTATTCCAAGTAATTCTACAAAAATATCTCGTAAATCAATGTCATCGTCTATTACTATGCAAGTTACATCATAAACTATCTTTGCCACTATATGTATTAGTTATATCATCAGAGTTTTAAATTATTTCTAAAATTACTTTGGAGCAACATAGCTTTGCCATGTTGATGCCGCAAAGCTGCTTGCAGTATTATTTTCCATATAGTATGCTTCATCGTAAACATTTTGAGGGAAGAGTCGGTATGTACCATCATGTTCAATTACAGTAACCATAGAAATCACTTTTTGATCTACTGTAAAGTCTTGAGGATTAATGTTGTATAGGTCACATGTTTTTAAAAATCTCATGTACTTGTCAGAAAAGTCTACAAAGCATGTAGTTTCAAGATTCCACTGGGCAACTTTGCCAAGATATACCGTATAGTTTCCAGCAGAGACTGGAAGGCCTGTTATGTTACTAGTTGCAGTTGAGGTACCTACCGATGTGGAATTTGTGCTTGAGAATGGTTTTATAGTATATGTTGTCGTTGCAAGTTGCTTGATGTATCCTGGTTTTGTAACAGTAGCATCTATCTCATAGGTTCCAGGAGCTTGCGATAATACAGATTGGTACTTGAAATTGCCCTGATTATCTGTAGTTGTAGTTACTGCTTCTGACCCAAATAGGAGAAACACTACGGCATTTGGAACTGGTTTGTAGGCCTGGTCTGTAACATTTCCAACTATTATAACATGGTCTCCCTGAATAATAGGATCTATCTGCGGCTTTACATTAACAAGCATGCTTAAAGTTAGTACAGAGTGGGAGACAGGGATATTTGAAAATCCAATTACAAACACTGCTAGTACTAGAGTGAGTGATACAATATGAGTTGCTTTCAACTCTGGATACTTTTTGAAATCATTGTTAATTCGTAAAACCTAATTTTTTTTGTCATCGACTTGGAAATAATTAACCACTCCTCCCAAGCAACGGTTTTTGCAAAAACCTTTGATTTTAGATGTAATTGCTACTTAACCAAGCGATTAAGTATGTAGTTTTTCAATGTTTTATAGACCAAAATTAAAATGACTACTGTTTTAGAATATTTTCCAGAAGAATACAAACCAAGGGAGATACAAAAGGAGATCCTCCAGGGAATCGAGGAGCAAATGAAGGTAGGGTACAAAACTATTATCCTATCAGCCCCTACTGGTGTAGGAAAATCACTCATTGCTGCTACATTGGCAAGATATTATGGTAGTTCCTTTGTTGTCACTGCATCAAAGCAATTACAGGACCAATATTCCAAAGATCTAAAATTTCTCATGCCAGTAAAAGGGAAATCAAATTTTGCCTGTCTAAAACTAATGGACCAGGAATCAATTTTACAATCAGATACAAAGATTGCGATTCAAAAAGGCCTTACTTGTGAGAAGGGCCTTTGTGAAGAAACAACAATGAAGAGTGGAAAAAAAGTAAAAGAAGTTTGCATTTACAAACCAAAGCTTGGAGAGCCAGAGGATATCACAAAGCAATTTTGCCATTATTATGAACAAAAGTATCGCGCACTGACATCTCCTCATTCAATTTGGAATTATGCATCATACTTTCAGCTGATGAAGTTTAACAGAAAAGCATATGCAGAATATGTCTCAAAACCAATAGCAATCTTTGATGAGGCACACAAGGTTGAAGATCAGATAATCCAGTTCATCGGAGTTGATATCTATAATGGACTGCTTTCAGAGTGCGGCATTGATGCAAGCACATATGATTTGAAAGATGCCGGTATGATTATACAGTTACTTGATGATTTGGCAAGATCATACTCAAAGCAACTTTTAGATTTACAGGAAAGCAGATCGTTTATGCTAAATCCAGATTATGTCTTACTTGCTAAACTAGAAGCAAGATATGAAAAGATGGCAAATGCTCATGCAGAGATTTATTCAAACAAAGGTAATTTTGTCATAAACGAGCCCTACATGGATGAGCGAGGAAACTTTAGATCTGTATCCATTAAACCATTAGACATTTCAAAATATGTCAAGACTTTCTTTGATATAGAAAATCAAATTTTCATGTCTGCAACAATAGACAAGGATAGTTTTTGTGAAAATGCAGGACTTGATCCATCAAAGGTTGGATTTGTAGATACTCCAAGATCTCCATTTGCTGCAGACAAGAGAAGAATTAATTTTCTAAATAGTAGAAAGCTAAGTTATTCTTCAAGCAAAGACGACGAACTTGCAGTTATAAAAAAAATTGATGATATAATGTCAGAGCATGGACATGAAAGAGGACTGATTCTTACTTCATCAGAGAAGAGATGTTTTGATATTAGAAACAATTTGTCTGAAAAAAATAGGTCCAGAATTAGAATTTGTCATAGCAGAAATGAGAACGGAATGACGCAAGATGAGGTATTGCAAGAACATTCTTTTGATGAAGATGGAGTCTTGTTGTCATCATCTTTGTGGGAGGGAGTTGATCTAAAAGATGACTTGTCAAGATTTCAAATTATAGCAAAGGTGCCATACCCTAACCTAAGTGAGAAACGAACTAAAGTAAAGATGCAACAATTCCCCCTATGGTACAAGTCGCAGACATTAACTAAATTGCTGCAGGGTTTTGGCAGATCTATTAGAAGTGAAGATGATTGGGCAGTAACGTATGTCTTGGATTCTGCGGCAAGTGATCTTTTGATGCAATCAAAATCAATGATTCCAAAGGCGTATCAAGATGTATTGGGGTTTCCAAGCTATAATTCAAGCATAAAATCTACGCTATAAGACTAGTTTTGAAAAATACACAGATGGAAAATTAATTTGGAATTGCGTGTACAGATTTTTCAGGCAGTTCAGTCAAAGTAAAGACAAATCTTGAACCCTCAAATTCTGTAGTTCCTTCTCTTTCCCAGTTTACTTGGTAAGATTTTGTCAGATGACCACCCACTATTGAGATTGTTTTTGGTATGTCTGCAAAGAGTTTCTCAACTTTTTCCTTGTCTTTTGTCATTAGGAGGGATCTTCGTCTTTTCATGAGATACTTGATTGCAACATTTTTGTGCATGTGTCCTTCGACCTCAATTTTTTCATTGCCAAGGTCAATAGTGAATTTTCGTTTTCCCATGTTATACAATATCGTAATTCTAGAAAAAAAGGCGTGACAAATTGACATTAGCAAGTAGATTGAAAATTATGACAAACGCCTCATGTGATATCATGGTGGGGCCGGCCGGACTTGAACCGGCGACCTCTAGCACCCCAGGCTAGCATCATAACCAAGCTAGACTACGGCCCCTTGAAGATGTGGGCTATTGTGAAATTATTAAATTGTGGGATTGAAATTCAGAGCCATTTTTTCAGTCTATCTTGTTCAAATTTTTCTTTTTCTGAAAAATGTTCTGTTGATGTTGGCTGTAGTTCAGTTAATGGATCTGGTTTTGCAAACATGTCAACTGAAAGATATCCTGCAGTTTTCTTGCCAGTTTCCAAAAAGCATCCTCCCTTTCCATCAAAGGACAAGTATTGCAATTCATTTTTTATTATTCCAATGATATTTTGTGCAACTGCAATTCCTTGAGCTTCTGCAAATATTCCTGCCTTTGGTACTGCAATTTTATCTGTAACCATCATCTGATTGACATCGCCTATTGCAAATACATTGTCATATTTTGTCTTGCATGTTTTGTTTACTTCGATAAATTTTCCTTCTTCAGCAAATCCAGACTCTACTATAACTCCAGGAACTTTGTGTGGAGGAACTGCAATTAAAATATCAAAATCAGTTTCGCCATTTTCAAATTTTAATTTATTTTTCTCCACGGATATAACTTTGTTATTTCCATGAAATTCTATATTTTTAGACTTTAGAATTTGTAAAATGTCTTCACTTACCTTAGGGCCTCCCGCAGGAAGTGTAAGGGGTGCCGGACTAAAAAAATCCATTTGAACCGAACTGCTTGCCCCAGTCTCTTCAAGGACTGAATGGATGAGAAGAGCAGCTTCGAATGGAGCAGGAGGACATTTGTATGGCATTGAAGTAATGGCAAAGACAATTTTGCCTGACTTGAACTGTCTTATGGCATCTCTAATCTTTGGAACATCGTTGATATCATAAAGTACAAGGCCATTTTCCTTAAGACCGGGGATTTTTTCTGGTGCAAGCTCTACACCTAATGATATTATAAGAAAATTATAATGAAATTGTCTATATTTTGTTCTTATTGATTTGTTTACAGGATCTATCTTTACAACATCTTCATTTACAAATTCAATTCCTTTCTTTGTTATGTTTTCTAAAGATCTTTTAGATGATTCAAATTCTCTTGTACCGTTTATTATCCAAAGTTTTACTAAATCCATCATGAACCAATCTTTTTTGTCAATTATGGTGATTCGTACATCTTGGGGAAGATTTTCTCGCAATTCGTTTGCAGCAGCAAGGCCTCCAAAGCCTCCGCCTAAAATTACAATACTTTGAGGTCTTGACAAGGTATACCACTATTTTTCTTGTGTAGTTGGTCTTATTGCAATCTCATTTACACTCATGTGAGGTGGAGATTCTAGTGCAAACATGATAGAATTTGCAATGTCTCCAGCTTTTAGAGATTGAATTGTTTTTGAATGTGTTACAAAAGATTCTAGAGACTTGTCAGTTATAGTATTGGTAAGTTCGGTGTCTACTATACCTGGTTCAATTGTTGTTATTCTAATATTATTTCTAACAGAGAGTTCTTGTCTTAGACCCTCACTAAATGCCCATACTGCAAATTTGGTTGCACAATAAACACTACCAGCAGGAAAAACTACTCTTCCTGCAATTGATGATATATTTACAATGTGGCCAGATTTTTGGCTTACCATATGAGGAATTACAGCTGCAGTACAGTACATCACTCCCTTGATGTTAACATCAATCATCTGATCCCACTCACCCACCTTGAGGTTTTTTACAAAACTAAGAGGCATCAGTCCTGCGTTATTTACTAGAATGTCTACTCTATTCCATTTGTTTATAGCAGTTTTAATCAAATTTTCACAGTCAGCACGTTTTCTTACATCACATGATACGGGGATACACTCTCCGCCAATTTTTTCAATATCTTTTTGGAGTTGTTGCAATTTCTCAATTCTTCTTGCACCAACCACAACCTTTGCGCCGGCTTTAGCTATTGCAAGAGCAGTTGCATATCCTATTCCACTACTTGCGCCTGTAATTACTGCAACTTGATCCTTTATCATACTGAAAACTATTTTTCATCTTGCGCTCGTGCGTAAATAAGTTTTGTTAATCAAAGGCTCTAGTGATTTTTTACCAACACTAAATTAGTATTGTAATTAATTGAAAATAATGGAACAGTTTGACTGCGCCTATTGTGGAAAAACGCAGGACTTGCCGTTTGAGTGTAGTTACTGCAAGGACAAGTTTTGTGCAGAGCACAGATTGCCAGAAGAACACAGATGTGTCAAATTGTTTCAAATACGTTCAAGAAAATTTGGAGAAAAAAAGATCCAAAGGACAAAGGGTATAGGCAGACAAAGTTTCCTCAAACGACTTTTTGGGAAATTTAGCTAGTACAACGCTTTTTGCGGATCAAGTTTTGAAATTTTTGCCTGGTAAAGAAGAGCTATTGCCAAGGCAAGCAATACTCCAGCTGTGAGCCAGTGGGCAACATGCATTGTAAGATATGCAATGCCAAAACCGATACACATTATGGCTTGTGTTAGAAGTTTAGTCCAGTTTGGAATTTTCTTGATTGCTCTACATACCATTTCTATTATAAATAATCCAGCAACCGGGTATAGTATGATTAGAAAGTATACGTCAAGGTCTATCCCGTTATGCATGATATATCATAAAATGACGTTGTCTAATTTCTAGTCTTCCCAGCTTACCTTTGCCGCTATCTTCTTTTCTATAAGAGAACGGGCATTCTCAAAGGGTAAGGTAGCAACATCTTCTGCCTCAAATGGACCATATGTCTGCAAATCTGTGCCCATTATCTGGTCTATTGGTTTTAAAAATCGTATTACAATTGATCTTTCTCTGTGATTTTGTCCTACAGTTTCTAAAAGCTTTAGTCTTCCATTTAATGTAGCAGAAAGAATAATGTCTTTTCTTTGTCGCAGTTCATCTTCAGAATCTAAAATAAATCTCTCTTCATCAAGTAAATTGGTATAATCAATTTCTTGAAGAGCTGTTGCCTTTTCAATTCTTATTTTTAGTAAAATTGATGTCATTTCGGTAATCATTGTTACAAGTGATTTAGTAATCTTTGATTCTATTCCGTCATAGTCATGATTTTTCAAGTTACCAAGAAATTCTCCAATGTTGTGATACAGGTTAGGATCTACCTCTTGGACTGTTTCGTTTTCTACTTCGCGAAGAAGAATGGCATACAATGAATTTACATCAATTTTAATTTCTGACATTTCCATATCTAATAATACTTAAATCATAGACTCCTTGTGTTATGATCAAGGTGCAAAATTGCCATATAAAGTGATTGGTGGAGAACCAGTTCAAGTTTCTTATACTTCTGAAGATGTTTTCTCAAAAATAAAACATGATCAGATAAAATTTATCGATTTACAATTTACAGGTCTTAGAGGAAGATTTCACCATACTACAATTTCTACAAATTTGTTTACTCCACAACAAATGAAAGATGGACTTCCAAAACTTGACGGTTCCTCAATTGTTGGATTTGGATCAATTGAAGATTCTGATATGGTCCTAAAACCAGATCCCAGTACTTTTGCTATAATACCATGGATGGAAAATGGAAAGACTGCTAGGTTAATCTGTGACATATACAAGAGCAGAAACAAGGGCAGACTAGAATCTGATCCAAGAGGAATTGCCCAAAAGACAGAGGCGTACCTGAAGACTCAAGGCTTTGACAATAGCTATTGGGGTCCAGAGGTAGAGTTTTTTGTATTTGATAAAATTACATGGGATGTTCTTACTCCTTACAAAGGCCAGTCATATTCAATAGAATCCCAAGAAGCTCCATGGAGCCAAGACGGCAAGGGATATCCAATGGCATTAAAGAAGGGATACTATCCCAGCACACCATCTGACACACTAACAGAATATAGAAATGACTGTGTAGAATGCTTGAATGAATATTTTGGAGTTTTATGTGACAATCATCACCATGAAGTAGCTACTGCAGGACAGTGTGAGATTGATATCAGATATGACACTTTGACAAATTCTGCTGACGGTGCTCAGACTTACAAGTATGTTATACGAAACATTGCCAAAAAGTATAACAAAGTTGCAACCATGATGCCAAAACCAATTTCAATGGATGCGGGTTCTGGAATGCATACAAATGTCAGCTTGTGGAAAGGTGACAAGAATATGTTTTTTGATAAGGATGACAAGGAAGAGATCAGCCAGATTGCAAGATATTATTGCGGAGGAATTATGAATCATGCAAGAGCGTTATCTGCAATTGTTGCACCTACTACAAACTCTTACCATAGGTTAGTTCCAGGTTATGAAGCTCCAGTGTATATTGCATGGAGTGCAAGCAATAGGTCTGCAATAATTAGAATTCCATCCCACTTTAGGGGAGAAGGTTATGCCAAGATTAAGAGAATTGAATTTAGAGCTCCTGATCCTTCATCAAATCCATATCTAGTATTTGCAGCAGTACAAGCAGCAGGATTAGACGGAATCAAAAAGAAGATGGATCCCGGCGACCCAGTCTATGAAGATATTTACAAGATGACAAAAGCTCAACGAGCTGCAAAAGGAATCAAAGACTTGCCTGCAACTTTAGGTGAAGCACTTGACGAATTAGAAAGTGATAGAAAGTTCCTTGCACCAATATTTGCAAATGAGACACTAGACAAATTAATCGAGGTAGAAAGGGCAGATGATCACGAGGTTTCAATCAGACCTCATCCACATGAATTCTATCTCTATTTTGATATCTAAAATAGATTCAAAATCTCTGAAAATTCATTTTACTTTTAATAAATTTTAAAATTTAAAGAAGTTAATGCATTATGTGTTGAGTGGATTGAAATTCCATGAATTGTTGAATTGCTTTTAGTAATTCAGTATCATTTGTTGTTAGAATCAATGACGAGCCACCATCAAAATCTTTTATGGAATATTCAATCAAATCTTTTTTTGCAGTCATAACATCGGTGCCAGGAACAACTTGGGCATGAATGTAGAATGGTTTTGTAAAATTTCCTTGTGAAAATTCGTACTGTATATCTTTCATATGAGATCTAATTTCATTAATGGTCTTGGAATCACTCATGTTTGTAGACATGATCATAATCTGGCCACCTGTAGTTGTAGACATAAAGTGATGATGTATCATACTCTGATTGAATCCCATTGCAACATTTCCCCGTTCAAGCATTGCTGTCTGGTTGAAGACTTGTGTTACATTTGATGTAGATTGGTTAGGACTAGTCTTGTAATTAACAGGTAGAAAATATGTAGTCGTAATCACTATGGACATTACAATGATGATTATAGATATCAGAATTTTTTTGTTCAATAGCATGGTTCAATATTACATTAGAATATGAAATTACCTACTTTTTTGATAAAGATTTCTTGTAATAGTGTATAGTGTTATGCTAGAACCCAAAGCTTGTCGATTCTGGATGTTTCATGCTTTCTTTTCTGTTGATCAAATAGATTCCAGTTAGCATTATTACAATTGCTATAATCTGAAAGGCACTAATCTGTTCATGCAGAAAAATTCCTGCAAATACAAGACCAAAAACAGATGACATGGAAAATATTGCTATAGTTCGAATAGTTCCTATTCTTTTTAGACTCTGTAGGAAAAAGTAAAGTGAACCTCCAAAACCTAGGACAGAAAGTAAAATCAGATACGGTATCTGTTGAGCAGAAATTTGCAATGGTATCCCTAAAGCAAATATGATTCCAAGCATTATCGTGCCACCAATTGCAGATTTTAACTGAACAAGTCTTGCCGTATTTACTCTGGTTGAAATTATTCTGCTTAGATTATTATCTAAGGCCCAAAGAGCAGTAGAGCCAATAATTAGCAAGTGTCCAGTATTGATCTGAAATAAAGAGCTTGAAACTTGCAGATTAGATGTAACTATTGCAACTCCAAACAAGACCAGTCCGACTGCTACAAAACCAATTGGTCTTAGTCGTTCTTTGAAGAAGATTAACGCCAAGAGTACAGTAAATACGATTTCTGCATTTGATAGAATCGAAGTATCGGAAGCGTTGCTTTGGTTTAATCCTTCGAAATACAAAAAAGGTGCTAGAGTGGCACCGCAAATAGAAACAACTAGCAATATCCAATAATCTTTTTTTACAAATGCACTTTGGGTTTTTTGCGCTATTGGAGTAAATGTAACAGCTGCAATAAGATAAGCAAAGGAGCAAAGAAGTAAGATATTGATGTTTGATACCATTGGTTTTGCAATTGTTGGAACAGAACCAAAAAGAGCAGAAGCACCTAACGCTGAAGTGTATCCAATTACTACAGTCTTATTTTTTAGGTTAAGAAAATCCCTACACCAATTTGGTTAGTATAATTGTATTAATTGAGTCTTTTTTGGAAAATTAATTTTAGATTCGTCCTATTGCACCGTACACAAGTAACAATGCAACTGAAGTTATCACTAGACCAATAATGAGATATGCTTTCTTGTGTTTTTCAGCAGTTGCTGCTTTGTAAATTGAAACAGTTCCTGCAAGACCTACAAAGAGAACCAATGTTCCCTCAATTACCAAGTCCCAGCTGCTGTGAGTGACTATAGGATAGAACGCTCCAGAGAGCAATGCAAAGAATGCTATTAGATAGATGTATCTTGCACCAGCTAGAATTTTAGTTCCACCTAACTGCATGAAATTCCTATTAAGAATAGTCAAATAAACCTTTGAGGGAACGATGTATACTTTTTTTAATTACATGCCCATTGGTGGCATACCCATACCACCCATTCCGCCCATGCCTCCCATACCACCCATTCCGCCCATGCCTTCCATTCCTTCAGCTCCTGGTGGTGGACCACCGCCAGATTTGGCAGTGGCAATTACATCATCAATTCTTAGAATCATTGATGCAGCTTCTGTTGCGCATGTAATAATTTGGATCTTAACTGAGAGTGGCTCAAAGATATCAGTAGAATGCATACTTGCAACTACTCCTTTCATAACATCAATGCCAGTCCATTTGTTTCCGTGGATCTGTTTTGATCGTAATGATGCCAATGTATCAATTGGATCCATTCCTGCATTTTCTGCAAGTGTAATTGGAATTACTTCAAGTGAATCTGCAAATTTTTCTACTGCAAGTTGTTCTCTACCTTCAAGTGTTTTTGCCCACTCTCGTAGTTTTGTTGCAGCATAAGTTTCTGGAGCACCACCACCTGCTACTATGAATGGCTTTTCCATCACATCTTTGACAACCATTAATGCATCGTGAACTGATCTTTCTACTTCATCAACTACTCTCTGTGAACCGCCTCTGAGTAACAAAGAAACTGCCTTTGGATGCTTGCAACCTTCTACAAAGACCCATTTGTCAGTTTCAACTTTTCTTTCTTCTACAAGTTGTGCTGCACCAAGATCTTTTTCAAATAAATCGTCAAGATTGCTAATCATTCTTGCACCTGTTGCTTTTGCAAGTTTTGTCATATCACTTTCTTTTATTCTTCTCACTGTTAGAATTCCTGCTTTAGCAAGATAGTGTTGAGCCATGTCATCTATACCCTTTTGGCAGAACAGAACATTTGCACCTGATGCAATTACCTTGTCTACCATATTTTTGACCATTCGCTGTTCTTCATCTAGAAATGATTTCATTTGTTGCGGATTTGTGATGTTTATCTTCGCATCAAACTCAGTCTTGTCAATCTCAAGTGCGCTATTTACTAGAGCAATCTTTGCATGATCAATTTTCTTTGGCATTCCGCTGTGAACAACTTCTTTATCTAAAATAATTCCTTGAGTAATGGTACAGTCTTTGATAGAACCCCCTGCTTTCTTTTCTACTTTGATATCATCAATGTCAATTAGATAACCGTCATCTTTTTTCTCGGCTACAGCAATTACAGATTTTACAATCATTTCTGCAAGATTTGCAGAGTCTCTTCTGACTAGTTTTGTTTGCATTGATGTTCTTGCAATTCTTTCTAGTACGGCCTTGTCAGTTGCTGTTACCTTGTCTGCAATTTTTTCTAATAGTTCTACTGCTTTTTGTGCAGCTTTTCTATAACCATCAACGACAATTGTTGGGTGTACATCTTGTAGAATCAAAGATTCTGCATTTTCAAGTAATGCACCTGCTAGAACAACAGCTGATGTTGTTCCATCACCTACTTCATTATCAGTTGCCTTTGAAATTTCAACTAACATCTTTGCTGCTGGATGTTGGACATCAATTTCTTTAAGTATAGTAGCACCATCGTTTGTAATTGTTACATCTCCTAGAGAATCAACTAACATCTTGTCCATTCCTCTTGGACCAAGGCTAGAGTGGACAATTTCTGCGATCAGTTTTGCTGCAGCAATGTTATTTTTCTGAGCATCACGACCCTTGGTTTGTTGAGCACCGTCTTTTAGAATAACAACTGGGATACCGCCTGAAGATGATTGAATAGACATATTTGCAAGAGGTCAATTTTCCCTTATTATGTCTTATGTAGATCAAAACCATTTACATTTGAAATTTATTATTTTCAACCACCACCTCAAGCGATGTTTTTAAATTAGGAAAACTGTCCGGACTATACATGTCGGGTTCACCGCGATCATCTTACAACGAAGTACTTTCAATGCTTAAGACTCATAATCAATGGTTTGCAGATTCTATTCCACTAATTGCAAGTGAAAATGTTACAAGTCCTGCAGTTCGAGAGGCAACAGTCTCTGATTTTGCCAACAGATATGCTGAAGGCTGGCCAGGTGAGCGAGTATATGCAGGTTGCATATACATTGACAAAGTAGAATTCAAGTGCATGGAACTTGCAAAGAAACTTTTCAAGGCAGAGTTTGTAGATGTAAGACCAATTTCCGGTGTTGTTGCAAATTTAGCTATCTATTCCGCATTTTCAAATCCAGGAGATACAATGCTTGCTCCTTCAATTCCATCTGGTGGCCACATATCACATGGTAAGAAAGAACACGCAGGTACTGCAGGTCTAGTCCACGGTTTGGATATTGAATTCTATCCCTTTGATGCTGAAGAGATGTCAATTGATGTCGATAAAACAAAACAAAAAGTGCAAGAACTTGAAAAATCTGGAAAAATTCCAAAGCTTGCAATGTTTGGCGGTTCAGTCTTTTTGTTCCCACATCCAGTAAAGGAACTTGCAGATTTTCTAAAAGGGTATAACATGTTCATTAATTACGATGGTGCTCATGTTGCAGGATTAATTGCAGGTGGAAAGTTTCAGGATCCTCTAAGAGAGGGTGCAGATGCAATGACAATGAGTACGCACAAGACTTTGTTTGGTCCACAGGGTGGAATGGTTTGTTCATTTGAAAAATATGGTGAGGCTATCAAAAAGGCAACATTTCCAGGAATGACAAGTAATCATCACTTGCATCACATGGCAGGAAAGGCAATTGCTTTTGCAGAGATGTTAGAGTTTGGTAAAAAATATGCATCTCAAGTGATAAAGAATGCAAAAGCATTAGCAGAGGCTCTTCATACATCTGGATTTTCAGTTCTTGGTGAGAAACGAGGATTTACACAATCTCACCAGATTGTAGTAAATGTACTTTCATTTGGTGATGGTGGAACAATTGAGGCAGATCTTGAAAAGGCAAACATCATAGTAAACAGACAACTTATTCCAGGAGATATCAAGGCCGGACGAAACTACTTCCATCCAGGTGGAATGAGACTTGGTGTTGCAGAATTGACACGACTTGGAATGAAAGAATCAGATATGGAAGAAGTTGCGGGATTTATCAAAAAAGTTGTTGTAGATAAAAAAGATAAGAAAAAGATTGCAAAACAAGTCAAGAAGTTTAGAAGAGACTTTCAGAAGGTCCGCTATTGCTTTGAAAGCAAGCATGGCGGATATGATTACATCAAGATTCGTTAAGCAAAGTCTGTTAGTATAGACTGACTACTTTCTTCTTTGCCAAATACGAGTTCTAGTTCATCCAATAAAGAAAGCACACGTCCTCTAAGATATGGTGCTATAGTATACTTGTTAAGCATTCTTCTTGCAAGTTTTAGATATTTTTGCACAGAAGGTCTAGATATTGTTTGGATCAATTCATGTCCACATTCAAGACATTTTCCAACCAGAGGAATTCTCCTATAGCTTGCACCACATGCAGTGCATCTAAATGACTGTCCAGAATAGGCTCTCAAGTTGCCCATTATATCAGGAAGTAAGTGAGTTGTCATCACCATTGATACGACCTCACTTGGGTCTACTGCGTTTATGATATCGGCAGTTCGAATCTGCATGTCAAGTTTTTCAAGCAACGAGCCAAGAGTAGAATAAGCACTACGCGATTTTGATGTTGTAAGTGTAGATGTAACATGTGTACAGTCATGTCCTAGAAATTGTCTTTCTGTCTCTAGTCTTGATTTTAAAATTTCAACATCTTTGATTTCACTTGCCTTGTCTTTTCTCAAGGTAGCTTCAAAAAATGATAATGGATATGCCTTGACTACTTCATAGTTGTGTGCCTGTCTTTGTACCTCTTGAGGAATTACGATTGGCTGAACAAGTAGTGGTGCGTCCATCAGTCCACCAATTCTATCTGATAAAAATAATCTTGAAAAGTTTAGCAGACTGTCCATTAGTAACATTATAGAATCTGCATCACCGTCAGCATCACGTCTTTTTGCAGAATGCCAAACTGCAGTTCCAAGACATACCTGTGTGTTAGTGTATCCGATAATTCTTCCAACTATACCAACTGATGTATGTGGTGCAAGACCAATGATTAGATGTCCTACAAGATCTTCAGTAGATTTAACATTGTAAAATGGAGCAGCACCAAAAAGTTTTGCAAGTTCTCTATCAATATATTGACAAACAAAAACAAGACTATCTCCACATTCTTTTGGAATTATAACATCTTGGACTCGAAGTTCAATGTCTTGATGCGAGTTTTCAAGTGGCTTGCCTTCGATATCATGTGTATATCCAAGTTCGATTAGTTTTTGTGGTGTTGTTCCAATCCATGATGGTTTAAAGTGTGACAGCGGAGCATTTGTTGCATCAAATCTAATTGTTCCATCTTTGAATACATTAAGTCCAAGGCTTTGTCTTATAAGGCCTTTTTCAAGTGGTTCAGGCACTCTGTCTTGGTTTATTAGCTCCTTTACGCCCTTGAATGGCTCTTGAGCTCTAAATCCAGTCCTTTCTTGAGCGGCATTTAGGAGGTCCTTGAGAGGAAATGAGCGATACGAGTGACCATATGCACGGGACTTGCATTTTGAGCAATAGTTGGTGTCAAGCTCGTCTCTGCATTTTTTACAAATGTAGATGGTACTTGTTTTTTCATGACATTTTGGACATGCTATACTGATGCAAGGAACGTTACAATTTTTACAAAATCTATTGTAGATGTTGCAGTAAAAGTTTGGCTGCTTGGCTGCTTTTAGTAGATCACGTGATGCTCCTCCTTTATTCCCAACGGGAAATAGAGTATGAACGGGAGGCTTCATCTTTCGTAGTGCAGCTTTTTCAGGTCTTCCAACTCGTACTCCTATAGATGTTGAGAATTTATTTGGAATTTTAATTCCAGATGACTGGGTTATAATCTGAGGAACGGTCAGGTCTTTTTCAAGTTGGATTGGTTTTCTAAATAATAAATAAAAAAATATCTTGGATTCTAAATTTTTCAAAAGTATTGTATTTCCTGTAACCTCATGTGGAACACCAAGTTTTTCCAAAACATCTTTTGCATCAATTGAATAAATTATCAAGTCTGATTCTACTTGTTGTGGTTTTAGAATTGATTCAAGTTCATCAGATGTAATTTGATCCCAATAGTAAAGATATTTTGGATGAAGACCGATTCCAAAGTTTAGTGATATTCTAAATGCTTCTTCAAGATCAGGGATTTTATTTTCATAGCTTAAAAGTTCAGTATCGTTTGGCTCGTATTTTAGTACCTTATCTTTTAGTTCCTGGGCCCAAAATTCTTCAACATATCCAGTTGGTACAAGCTCTGCATTGTTTTCAAGAAAATCTCCATAACTTATCAAAATGTCACCAAGATGCAAAATTTTTGCAATTTGTGGTTTGAGAGATATTCCATGAGATACATCTTTGATTTTTACAACATTACCGTTTGTTAGTCTAACAATTGGCGTGTCAATTGAATCTACAAAGGCTACAGTTGA
Organism: Nitrososphaerota archaeon; assembly: GCA_028867675.1. Lineage (GTDB taxonomy): Archaea > Thermoproteota > Nitrososphaeria > Nitrososphaerales > Nitrosopumilaceae > Nitrosotalea. The sequence continues at coordinate 19,332 of JAGWGA010000003.1, read as the reverse complement.
GGCCTTACCAGGAATGTCTAGTTTGATCTGGGTTCCAACAGCTATTGCATGATCCAAAATCTCTGCAACTACAGGATGTATCCCAATTGACGCAAACCCAGTATTGCACGCACGGCCGTATCTGAGCCTAAATCCACCTAGTTTCTTAGGCATGGAGAGAACAGACCTTCCCGTTATGACTTCTCTCATTCTATGGGCTGCTGCATCAGCGTCTCCAGTCTGGATTGCCCCCTTGAGGTCTTTTAGCCAGTCCCAGCCGTCAAGTTTGTACAATTCTATAAGTTTTAGCAGTTTACGAGACCTTCCAATCAATCCATCATTTAGTACACGAAGGGCTCCTCCTCGAACTCTATTGGTACTAATTCGTACCATGTTTCTATGGCTTACAATCTCTACCAAGTCAGTATCTACTCCATCAATCTCAACTGGTAAATTTGAGATTACACTTACAACATCTTGATCAGGAACATGAAACTGGAAACTTCCAACCTCTCTTTCGTATACTCGAAGTTCTTCAACAAATCTTCCAGTCTCATCATCGAATGAATTGGCCTGGAACTTTCCAAGTCCTGCAATTTTTCTCACATGGTCTGCAATTAACATTGTAGCTGCAGCTTCTGTACCACCAGCTGATCTAATTGGACCTGCAAATGATACAGAGAGATATTCAGAGCCGTCTGCGTTTTTCTTGATTTTTACCTCACTGATTCCTTGAAGGGGAGCAATAGTAACACCTTCAGTCACTATGGCCAATGCCACACGAACGGCAAGGTCAAGTTTTGTTTGAAGATCAGTATCTGGACCAGAGTATTTTCCTGAGGCAATATCTTCTGCAAGTTTTAACGCAGCAAGCTCCTTTGGAGTATTTTGGATTAAAGCTCGAAGATTATCTGTAACATCAATGTCGTGCATTTTTGATACACGGTCTGCAAGATCAAATGCAATCTTTGGCTCTACCATTCCTGAGGAGTCGGCAAGCGTAGCTTTTGCAGCTGCAGCTTGCTCAAATATAGTAAATACGCCTTCTGATAATTTTGTATAATAGTCAAAATAGTCTTGAGGCATTGGGACTTCTTTTAGTCTTAATGCAAGATTTTCTGACATGTTATTTCCTTACAGATTGGATGGCTTTTACGATATCGGAAATTGTCTTAAAGCTTCCACCTTTTTCGATGAAAGTCCCAATTACAATGGCGTCTGCACCCGCTTTTGCTATCTGTTCTGCAGTCTTTGGGCTACGAATGCCTCCTCCTACGATTAGAAATCCCTTGAAGAGCTTTCTCACAGCTGCTACCAGCTCAGGAGGTATGTTGGATTTTGCCCCAGAGCCTGCTTCTAGATACACAAAGCGCATACCCATGAATTGGGCAGAGAGAGCATACATAACTGCCAAACCTGGCTTGTCAAAGGGGATTGTTCGTACAGAGCCTACATGCCAAACGGTAGTTCCCTCACCTATGATGATATAGGCTGTTGGAAGTGCCTCAAGGCCAAATTTTAGAACACTTGGAGCTCCCAAGGCTTGTGCCTGAGAGATAAAGTAAGGATTATCCGAGTTGAGAAGTGAACTAAACAGTATAGCATCTGCGCCAGGAACAACACCTGTAACGTTTCCTGGGAATAATATAACAGGAATCTTGACTACCTTTTTGATGCTAGCTACTGTCTCAGTCATGGTTAGTTGATCAGTAGCAGACGAGCCACCAACTAGAACTGCCGAGGCTCCATTTTTCTCAGCTTCTTTTGCCAAGCTTGAAGCAGACTTGCCTGCAGCGTTTTCAGAGTCGATTAATACAAAGAGAAGTGTTCCCTTTTTCTTCCTAGAAGTGTGAAGATATTTTTCTGTCTCATGCATAGGAAGGGTTGATTGTCTATTGATTAAAAGTTTAATTGATGAAAGTCATACAGATTTGTATAGCTATGAGCAAACTCCCTGATGATAAATTTAGTAATATTATTAGGCAAATTATAGAAAAATCTCTATTTACTGAAAGACAAATTGAAATTATTTTAAAACGTAAGAACCTTGCCGACTCCCAGTTTACTATCAGTAAAGGGGCGTTTTATCGTCAAGTAAACCAATCTAGAGAGAAGTTAATTGCACTGTGCTACTCATGGATCCTTCTTAGAAGCCTAGGCGTCCTTTCTATTGATGATATGGATGTGATAAATCGTCTCTCCGAACAAATTTCTGTGATAAAAAGTAGTGATGTTTTTCCTGAACGTGAGCAGGAAGTCATGAATGTGATACAAATGTTACTAGATAGGACCTGTAAGCTCTAATTTAGGTTCAAAATCAGGCATAGATTTAGAGAAGGTTGTGATATATTGTGATAAATTGTGTTTGTTATAGATGTGTAAGGTGTAAAATAATTTTACTCAAATATGATAAATCACATCATTTAACCACATACCGTGATGTTAGTAGATATCCCAGATGTGGGAGTGATTTTAGGTGTGTTTGCATCATTTATTGGTGGTCTAGCAGCTGTTAGCATATACAACAAGGTCAAGCCACGCTTGGTATCAGAGTCAGAAAATGCAAAAATTCTAACAGAGCGCTTACAATATTATGAAAATTTGCTAATTGATATGAAAATTCGTCTAGATTCAATGGAAATGGCACAAGAAACTCAGGAAATTCCTCAGGCACAAATTACCAAGCCAAAGGAGCAAAAAGTGCAGCCAGAATCCCAAGTCATAATAAAAGAAGAGAAACCAAAGGAGAGAATACAAAATATGCACTTTGGAAATGCTACAGACTACGTATTACGATTAATCACAGAGAAACCAATGACATCACGTGACATCCAAGTCACAATAGGAAGGACTAGAGAGCATACATCACGTATGCTAAAGAAGCTTTTTGAGGATGATTTAGTGGAGAGAGACATGTCAACTAAGCCCTTTACTTACAAGATTACCGACAAGGGACTCGCAAGGATAGGGGCTGTCAAGATGGTTACGGCCCAATAGTTTTAGGGATATCAATACCTGAGCTACCTTTTACAACTTTAAGATCACAAGTTTTTGAAAACCACTGCCGGTTTTCCTCCAGTCAATTTCTAAAAATTATCATCGATTTTCTGTCAAAGTCTACAAAAGTTATCATTATTTATTATTTGTATATAATACATAATTCTTAAATTAATGTTCTTATAATATAATATCATGCCTAATGAGCAATTAATCAAGATAACCACTGCAGGCACGATTTCAATCCCAAAAGACTTTAGAAAATTTTTAGAATTACAAAAAGGTGATTATGTTAAAGTCTCCATCGATGGAGATCATTTGCTTGTTAAGAAAGTAATCATCTCCTAAGGCTTTTCTCTTTGAGCAATTTTTTGTATCTGGTAGGCCCATTCTTTGCCTTGTTTCTCCCTAACTACCCTACCCTTTACAGCAAATCTGGAGAGATAGGTAGAGATCACACTTAGTTTGATTGGCTCTTCATATTCATCTTCATATTTTTCTAGAATCATTGATGATGTAAACTTGCCAATTGGAAAGTTCTTGTCTATAACATTCCAGATTTTGGCTCCCACCGAGTCCAGTTGTGCCAAGGTCTCTGGCTCTTCAATGTTCATCAAATTCATCAATTCAAATATCTTTAGCATTTTTTCTCGGGTTACGTTACCTTCTAGGCTAAAGTTGTACTTTGCGCCATCCGAGTCCTCCAAGTCTATTCTGATTCTTTTTCGTGCCATTGGGATGATCTGGTTAACTGTTAACACTTGAACAGATCATAGAAGATTTGTTAACTAGTGAGTTTGTTAACATTCACTGCCTAGCCTACGCCTAGCCTTTCCATGTATCTTAACAGGCTGTACCAATCTTATATCTAAAATGGACATAATTTGACGCCTGGACTGGAAATAAGGGGGTCTCCTTTAGGATATTAACAATGTTAAGATTCATCTTCACGCCTGGACTGGAAATAATGGGGTTATTTTGGGCTTTTCAGGTCCAAACCTTAACAGAATGTTCATTAATTGTTAACTTCATTTTAGGAATGCCCACACACCTATACTTCCACTCTAGCTTTTCTTAAAATTTTTTTTAATGAAAATAAAAATAAAAATAATTAATGATATACTAAATTTGGTTTAGTTATGATATTCTAATTTGATTATTATGGTAGAATCCATATGTGGACAGAGGAGAAACAATGGTGTGTGGGATATTGGTAAAAGACCCGATTGATAAATTACTAGATGATGCAGAGAGCGGCAAGTCATTGTTTAAAAATCGCGAGATCCTTCACTATTCGTTTATCCCAGATGTAATTTTACATAGAGAAGAAGAGCAAAAAAAGGTCACTCAATCACTATTACCATTATTAAAAAAATCTCGTCCATCTAACTTATTGGTTTACGGCAAACCAGGAACTGGAAAGACCCTTGTAGTAAAAAAAGTACTTGGAAAGATACAAGAGAGAATAAAAGACAATTCATTTCCAATACACCTTCTTTATGCAAATGCAAAAGAAGAAACTACTCTCTATGGTTTACTAGTAAAACTTGGAAGGCAGTTGGGCCTTACATCACAAAAAGAGTTGCCGTCAACTGGATTATCAATAAGTGAAGTCTTTAACAGAATAATTTCAGCAATTGAAAAGGATGGCCTAAATACTGTCTTTGTAGTAGATGAGATCGATTATCTGGTAGAGTTGGTATCAAAGTCAGGCAAGGACGTATTCTATTCATTAACAAGAGCAAATGAGCGTCTAAAGAAGGGGACTTTGACTCTAATTGGAATCTCAAACGACTTGACATTCAAAGAGCGCCTGGACCCTAGGGTTCTGAGCAGTCTTAGTGAAGAAGAGGTAGTCTTTACTAACTATACCGTAGGCCAGATCAAAGAAATCCTAGAAGAACGAATCAAGGAAGCCTTTATTCCAAATACAGTAGAGCAGGCAGCCGTGAATCTTTGTTCTGCCATGTCTGGGCAAGAACATGGTGATGCAAGAAGAGCCATAGATCTTCTTAGAGTTGCAGGTGAAATTGCAGAACGTGAACAATCTGATACCGTAAAAGAGGACCATATCCGAAGAGCATCACTTAAGATGGAAGAAGACAAGGAAACAACAGCCCTAAACTCATATCCACTACATGAAAAATTACTAATCTTAGGAGTAATGAAAGCAAGTGGAAATACTACCGGAGAAATTTATCATTCATACAAAAACCTCTGCAAAATAACAAGACAAAAAGAACTTACTCAACGCAGAATTACTCAAATGCTAAGTGAAATAGAAATGACTGGATTAATTTCAGGAAAAATAGTTCACCAAGGAATGCATGGTAGGACCAAAAAATACAACCTTACACTAAACCCTGATACTGTGAAAAAAGCATTTAAAGAAGATCTAACTTTAGAAGATCTGTTATAACTCAGATTTTTCTGTAAAGTCTTTTGTAAAAACCTTCATCGTTGCAAGGTTTACAATTATAGCAATCCCAGGTGTTGGACTGATTCCAACACTTGCCTGAAATGGAGTCTGGCTTTGCCATGCACCAGAGTTTACAATCAAAGTTCCCTTGTACATATCCAAATCTACAACATGAATATGTCCAGAATGATAAATATCAGGAACCTCAGATATTACCATTAAATCTTCTAATTCTGGTGCAATTGGAGTTCTCTTGCCATATATGGGACTCAAATGTCTAGTCCTCAGTAAAGTCCTCATGGCTTTAGCAGGCTGCGCATAACTCAAGCCTGGAGTACTACCTACAACATCATCAAGGCTCTGACCATGGAACATCAAAATCTTAACCCCATTTAGATCAAGCAAGGACGGGTTTCCAAGCATAAAGAAGTTCTCTCTATTCCATAGGTGCATGTTATGCTTTTCGGGAATGGCCGGCTGCGGAAGTGCCCTTCTTCCTGGATCGTGGTTTCCTGGAATGATAAACACCTTGATGTGTTTTGGAATCTTATCTAACATCTCAGCAGCTTTTGCCATTTGCTGGTCAACATCCATAAGCAAAAGTTCCTTGTCCTGATTTGGAAATATTCCAATTCCATCTATGATATCACCCCCAACCAAAACAAATCGTACCTTCCTTGCTACAGGATCTGGACTAGATAACCATAAAACAAACTCTGAGAACTCCTTTTCCATGAAAAACTTGCTACCAACATGCAAGTCAGAAATCAAGACAGCATAAGTTTCTGATTTTGAGCGATTTGCAATATGGTCAGGGATATCAGGAACTAGAATCTCTTTTACAAAAAATCCTCCATTCTTTCCACTTGCAATAGAAATCATGACAAACTGGTCCATCAATAACGAATTTGCAGTATCTTGAATCTCTTTATTGAAAATTAACAACTCTATAGAACCTGAAGGATCGTCAATGACAAGTTTTGTCACATCCCTGTCTATTCTTCTGTCCATCAATAGGCCTGCAATATAGGTCTCCTCATCCAATTTACCATTAGTTACACTTGAAATTGGTGTTAGTTTCTTTGATTGGGAGCGTTGCATCATGATTTTGAGTAGTTTTGCATATCTATCCTGGAATAGTCTAGTAAAACCATCAATTCCTTCTGCAGATGTCACTTTCTGAGTAGGATCAAACAAAATAACATGATTATTTTCTATGGTATCATCAATTTCTGATTCTACAAACATCTTCAGGTCGCTTTGATTTATTAAAAACAAGTTTTGTTTGGGTTTTTCCCGTACAACTTGTTTTATTATATTTTGAAGCTCCTTTACATCAATTTTTTCTAAAATCCTAAACGCATCAGGATGAATCTGAAACCCTTTGCTTAGTGCATATGTTATAGCAGACGAAACTTCTTCTTTCAACAAGGTCACATAATTCAACTTTTAATTAAACTGTGCCAACCGCCAAAGCTCAAATATAGTTCTCTTAAAAATGGATTATTGTTTAGAAACAAACGAGTTCTAGTATTTTTAATTTTTATTGGAATTTTCTCAATGTCATATCTAATTGGAACTTATAGCAAATTATCTGATCAAGAATCAAAAGACTTTCTAAAAGAATTTCAAAAAGTTGTACAAGGAATTGATGCAATAGGAATTTTTCAACATAATTCATCTGTTGCACTGCCAATGTTTATTCCAGGCTTTGGCCTTGCATGGGGTGCTTTTGCAGCATGGTCAACAGGTGTTGCATTTGAAGCACTTGTAGAGACAACTCCATCACTTGCAAAAATTCCTGCACTTGCATTACTTTACCTCTCCCCATTTGGTGTAATGGAATTAATTGCATATTCAATTGGAATGTCAAGAAGCTTTTTGTTGATAAATGCCATAATTAGGAAAAGACCTCTAAAACCTGAACTTTACAAGACCGGCATAGAAATAGGAATTGTTCTTGCCCTTTTGCTTGCAGGGGCATTTATTGAATATTACATGATCCAACAATTTGGATCAAGTGTGGTTCATCCAAAATAATTCCAAAAAACAATCAACCGGGAATTGCCTAATTGTGTGATAAATTATACCCAGTAATTAAATATGCAATAAAAGGCAATCTAGTCTAATGAAGTACGTATTCCTGTTTCTAATGGTAATTGCAGGACTAACCATATTCTGTTTACCTAATGCATATTCTGACTTTGCACAAAATAGCAAGTATCTAGTTGATGTCTCAGGATATGTCTCAGGAAATCAATCTATTTTTGATTCAACTATAGCTTTGCAGCTTACTGCAGGTTCAACAAGTGGAAGTACCACTCAAACCACACTTGACAACGGACTAGTAACTATAGCAGATACTCATTATCTAAATTCTGGAACATGGCAGACTTCAATTTTACGTGATGGAAAATATTTTATTATTCAAGGTGACGCACAGGATCAAAATGGAAATGTAATCCATCTGAATTTGTTTGGTAGAATCATAAATAGCAACCAGGACGGCTCCATCTATTCTGTAACAGGCAAGATAACAGGCTCTGAAACCATGAAAGTAATCTATAGCGCAAAAATTATTTCTGCAAATACAGTAACCACAAAACCAACAACAGTACCTACAACAGTACCTGCTACCCCAACTCCAACAATACAACAGACTTCCTCCGGAAACCAAGTAAGCGTAAGTATAGTTTATGGTGCATCTGATATCAATAATCAAGTTCATTTTACTCCTTCAAGTTTGCAAGTAGATACAGGTACCACAATAGTTTGGACTAACAATGATTCTGTTCCTCATAGAATAATGAGTGGAATAGCTAAAGTAATTTCAACAGATAGCTCTCCATCATTTACTCCAGACGGCAAGATTGATAGTGGTGTAATTGCACCAGGCTCATCATTTTCATATACTATAACTGAGTTTGATCGTACAAAAATTCTAGATTCAAAAATTGCTCAGCGATATAACATACCACCAGAACAAACATTAGGTGACATTACTTTCTTTGATCCCACCTATTCATTCATGATAGGAGTAATTTCTCCTATTATACCACCTCCCTCAGGAAGTGGTATAGTTCAGATGAGTATAGCCCAGGGTGCATCTAATCCAAACAATGGACAATTTCTTTCACCCACAAATATTTTGATTGCAGCAGGACAAACTGTAGAATTTGTAAACAATGATTCTGTTCCACATCAATTACAAAGTGGCAACACAATTACCAATACTTACGGTGGAGCAAAGGGTTCTGCTCCCACAAAACAGCTTCAATTTACTCCAGATGGAATACTGGATACTGGAATACTTTCACCAGGACAGCACTTTAGAGTTACAATTACTAAAACAGGTACAATACAAGTCTTCGATCCTTTGGCCACTTGGATTAATGGAGTTGTTGTTTCATCATCTACAACATCAACTACTCCAATCACTCCAATTCAGATCAGTATAGCTTTAGGATCATCGTTGTCAAAGGGAGCAGCAACTCAACAGACATTTAATCAATACAATTCATACTATTATCCAGATACTATACAAGTAGTCCCTGGCACTCCAATCATCTGGATAAATAATGATTCAATAGCACATACAATTCTTAGTGGAGTTAGTACACAAAAGAACGACAATCCGTTTACTCCAGACGGAATTATAGCAAGTGGTCCGATAGCACCAGGCCAAACATTTTCTGTAATCATTAACGGTACAGGAATTATCAGATTCTATGATCCACAATACACTTGGATGAATGGTGTAATAATTTCACAGCCCCAAACACAATCTGTTACAATTGGTGCACCGTCACATAATTCTGCTCTTCACTAAATAATCTAAAATAAACTTCTAAACACCAATTGACTCTGCTTTTGTTACTTCTAGGTAAACCTTGTCTCCAACTCCAAGGTTTAGTTCCTTGTATTCGTGCATGTCAAGCTTTATCGAAGTTACAGAACCTGGCTGGCCCATTCCCCCACCAGTTAACATCTTGTTGAGGTTTTTTACCATATCATCCATGTTTGTAAAGCCCATTACTCCTCCTGCACCAAATGGAGATGCTGGTGTGCTTTGTTCTCTAAAGTCCTTTGATGTAGAAAGTGAGAGTATTACATATGGAGATCCATCAGGTGATGCATCTATTCGTGTAACAATGAATTCTTTCTTCATATGATAGATTTCAATAAATGAGCATATTTTACCTTTCGCTCAAGTTGTTCTGAGATGCATTCTCTATGAGAATCATTACTACCTTTTTTATCCCCCCGAACAAACATTAGATATCAAATGTCAGAAACCAAAAGAATTCTTGTTTTAGGAGGCGGGTTTGCTGGAGTTGAATGTGTAAGAAAACTTGAATCATACTTTCCAAATGAAAATGATGTACAGATTAGTCTTGTAAGTGAGGATAACTTTTTCTTGTTTACTCCAATGCTTCCCCAAGTAGCTTCTGGAACAATTGAAACCAGACACATTGTAATTCCAGTCAGAACTTTATTAAAAAGAACCAAATTTTACGAGGCCGAAGTAAAGAACATCGATCCTTATGGAAAAACTATAACATTAAGCGGTACAAAAGAAAAACGCGGAATCACTCTACATTATGATTATCTTGTCTTGGCTCTTGGCAGTCAGACAAATTTCTTTGGAATGGATAAGATAGAAAAACTGGCTTATTCCATGAAGACTCTCAATGATGCAGTTGTAATACGAAACAGAGTCATAGATATGCTGGAGCAAGCAGATAATGAAACCAATCCAATTCTGAAGAAAAGCTTGCTTACTTTTGTTATAGTCGGAGGAGGATTTGCAGGGATAGAAACAGCAGGAGAGCTAATGGATTTGTTACATGATGCAAGAAAATATTATCCTAATACAGAAAAGACTGACATTAGAGTAATTGTGCTTGAGGCTCTACCTGCAATACTTCCAGGTTTTAATGAAAAACTTGCAAAATTTGCCTTGGAGAAACTTCACGAACGTGGAATTGAAGTCAAAGTTAGTACAAAACTTTCTAGTTTTTCAGGTGATGAAGTAATAATTGAGGATGCTCGACCACCTACAGAAGATTCTGCTAAAGAACCTAGTACAGTAAATGCAATACAGACAAGAACTTTGATCTGGACTGCAGGCGTTACCCCTGTGGATATAATAAAAAAATCAGTCTTCAAAACTAACAGAGGCGGGATTGTAGTAGATGAATTTCTCCAAGCTTCTGATTTTCCCGAAGTCTTTGCAATAGGAGACTGTTGTTATATTATAGATCCAAAAACAAATAGAAATCTTCCACCAACAGCACAAAACGCAGAATCAGAAGCAAAAATTGTTGCAAAAAATCTTCGTGCGATTATAACAAATAAAGACAAAGAAAAATTTGTCTACTCACCTAGAGGCCAGATGGCAGTCATTGGAAAAAGAAGTGCAATTGCAAGCATGTTTGGTATTCATCTGCACGGATTATTTGCATGGATGATTTGGAGAGTAATCTATCTTTCAAAAATTCCAAGGTTAGACAAGAAAGTAAGAATTTTTCTTGATTGGGCAATAGACATGTTCTTTGATAGAGATATTGCTAGACTGAAGGTTATGCGTGAAAAACCAGTTGAGGAATTCAAGGAACTTGACGAAGTTGATGATGTCTGGTAAAAGGAGGCATATTCTTTTTGATGATGTCTGTAAGATCCAATGACTTAATAGAACTCTAATCTACTGTTTATGATGGTACATACAACAACACTAATTGGTGCAGCAATAGGCGTAGCTGCAATCGGTGCTATCATATTTTACATGAGAAGCAAGAAAAACAAGACTTCACAAAAAGTACAACCACAGACAAATACAACAAATCCAGATACATCAAAAGAATAAACTGTATCTTACATTTTTATTTTAATTAATCCCAAATAGTTTTCTATATCCTAATTATTTTTCATAGATTTAGTTGTACATTAGTGAAATATATTGAACATTACAAAATAACAGGTATGGGAGAGGTTTTTGCTGTTGGTGTAGGACCTGGATCACCAAAATATGTAACTGAAATAGTAAAGGAAATAGTTCTAAATTCTGATGTCATAATTGGATACAAATACACACTAAATACTATAGAAGCGCTTTTGAAAAATAAAGAAATTCATGAAATAACTATGAAAGACCAAGAAGAAGCATACCAAAAAGTAGCAAAGACCTTGGGAAACAAGACTTGTGTTGTTCCATTTACTGGTGATGTAAATTTCTCAGAATCTGAAGTGGTTGATAGATTAATTGAGATATTTGGAGATGTACAAATTGTTCCTGGAATTAGTTCCATACAAGTGGCCTCATCTAAATCAAAGGTACCAATAGACAAAAGTAAGGTAATCACCATGCACATTTCAACTAGCATTGAAGAAAAAAAACTTGAACTTCAAAAAGCTCTAATTGACGGATTTAGTGTTATACTAGTACCCAGACCTTGGCCTAAAGAACCATCTAAACATTTTATGCAGTCAGAGATAGCAACATATCTTAAAGATCATGGTTTTGACACCTCAAAAATGAAAGTTCATGTCTTTGAGTTCCTAACTACCGACAAGGAGACACATTTTATTGGTAAAGTAAAAGATCTAGAAGGAAAACAATTCTCTGATCTCTCTGTAATGGTATTTGATCAGAATAAAATGGAATCTTACATTAATTTCAAATAATTTAAACTAACGTGAGACTTCGGTTCTTAGAATTTGGTATGCCCTGGCTGCATCCTTTTCATGCAAAACTATGACAATGTAATCTTGTCCAAAAAACGCATTAAAAAGTTCAATTCCATTGTCATGCAAAATCTCAGATACATATGATACCACTTCAGAGCTATGCTCATGCTCAGGTATGTGAATAGAAATCTTTGCAAGACCCGTTTGAAATAAATTTCTATGTGATGAAAAAGACTCTAAAATTTTTCTTATATCACTAATATCTTCAGTTAAAAATCTAAACGAGTCAGTGGATCTGAAAAATTCATAATCTGGATCTATTCTCATGAATCTATCCATTAGATCAACTGCATCCTTCATTTCAAAATCATCTGAGAAAAATTTGATATCTACAATTCCATCAGTCAAAGAAAGTCTCGCATTTTTTAATACTGTTTCATTTTGCATCTCATCTTTTTTTTCAAAAGAATCTGCATATCTTTTGATTGCAACTACAATTGTATTGGGATTTACTGGACCTCCCACTAGGGACTCGACTTCCTTTTGCAGTTTTTCTGCAAGCGATGTATAATTTATCAGCCCCATTTTGATGCAATCGTAAATGGATCTATTTCTTGTAATTATCTCCCTGACTGCATCAGGAACAGAAAGGTATGTGGCTCGCATGAGAGCCTATACTAGTCATAATTATATTAATTTATGTAATAAGATGATCTTGTACTTCATAATCTTTATATAATGTCATATATATTACACTATATGCATAATTATGACATTACAGAACCGGATGAGCTTGATGAACTCTTCCAAAGAATGATGAGACCTTTCAAGGGGCTTGACAAAATTTGGGATGACATCAAAGACTCTAACGATGTCCAGACATTTGGTCCTTACTACTACGAATATTCACTGACAATGGGACCAGATGGAAAACCAATAGTCAAGGAATATGGAAATGTTAGACTAGGTCTTCTTCCAACTTCCGAAACAAGAGAACCATTTGTTGACGTTATTGTAGATGATAAAGAAAAAGTTCTCAAGGTTGTTGCAGAGATGCCAGGAGTAGAAAAGAAAGACATCAAGATCGAAGTTGCAAGACATACAATCAATCTTGATGCAGAAAATGACAACAAAAAATACCAAACAAAGATCCCAATAAAACAAAAAGTTGACGAAGATTCAGTCAAGGCAACATATTCCAATGGAATCTTGGAAGTCAAGTTCAAACTCAAAGAAGAAAATCGACCGCAAGGAAAGAGGGTAACGGTCGAATGACTTTATTTTTTATGGTGATTAAATTATGAGCGAAATTACATTAAAAATTGCAGAAGCGTCACAAAGACATGTTGGAAAAGGAATCGCAGTAGTAGATCCAAAAATTGTTGAAGACAACAACTGGGAGACTGGCCAAATTTTAGAATTGATTGGAAATAGAAAAAGTCATGTCAAGTTATGGTCTGGTTCTACAACTGATTATGGAACAGGAATAATCAAGATCGATGGAATTACAAGACATAACATAGGAGCAGGAATTGGAGAAAAAATTACAATAAAAAAAGTAGATGCAGAAGAAGCAGAACAGATAACACTCTCACCTATAGAAAAACTAGGAGAAGAAGGACTTCAAGAGTATATGCAAACATACTACATGGGTCATGTTCTAACTACTGGGGATACATTACTTGTAACTACTCAAATGGGTGGTAAGACACAACTTGTTGTTTCTGGTACCAAGCCATCCAAGCCAGTGATTGTATCAGAGCAAACCGATTTCAAATTGGGAGCCATGACAAAGGCCATTGATAATTCTATTCCAAGGATAACCTATGATGATCTTGGTGGACTAAGACACGAAGTTCAAAAAATAAGAGAAATGGTGGAACTTCCTATGAGACACCCTGAATTATTTGAAAAACTAGGCGTAGAGGCCCCAAAAGGGGTGTTACTCTATGGACCTCCAGGAACTGGAAAGACATTATTGGCAAAAGCAGTTGCAGGAGAAACAAACTCTCACTTTACTTCTATTAGCGGTCCTGAAATTATGGGAAAACATTATGGAGAAAGCGAAGAACGATTACGAGAGATATTCAAACAAGCAGAAGAAAATTCTCCCAGCATTATATTCATTGATGAAATTGATTCAATTGCTCCAAAAAGAGAAGAAGTTACAGGAGAGGTTGAAAAAAGAATCGTATCACAACTTCTAACTCTGATGGATGGAATGCAATCAAGAGGCAAGGTAGTTGTAATTGCTGCAACAAACAGACCAGATTCTATAGATCCTGCATTGCGAAGACCAGGTAGGTTTGATAGAGAAATAGAAATTGGAATTCCAGATCAACAAGGAAGAAGGGAGATACTAAATATTCACACACGCGGAATGCCAATTGAAGAAAAAGTAAACTTGGAACAGATTGCAAAAGTAACTCATGGATTTGTAGGCGCTGATTTGGAGATACTTGCAAAAGAAGCTGCCATGAGGTCTCTTCGAAGAATTTTACCCGACTTGGATTTAGAAGCAGAAAAAATTCCAGCAGAAATTCTTCAAAAAATTATCATTACAGACAATGATTTCAAAGATGCACTAAAAGAGGTAAGACCATCTGCATTACGTGAAGTTCTAGTTCAAGTACCCAATGTAACATGGGAAGATGTTGGTGGATTGGAATCTCTAAAAGAAGAACTCTATGAAGCAGTAGAATGGCCACTCAAACACAAAGAAGCTTTTGAGTATGCTGATGTTGCAACTCCAAAAGGAATCTTACTTTATGGACCTCCAGGAACTGGAAAGACATTGATTGCAAAGGCAGTTGCACACACATCTGAATCTAATTTCATTAGCATCAAAGGTCCTGAGCTACTCTCAAAATGGGTAGGAGAATCTGAGAAAGGAGTTCGTGAAATATTCAGAAAGGCACGTCAAGCTGCTCCATGTATCATATTTCTTGATGAACTTGATTCACTAGCTCCAAGTAGAAGCTCAGGCAGTTCGGATTCTAATGTTACAGAGAGAGTAGTATCTCAACTATTGACTGAGATAGATGGCCTTGAAGAATTACACAATGTACTAATCATTGGAGCTACAAACAGAGTAGATCTAATCGATAGTGCATTACTAAGACCGGGAAGATTTGACAGAATTATCGAGGTACCACTACCAGATACAAAGGGACGTGAAAACATATTCAAAATTCATACAAGAAAGAAACCACTATTAGAAAACGTTGACTTTGCAAAACTTGTACAACTAACTGAAGGCTTTAGTGGTGCTGAGATCGAAGGAGTATGTAATAGAGCAGCAATGAGTTCTATACGAAGGCACTTGGACAAAAAAGAAAAGGATGTAAAATCAATCAAGATTACTCGAGAAGATTTTGAAAATGCCATTGAAAAGATGCGACCTGGTCAAGTCAAATCAAAACAGGTAAATCATATCATATCTAATATGATAAATTGAGTAATGTGTAATGACGGCAAAGGAAGCAATTCTCTATCAAAAATTACCTGATGACAAGGTTAGATGCACAGCATGTGCTAGATACTGCGAAATTGGAAAAGGACAGATTGGCCTTTGTGGAATTAGGGCAAACAACAACGGTAAACTCGATCTTCTTGCATATGGCAAAGTAATTACAGGACATGTGGATCCAATTGAGAAAAAACCTGTAACTCACTATATGCCTGGTACCAGCATCTTTTCTATTGCTACAACTGGTTGCAATTGGCTTTGCAAATATTGTCAAAACTATGACATTAGTCAGAGACGAAAAATTGAAGGAACTGACATGACACCTCAACAAGTAGTTGACTTGGCAAAACAATCAGGCTCCGATGGAATTGCGTATACTTACAATCAACCATCAATATTTATCGAATTTGCACGTGATTGTGGAGTGATAGCAAGAAAAAATGGATTGTTCAACATCTTTGTTTCAAATGGATATGATACTCCAGAGACAGTTAACATGATGAATGAATTTCTTGACTGTATCACAGTAGATTTTAAGGGAAATGCAGAACCAGAATTTTCACGAAAATATGTTGGCATTCCAGATCCAAAGCCAATATTTGATACACTCAAAGAGATTCATACTAAAACAAAGATTCACGTAGAGATTACTGACTTGGTAATACCACAAGTTGGTGATAATATACAACATGCAAGAAAACTCTGTAAATTCATTTACGATGAATTTGGACCAGATATGCCAATTCACTTTCTTAGATTCCATCCGGATTACAAGATGATGGAATTTGAACCAACACCAATACAAACACTAGAAAATCATTACAAGATTGCAAAAGAAGAGGGTCTCAACTATGCCTATTTGGGAAATGTTCCGGGTCATCCCCTTGAAAATACATACTGTCCACAATGCAAGAAAATCGTAGTCAAAAGATATGGTTTTGACATTCAAGGATGGTATATTGACGATAAAAATTGCTGCAAATCTTGTGGAAATAAAATAGCAATTGAAGGAAAACTTTCTGAAAAGTACAAGCAAAATAGATTCCAATTTATTGTATAACATAAAACTCCAAGATCGGAAAAATCAATTTTGAAATTTTAATCAAAGGTTAAATATCGTGCAGCTCGAATTAATGCATGCCAACCACTTACATTTTGATTAATTCCGATCTAGGCTCTGATGTTGAAATAATTAAAAAAATAAAACAAATACTTGATACTGAAAGCAGTGTGAAGTATGAGGTTCAAGGCGTCTATGGAGTATACGATATCATAGTCAAGATTACAGCAGATTCAATGGATCTTCTAAGAAGTATCATCACAAATAAGATTAGAAAAGTAGACAAGGTTTACTCTACCTTGACTATGATGGTAATTGAAGAGCAAGAAAGGTAACTATCCTTTTCTTATTAAATCAACGATAGTCTGAATTTCCGATTCTGTATTATAGAAATGTGGGGAAGCTCTTACAACTTTTTTAGAGAAAATATCTCTTACTGCAAGTACTATGTTATTTTTCTCTAGTTTTGCAACTATGGTCTTTGAATCTTGGTCTTTGAATGAAAAAGAAACTATGCTTGTACGTTTTTCATCCTCTTCTGGTCCATACAAAATTGCACCACTAATTTTTGAAATCTCATCACGTAATAGATTTGCAAGCTTAATGTTCTTCTCTCTGATGGTTTGTATTCCTATCTTTTTCAAATAACTTATTGATGCTTCAAGACCTGCAACACCTACCCAGTTACGAAAGCCTGCTTGAAATCTAGCAGGAATTTCTTTGTATACAATATTATTTTCATGAAATATTGCAGACTCGCCACCAACCTGTAATGGTTCTACAAGATCACTTGAATCTCTTCTACAAAAAAATACACCCATTCCCATTGGACCACATAACCACTTTGATCCATTAAATGACATGAAATTACAATTGATTTTGTTTACATCTACATCAAGACATCCCACAGACTGTGCTGCATCCACAAAATATGGTATATTTTTTTCTGAGAGTACCTTACCAATCTCTTCTACTGGAATAATTGCTCCTGTGTTAAATAATGCGTGACTTAGTACAACAAGTCCAGTTTTTTTATCAACTGTATTTTGAAAAGAATCAAGTTCAAAATATCCTGTCTCGTCTATGGATAGACTTCTCAATTCTGTTCTTTTACCAGTTCTTACCCATGGATAGTGATTGGCTGGATGTTCGTGAGTAGAGTCGCGTATTATGATATTGGAGTTTGGATTTAATTTCAATCCATTTGAAACAAAATTTATTCCGTCAGTTACACTCTGGGTGAGTATCACTTCTTCTGGTCTACATTTGATTAACTCTGAAATTTCCTTGCGTAACCTAGCCAATCTCTCTTTTACATAAATATCAGAAGCCTCAGAGTCAGGACCAAATTCGTTATACTTTACTAGAAAATTACTCATTGTCTCTATACTTGTTCTGGGCATTCTAGATGTAGATGCATTATTGAGATAGATCCTCTCTTTATATGGAAAATCTTGGGAATAATCTAAATTCATTATTATATTACAATCTTCTAATCTTTACATTGTTTAAAAATCCTAGCAATGAATCTAGTTCATCTAATCTTAACTTGCAAACCATATTAGAACAAGAACTGATCAATTCTGTATTTTATTCTGATCCATTTTTAAAAGCTGGATTTGTTTCCAAACTAGTTCATGATGCAAAACTTCAAGTCTTGTACTTGGATCTTGATTTGTTATATAGTGGGTACGTGGTTTCTGGAACACTTCCTACCATAGAAAATCTAAGTTTGTTTCAGCCAACCACTGAAACTTTGAATCAAATGCTAAAAGAAATTCTTGTCAAAGCAAGTCTCTCTCAAACTATAATAATTGTAGATTCACTCAATGGGCTTTTCAATATCTTGAATAGGAAAAAGAATGTTGGAAAAACTGTCATGTCTATTGTAATGCTACTTGCAAGTATAGCAAAGATGACCAAATCCTATCTTGTTATTGCAAGCATGGTCAGATACAAAAAAGAAGAAGGATGGATCTTATCACCTACAGGAAAGCGTCTAATTGAAGCAAAAAATAGCAAGAAAATCCTTCTTGAATATGGAAAAGATGGTATTGTACTAAGTATACCTGATGGTTCCAGCAAACTTGTAATTCCTTCAAATTTGATTCCGTTAGTCTAGCCTTTTTATTATATGATATCCAAACTGAGTTTTTACAATATCTGAAACCTGTCCTTTTTGTAGTGCAAACGCTGCTTTTTCAAATTCTGACACCATGGCACCTCTTGTAAAAAATCCCAGATCTCCGCCTCTTTTTTTTGAGACATCTATTGAAAACTCTTTGGCAAGATTTGCAAAACTCTCGCCTTTTGAAATTCTTGTTTTAAGATCTTGTGCCACACTTAGTTTTTCAACCAAAATATGCGCACAATGAATTTTACTTCCCATGGTTTCAGATTGGTGATAAATTATAAAAAAACGTCGGTTCAAACAATTGTCATTCTAAAGATTTGGAATGAGACGATCTACAAATTAACGGTGTTATAAAATTCCCAAACGCCGTTATAACATGCCATTTTTCAGCAAGTTATATTAAGATCATTTCTCGAAGTACAAACATGCCAGTTGGAATTATTCCAGATATAGGCGAACAAATGTGCATAGGATGTGCACTCTGCGTAGAGATTTGTACATCACTAGGCCCAGACGTATTAAGAGTAAAACCAGTAGAAGGCTGGAAGAGAGGTAAAGCATTTGTATTTTATCCAGAAAGATGCATT
>JAGWGA010000039.1 GCA_028867675.1 Nitrososphaerota archaeon | reverse complement strand
ATGGTAAACGCTATAACCTGTCACAAGAATACATTAATTCATTATTACTAATAGAGTGAGAAAATGTCAAAACAACAATCTGATACCACTGGAAAAATAGCAGTAGTAGGCGAGCGAGAGCTTGTGATCGGATATAATCTGCTAGGTATCGAAGATGCATTCATTATTGGTGGCGAGGAGGCAAGCAAGACCATTCAAGATCTCTTTTCATCAGGTAAGTATAGTCTAATTATTGTAAGTGATGCTGTTCGAGCTAGCCTTCCTGCGATCTTTAGAAAAAAGATCGAGGGTTCGATCGAGCCTTTGGTGATATTTATGCCTGCTTTACAAGGTAATATTCAAGAAGAATCTATAGCGGTACTAGCAAAGAGAGTGTTAGGAATAAGTATCCCCTCGAGTTGATGATGATAAATGGCTGAAGGAATAATCTCAAGAATCTCAGGTCCTGTAGTCATCGCAAGTGGCTTAGAAGGGGCACAAATGTTCGATGTCGTCCGTATTGGTGACATGGGACTTGTGGGAGAGATAATTCGTATTGAGGGTAGCAAGGCAACCGTTCAAGTTTATGAAGATACAACTGGTCTTCGTCCAGGAGAGAAGGTAATCAATACAAAAAGACCACTCTCAATGCAGCTTGGACCAGGTTTACTAAAATCAATCTATGACGGTATTCAAAGACCGCTAGATGTTCTAAGAGAACAAAGTGGTGACTTTATCAGCAGAGGAAAAGTAATTCCTGCACTTGACCAGACTATCAAGTGGGACTTTGTTCCATTAAAGAAGAAAGGGGATCATGTTTCTCCTGGTGAAATAATTGGTGAAGTTCAAGAGACTCCACTTATCATGCACAAGATAATGGTTCCTTACAATGTTAAAGGAACACTGACAGATATCTCTGAAGGCAAGTTTACTGTTAACGAAATTGTAGCAACTGTACAAAATGGAACCAAGACAGACATTGGTCTGTCAAGCTGGTGGACAGTAAGAACTCCAAGACCAGTTCTTCGCAAGTTACCCCCAGAGGAACCATTGCTTACTGGACAAAGAGTACTCGATACTTTCTTCCCAGTTGCAAAAGGTGGTACAGCTGCAATTCCTGGTCCATTTGGAAGTGGAAAGACAGTAACTCAGCAACAACTTGCAAAATGGGCAGACAGTAATGTGATTGTCTATGTAGGTTGTGGAGAAAGAGGAAATGAAATGACTGAGGTTCTTACAACATTCCCAAAACTTGAAGATCCAAAATCAAAGAGACCATTGATGGAGCGTACAATTCTTGTTGCTAACACTTCTAACATGCCAGTAGCTGCTCGTGAAGCAAGTATCTACACTGGAATTACAATGGGAGAATATTACCGTGATATGGGATATGGCGTTGCATTAATGGCAGACAGTACTTCAAGATGGGCAGAAGCACTCAGAGAAATATCTGGTAGACTTGAAGAAATGCCCGGTGAAGAAGGATATCCAGCTTATCTTGGTAGAAGACTTGCAGAATTCTATGAAAGAGGTGGAAAGGCAGTTGTTATCTCACCAGAAGAACGTGTTGGTTCTCTTACACTTGTAGGTGCAGTATCTCCTCCAGGTGGTGACTTTTCAGAACCAGTATCTCAAAACACACTTAGAGTAACTAGAGTTTTCTGGGCACTTGACGCAAGCTTGGCATCAAGAAGACACTTCCCATCAATTAACTGGCTAACAAGTTATTCATTATATGCAGACGGAATGGGTGACTGGTACAAAAATAATGTTTCTGCAACATGGATTGCATCAAGAAAAGAGGCACTTGAAATTTTACAAAAAGAATCAGAGTTACAAGAAATCGTACAGCTTGTAGGATATGACGCACTCCCAGAACCAGAAAAAGGTGTGCTAGATACTGCAAGATCAATTAGAGAAGACTATCTACAACAAAGTGCATACGATGATGTAGATACATACACATCAATTAGAAAACAATTCTTAATGCTATCTACAATATTAGAATTTGGTAAGATGGAAGCAGATGCAATCAAGAAAGGAATTACATCTGTAAAGGTTGGCCAATTAGAATCAAGAAAAATGATTTCAAAAATTAAATGGACAAAAGAAGATCAAGTTGAACAACTAGTAAAGGATACAAAGAGCAAGATGCAACAAGAATTTACAACACTAGCAACGGAGGCATCAAGATAAATGACTGATATCTCATACAAGACGCTTTCAAAGATTGCAGGTCCTCTAATGTTTGTCGAGGGTGTAGAAAATGCAGCCTATGGTGAAATGGTAGAGATCAAATTACCAAATGGTGAAAGAAGACAAGGACAAGTTCTTGATACAAGACAAGGTCTTGCAGTTGTACAGGTCTTTGGTGCTACACTTGGTCTTAACATTGGTGATACATCAGTAAGATTCCTTGGAGAGACTGCACAGCTTGCAGTATCTGATGAAATGTTGGGTCGTGTATTTGATGGTCTTGGAAATCCAAGAGATAACGGTCCAAAGATTGTTTCTAAAACTAAAGTAGACTTGGTAGGTTCTGGTATTAACCCATATTCAAGAGAAGAACCATCTGAGTTCATTCAGACTGGAATGTCTAACATTGACGGAATGAATACTCTAGTCAGAGGTCAGAAACTTCCAATATTCTCAGGTGCAGGTCTTCCTCACAACTTGCTTGCAGCACAGATTGCAAGACAAGCAAAAGTGCTTGGCGGTTCAGAGAACTTTTCCGTAGTCTTTGCAGCAATGGGAATTACAAGTGAAGAGGCAAACTTTTTCGTAAAACAATTTGAAGAAAGTGGTGCACTTGGAAGAACTGCTCTATTTCTTAATCTTTCATCTGATCCATCAATGGAACGTCTACTTACTCCAAGACTTGCATTAACTACTGCAGAATATCTTGCATATGAAAGAGACATGCACGTTCTTGTTATCATGACTGATATGACAAACTATTGTGAAGCATTAAGAGAAATTTCTGCTGCAAGAGAAGAAGTTCCAGGAAGAAGAGGTTATCCTGGTTACATGTACACTGACTTGTCATCATTATATGAAAGAGCAGGAAAAATTAAAGGAAGAAATGGTTCTGTTACTCAGATTCCAATTCTTACCATGCCAGCAGATGATATCACTCACCCAATTCCAGATCTTACTGGTTACATTACAGAAGGACAGATTGTCATGAGCAGAGATTTGCACAGGGCAGACATTCACCCGCCAGTAGATGTCTTGACAAGTCTTTCACGTTTGATGAACCAAGGTATAGGAAAAGGAAGCACAAGAGAAGATCACCGAAGTCTTGCAGATCAACTTTATTCTTCTTATGCACAAGGTAAAGATGCAAGATCATTAGCTGCAATAGTAGGTGAAGAAGCACTTAGTGACCTTGATAGAAAATTCATGAAAGTTGCTAATGATTTTGAAAGAAAATTTGTCAACCAAGGAATGGACGAGAATCGTTCAATTGAACAAACTTTGAATATTGGTTGGGAATTGCTAAGCGAATTATCCGACTCTGAACTTAATCGTATCAAGCCAGAATTCATCGAAAAGTACAGAAAGAAATCTGGTGCAGGTGCATAAAATTGCCATCAGTAATTAACATTAGACCAACCCGTCTTGAATACATCCGTACAAAAAGAAGAATCATTGTTGCAAAAAAGGGTCTAAAATTACTCAAATTAAAAAGACAAGCACTAATCCTGGAATTCTTTAACACAAGCAAAACTATAGCGTCTCTTAGAAGTGGTCTTCAGACAGAATTGATAAAAGGATATCAAGCAATCCGAATGGCAGAGATGCTTGCAGGTGCCATGAGACTAGAGAACGAAGCCTTGAAGATCCCTCAATTAAGTAAATTACAAATTACTCCAAAGAACGTAATGGGTGTTCGAATTCCAAAGATCGAAGGTGGAAAAAGCAGCCAGGCATATACGGAACACCTTTTAGAACTTCCTCCCTCAATTAATGAAGCAATCAAAGCATTTCATAATGTACACAAGATGGTAATTGATGTTGCAGAAAAAGAAACAACTCTCCGAAAGTTATTACTTGAGATTGAAAAAACAAAACGAAAATCTAATGCGATTGAAAATGTATTCATACCACGATTGTTAGCTGCAATCAAATTTATCATATTCAGACTAGATGAGATGGAAAGAGATACTTTCATGATGCTAAAGACTGTCAAACGAAAGATGGGTGAAAGAGAACAAGAAGCATCACTAAAGAAGGAGAAAGAAATCCTTGCCTAGATTTGTAAATCCACAACAGAGAAAATTCTTTATGATAATTAGAGCATTCAAGCTAGGAAATATTCTAGCTACTATTGCATTGGCGCTATACGCAAGCAAGCACTTTTGGAGTGGTTAAAATGTCTACATCAGAAAAATACGTTAATTCACTTTCAAAAATAAAAGAAACAGAAGAGAAAACTCAAAAAGAAATTGATGAACAAAAAAAGAAAGTATCTGAAGAGTTAAGAAATTTTGAAGTTCATGTTACTCAATCAATTAACACAGCAAAGACAGATGGAGAAAAACTAGTTGAATCATCTATAGAACAAGCACGAAAGAAAGCAAATGCTGAAACAGAAAAAATTGTAGAAGAGGCAAAAAACAAGGCAAAAACAATTTCTTCAAAAATTGACTCTAATACCGTTAAACAAATAATCGATATTTTACTAAAAGAGGTATAGATTTTGGTTTTAAAACCAGTACCAATGGGAAGAATTGCAGTGATTGGCCTAAGAAAAGAAAGTCAAACTGTAGTCTCTATCTTACACGATCTTAATGTTGTACAACTAGAACCAGTCTCAAAAGATGTTCTCTCCTTTCTAAAAAATGAGCGTGATAATGAGCAATTCAGACTAGTTTCAGATCAGCTTCTAAGGATGAAGGCATTAAAGACTGCTTTACCTTCAATCCCAGCAACACAGTGTCAGAGATTTACTTCTATAGACCAAATAATGCAGGCTGCAAAATCTGTCAATATAGATGATAAAGTTGCTACTTTGGAAAAAGAAAAGGAAAGTCTTCTAACACATCTAAGCGAGACAGAAAATAATATCAAACTAGTTGAAGAATTTTCATTTTTTCCAGAAGATTTCAATGTTCTCCAATTAAAAATGGCGCACTCTTACTTTGGAAGAATAGATTCAAAGAATTATCCTGCCTTCAAAAAAGCACTAGATGTTAACAGTCAAGATGTCTTTGTATATCCAAAGGAAGGAAAAGATACTACAAATATCGTTCTTGTTACATTTCCAAACTTTCCGCCACATGCACTAGCTACTGTAGTTCAGGAATACAATGTAAAGATAGAACCAGTTCCAAAGTTAGACGGTAAAGTAGACCATCTTATACAAAAACTCAAGACAAAACAAACAGAAATTTCGCAAAAACTAAAAGAAGTTGAAAGGCAACTAGATGAAATCTCAAAGGTTCATTATGTGAATATAGTTTGTATAGAAGAACAACTTGAAATTGAAAATAGAAAACTTGAAGTCATTGACAACTTGGGAGTTACATCTGACTCTTTTGCTCTTGAGGGCTGGATACCAAAATCCAAGATAAATCAACTAAAAGCTGTATTTGAAAAAAATACAAAAGGTACAATGCTATTTGAACTTGAAACAGATGAACATCCTCCTACACAATTTGATAACCCAAAACGATTCAAACTGTTTGAGGCCTTTATCAGATTCTATTCCCTACCACAAGGAAAAGAATTTGATCCGACACTAATCTTTGGTCTACTATTTCCAATATTCTATGGAATGATGGTGGGAGATGCAGGCTATGGCCTTGTCATACTTCTAGTCTGTAGATGGGTAATCCGAAGAATAGATGGTGGAAAGAGAGACATTAACATCATGCCTGGAATGCTGCGAAAGTTTGCCTTGAATATTCTAAAGAAACGACAAATGGTAAAACTAGCAAAAGCAATGACTCCAGGTGCTATCATTGCAATAGGCTTGGGATTTGTGTTTAACCTGTATTTTGGATTCCATCTTAACGGTTACCTGTTTGGTTTTCTTAACTCTACATTTGGTTTACACCTTCCAGCAGATGGAGTAATATTCAGTCCAATTACCAGCCTGCGAAAGCTATTGCTAATTAGTGGATATATCGGTCTTGGAATGGTAACATTTGGACTAATTCTGGGCATCATAAACTCCCTAAGAGAACAAGAGAAAAAGCATGCAATTGGAAAGATGGGCTGGCTACTCTTTGGTTGGGGTGTAGTACTCTTGGGTCTTGCATTATTGCATCATCAACACGTCAACCCAGTACATCACATACAGGGAGCCGCCTACATTGGAGTAATGATAGCTGGAATAGGACTGATGTTTGTAGGAGAAGGTCCAAGAGCTATAATGGAATTACCATCAATTGTAAGTCACATACTTTCATACACAAGAATTGTCGGTATTCTATTAGCATCTGTCATATTGGCCGATGTTATCGATTTCATCTTTATCAAGACCTTACATCACTCAATTCCTTTCATTGTTCTTGGAACAATCATACTCTTCATTGGTCACTTGTTCAATATTGTAATTGGTGTCTTTGAACCAGGTATACAGGGAGCCAGATTGATCTACGTAGAATTCTTCTCAAAGTTCTATCATGGTAATGGACGAGCATTCAGACCATTTGGAACTTCAAGAAAGTATACCTATGATCAATATGAGATGCAAGCTGAAAAGAAATAGAAATTCTAATAATATTTTAATTCATTAACATCCAAAGTTCTTGTACAATATCTACATCTTAGAACAAGTCCAGTTTTATCCACAACATCCATGATGGGTTGAATGTCTTCATCACTATTTGTTATACAATCTGGATTTGAACATCGGAAAATTCTTTCTATTTGATTTGGCAAGGCAACACGTCTCTTCTCCACCAACTTGTAATCGCGAATTATGTTTACTGTTGCCTTGGGAGCAATAAGTGCAAGTTTGTTTGTATCAGTGTCTTCTAAAAATTTATTCTCAACTTTTATGATATCTTTTTTTCCAACCTTTGAGCTTGGAACATTAAGTGCAATTGTAATAACATTCCCATCTCTACCATCTATTCCTAATGCATTTAGCACCTTCAAACCTTTTCCAGATTCTATATGATCAATTACAGTTCCATTCTTTATTCTTCTTACGATAAGATCCGACTCTGACATTGGAATAGTTTGTATACTACTCATATATAATAGTGAATTGCCAATGAGCAATTCTTTTTTCCAAAAAGATATTGTCTCAGTAAGAGATTTTGATAAACAAAAGTTTGAAACTGTTTTCCAAGCAACTGATAAAATAATTGCAATGAGTCCCAATGAAAGAAGGGAAATTGTTCGTGGAAAGACACTTGGGTATTTGTTTTTTGAACCTAGTACCAGAACTAGATTAAGTTTCGAAGCTGCTATGGCCTCAATCGGAGGAGCCTCACTTGGGATATCCGATGCCTCATCGTCTTCGGCAAAAAAGGGCGAAAGTCTTGCAGATACTGTAAAAATCATGTCTTTGTACTGTGATGTACTAGTTCTTAGGCACCAACTTGATGGTTCTAGTAGATTTGCAGCAGAAGTATCCGAAAAGCCTCTAATCAACGCAGGAAGTGGAACAGAAGAACATCCGACACAGGCAATTCTAGATCTATATACAATTAGAAAAGAAAAAAAGAAGATTGATGGTCTCAAAATAGGAATTGTTGGTGACCTAAAATATGGAAGAACTGTATACTCGCTCTTGTATGCTCTAGGCAATTACAACGTAGATGTCAAACTGATATCACCACCCTCACTTAAAATCAGGTCTGATTCAACTTATGAAATCAGAAAAAAACTTCAATTTACCGAAACTAGTGATTTAGAAGAAAATATTGAAGATCTAGATGTAATCTACGTAACAAGAATTCAAAAAGAAAGATTTGCTGATCTTGAAGAATATGTAAAGGTAAAGGGAAGTTACAAAATTGGCTCAGAAGTGGTAAAGAAAATCAAAGACGATGCAATCATAATGCATCCATTACCACGTCTTGACGAAATTTCTCCTGAGATTGATTCTACAAAGCAAGCCAAGTACTTTAAACAAGCACAATATGGAAAAGATACACGTGCTGCGCTTCTTGCACTAATTCTAAACGAAAACGGAATTTAGCTATATTACAAAAATATTTTGAAATTTTTTACATCGCTACTAGCTTGACATTGTCCATTTTTTTGTTTGTCTTAAAATCCCGTGTCATGACATTGATCTTTGATGCGTCACCATGTAACAAGAAAAGCTCCATGCATTTGTTACCATCTACTTTACTGTGTAGGTGGGTACCAATCAAATCTTCGTGATTGTGTTTTATTCCAGTTACTATCTGTTCTGATTCTTCATCATGGACAACCATTAGAATGGCATGAATTAATCCCGCAAGTGTCCCCTGCTGTTTTTCTTCTGATATGAGATTTCGTATACTTGCTCTGATAATTTCAGATCTACCAGTAAACCCCATCGTCTTTTGTATCCTGTCCAATTCTGATAAAATCTCGTCATTGAGGGATATGGAGACTATTGGCATGATCTTACGATTATTAAGTATCTTATAAGTTTAGCAACAATAGTTATTAACATTTTATAGATTTATTAATAACTCACGAACAAAATTGTTGTTGAATAAACTTGTAAAAATATCAATAATTGGCGGTATTATCATAGCAATTGCAATAGCCGTTTTTGTTATGTCTGTGAATACACATATTTCCCAACAATCAAAGACCGAGCAAAGTCCAATACAAAATATGTCCAATACTGCCATAAAACTCAAAGTGGCTGCATCTTTTTTCCCACTTTATGAATTTGCAAGAAATGTTGGTGGTGAAAAAGCTGAAGTTTACAGCTTTCTTCCAATTGGCTCAGAGCCACACGAATGGGAACCTAGTATTCAACAAATTCAAGAACTACAAGGCACAAAACTTTTCATTTACAATGGAGCTGGTATGGAAGCATACATTTCAAAATTCATGGAATCAGGAGAATTTCAAAATATTACATTTGTCAAGGTCACTGATGGAATCACTCTATTAAAAGCAGATTCCGCAGAAGATGACAAAGAAATTCTAGCACAAGGAGGAATGGATCCACACGTTTGGAATGATCCGATTTATGCTGAACAAGAGGTTACAAATATCAAAAATGCAATGCAAAAAGCAGATCCTGCAAATGCTCAATATTATGAAGATAATGCAAATGCATACATTACAAAATTGGCTACATTAGACAACAGCATAAAAACTGGACTGTCAAAATGTAATAAAGATACTTTTGTATCATTTCATAATGCGTTTAATTATTTTTCAAACAGATATGGTATACATGATATATGGATAAGCGGGATGGCTCCAGAAGTAGATGTACCTCCACAAGATATCCAAAGAGTAATTCAGATTGCAAAGGACAAGGGTGTAAAAGTAATCTTCTCTGAGGATTTGGTAGACCCAAGGCTTGCCAATACGCTTGCAAGTGAAGTTGACGCACAGGTTTTGGTATTGAGTCCTCTTGAGGGAATAAATCAAACTGAACAACAAGAGGGAAAGACATACCTAGATAAGTGGTACCAAAATCTACATAATTTGAGAACGGCTTTAGAATGTCAGTAAATGCATTAGATGTAGAAAATGTTTCAGTGAGCCATAACGGAGTTTTGGCAGTAAACAAGATCAGCTTCAGTGTCCAAGAAGGAGACCTTTTGGGAATTGTTGGACCAAATGGAGCAGGTAAAACTACCTTGTTCAGAGCTATTCTTGGATTACAAAGTTATCAGGGAAAAATCAAGTTATTTGGATATGAAGGAAGTCAGTATACGACATTACTTTCAATGGTAGGATATGTACCACAAAAAGTGAATTTTGAACCAAACTTTCCTGCCACTGTTTACGATGTAGTTGCAATGGGGATTCTATCCAAAAAGAAGTTGGCCAAAGGCGCCGCACTGATACAAAGTTGTGGATGTTGTTGGAATAGGATATTTTCAACATCTAGCAAAGACCGTGAAAAAATAGAAGAATCGCTAAAAATTGTGGGATTGGAATCATTCAAGGATAGAAGAATTAGTGAATTATCTGGAGGAGAGCAACAGCGAGCTTTCATTGCAAAATCTCTTGTCAAAGAACCACTGTTGATGATATTGGATGAACCTGTAACTGGAGTAGATATGGATGTTCAAAATAAATTCTATTCAGTACTTAGAAAAATAAACAAAGAAAACAAGATAACCATAGTGTGGTCTTCACATGATCTTACTGCAATTTCAGATCTTGCAACAAGAGTTGCATGTATGAATAGAGAATTATTTTTCCATGGTGAAAAGGAAGAATTTTTTGCAAACAAGGATCTACTTAAAATGTACTCTGAATCTGCAATGCAACTTCATATGCATAAACACGATATGTGATCTAGATGACTCTTGATATCTTATCTTATGGTTTTATGCAAAGAGCTCTACTTACTGGCGTAGTAGTTTCAATTACTTGTTCAATGATAGGCTTGTTCTTAGTTTTGAAAAGATATTCTCTTTTTGGAGATGCTCTTTCACATGTTGCATTTGGTGGAATAGCTCTTGGATATTTTTTTAACATATATCCAATTTGGACTGCATTTGCTGTCTCTGTCTCAGCTGCCTTGGGTATTACAAAACTAAGAAAAAGTACAAAAATATCTGGAGACGCTGCCATAGCTGTATTGTTGTCATCAGGTTTTGCCATGGGCGTATTACTCATTAGCGCATCTCATGGTTTTACAATTGATCTTTTCAGTTTTCTCTTTGGAAGTATATTACTAACAAGTATTCAGGATACATTACTGATTGTTGGGGTAAGCTGTGGTGTTATTCTAACACTAATTGCAATTAGAAAACCATTGATACATTTCACATTTGATGAAGAACAAGCAAAAGTACATGGAATACCTGTTGAAAAACTAAATTATCTCTTTGTAGCCTTGGCAGCAGTCACTGTAATTGCAACAATGCGACTAGTTGGAATTCTACTGATATCTGCATTGATAGTATTACCAAACATAACTAGTATAATGATGGGCAGAGGATTCAAAAAAACAATGATAATTTCTATCTCCTTGTCAGTTTCAGCAGTAATTGTAGGCATAACTATATCATATTATTTCAATCTGGCTCCGGCAGGAACCATAGTTATGTTGATGGTTGCAATGTTTGTAGGCACATTAATTGCAAAACATGTTGGATTATTTTCAAAGAAAGTACATGAAAATAATCTGTCTACAGTAAATTGATTTTTTATCTTTAATTAAAAAAGATATTTACAAAGTATTTGGAATAAAATGAAAAACTTGAGCATCAAATTAATTTGAAAATAGATCATGTTTTTTAAGTCTAGTATGTCATAAGAAATAATGAAGTCAAAACAATATGGTGCATTATTTGTCCTATTGGCAGTAGTTGCCATTTTAGGCGCAGCATCAGAGACTACAATCATGACAGCTTCGGCACAGAGTGTCTTACCTGGTCGTCATTGTACTTCAAGTCAACCTTGTGTTCAGGTATGTGGTGATCACGTATGTGCACCTGGCGAACTTGCTCAGATGAAAATGCAATCTGTTCAAACACAACGAACCATCAATAGTGCTAACAATGGAACATCCACATCTTCTGTATCAACACCAACAACTGGTGTGATAATTGGTGGAGTTGTTTCATACATGGATGTAGCATCTGATGGCACAGCTGTGATAGTAAGAACAGGGCATCCAATTAGTGGACAATCATTAGACATTGGTATTGCATTCAAAGATGCAAATGAAAACTTTGTACAACATCAGAATTATGCAATCACTGTTACACAAGATGGTACCACAGTGTTGTCAAACCCAACAGGTCATACACATACTGGAACAGATACTCAAACTACATCTGCTCTCTCATCAAACAATCCGGTTGACATTACAATAACACTAAACGGAGTTGGTTTGCCTACTTTGGATCCATCGCAATGGACAGGTGTTAAAGGTGAAGTACTAACCTTTGCACAATCTACTGATGTACAAGCACCAACAATGTCAAACATGACAATGACAAATGCTACAAGTACACAAGCAGGTAATGCAACCGTACCAGAATTTGGTCCAGTCGCAGGAATAGTTCTTGCAATTGCTGTATTGAGCATGGTAGTATTTGCTGCAAAGACTAGAATAATTCCAAAATTCTAAACTAACTCTCTTTTTCTTATTTTTGTTTTATTCAAGCGACCTCTCCATTCAAAAGATCTTTGAATTTCATGTGATTTATGGATCTACGTATTAATTTTTTACAATCGATCTACGGGATTTTTATAGTAGCTTGATCTCACACAGAATAATGAAGTCAAAACCATTTGGCGCATTATTTGGTCTATTGGCTCTAGTTGCTATCTTAGGTGTAGCACCAGCATTTGGACAAACAGCAGTTGAAATTGATATGACAAAGGGTGCAGGCTCTTCCGCAACAGCGGATTGTGTAGCTGCAAAGAATTGCTTTGATCCAAGTGCAGTTAGTATTGCACCAGGAACAACAGTAACTTGGAAAAATACTGATACCGTAAGTCACTACGTGACAAGCGGTCAACCATCAGATAATACAACAGGTACTGTGTTTGATAGTGGTAATTTGATCAAACCAGGCAGTTCATACCAATTTACTTTTGCAGATGCAGGCACATTCAACTACTTTTGCACTGTCCATCCTTGGATGGTAGGTCAAGTAATTGTGGGTGGAGCAGCTGCACCAACTAGTACCACACCAGCAACAACACCAGACATGACAGGCGGAAACATGACAACACCAGCAGTAGGTAACCAAAGTGGAATACCACTCGGTCCACCATACACAGCACCAAGCAACAGCACATCAGCAGGTAATGCAGCCGTACCAGAATTTGGTCCAGTCGCAGGAATAGTTCTTGCAATTGCTGTATTGAGCATGGTAGTATTTGCTGCAAAG
>JAGWGA010000038.1 GCA_028867675.1 Nitrososphaerota archaeon | reverse complement strand
CTTGGCGGTTCGGGAGTCGGTGGGGCTTGGGCAGTTTTTGATGCTAGTCCTGTGAATTGTTTGTTTGCTGGGTGATATGACAATCTTGGTCTTGTTGCAAAATACTTGTTGCCAGTATATCCTGTTGAGCTAATCTTTGCATATGCAGGTGCTACTTCTCCTGCAGATTCTGCACCAGCACTAGTAGATGGCTCTGGTGTTGGCTCTGGTTTTGGAGCTGGCTTCATTCCTGCTGGAAGTGTACCATGAGTTGGACCTGATGCAGTTGGTCGTGGTTTTGCTGGCTCTGGTTTTGGAGCTTCTGCTGGTTTCATTCCTGCTGGAAGTGTTCCTCGTGATGAACCGGATGCAGCAGGTTTTGGTTCGGGTTTTGGAGCCGGTTTTGTCTCCGATTGTACCTTAGATGATAAATTAGAAAGCTTTGCTTCAAGCTCTGCTATTTTTGCTTCTAGTTCAGCAGTGCTAGATCCTTCTGTAACTTTTTTAGTAGAACGTGGTTTTTTTGGTTGAGATTCTTTAGACATGTAGTAGATGAAAGATATGGCAGTTTATTTACATTTTGATCAAGTTCAGGTTTGGAATGGTAATCATGAAGTTTTATATGAAGCAAAGCCGCCTTTTATGCATTGGACGACTTTGAAAAGGAATATCCTGGATTTGACTGGAAAAACACACCTGCCTACAAGCATCCAGGGGGAAGGAATTGTCCATGCCCAAAGCATGAATACATCCGAGAACAGATAGGCGTTGCAAAAACTGTTAGCCAATCATCAAAGGAGCCAAGCAATATAACTCTCAAGTTTTGTCCCGATCATTACAACGTATATCTCAAAGAAGTAATTCCATCGATGCCGCTAAAATATAGAATTTTGACTAAAGTTGCACTCAAGATCGGTGCAATAAAAATAGAACAGCTCAAGTACATGCAATCAGACCAATGCTTTTACTGCAGATTTGGTTCTGGTGGACATGACAAGAAGAATGAACTGCCACCAATTTTCTAAGTAGGGTTAAGCAAGACTTTTGGTTTGTTTGGAGTATCATGATGACATCTCTTTCCACAAAGAGGGCATGTTATTCTATCAAGAAAGATACATTGACAGATATGCGATTTCATATAGCTATCAGCAGTTTTAGAAAATTCTCCTGTTCCGTTACAAAATGAGCATTGCGTATCAAGTAGAACAATTTTTCCCTGACCTCCACATACTGCACATTTTTGTTCGGTCAACTTGATGGCATTGCCTTTTTAGTATAATTAAAGTTCTTTTGTTAGGTTCGATGTATCAACATTAGAAGAAAAATCCAGTTAAGCTTATACAAGATGCAAATTCAGTAAAGATGTGCCTATAGAGGATTTATCTGAATTTATAGAAAAGTTAGAAAAAGCAGGTGAACTCAAAAGAGTAAAAACACAAGTTGATACAAATCTCGAGATTGGAGAAATTCTAAGCAGAGTGATGTATTCTAACGGACCTGCGATACTTTTTGAAAATGTCAAAGGTTATGATATGCCAATACTTGCAAATGCATTTGGTTCTTCGAAACGACTTGAGATTGGATTAGAAACTACAGATTTTACAGAAATTGGTCAGAGAATTGTAGATATAACAAAGATGGAGATGCCAACTGGAATTATAGACAAATTAAGAAAACTTCCGGAGCTGTCAAAGATGGTAGACATTGCACCAAAACTACAAAAAAGTGGACCGGTAACGGAAGTCATAGAAGAGTTTCCATCATTTGATAAAATTCCAATTCTCAAAACATGGCCAAAGGATGCTGGCAAGTTTATCACATTTGGTTTAATTGCTACACGTCATCCTGAAACAGGTGTAAGAAACCTCGGAGTATACAGAATGCAGATTATTGATGGAACGCATGCTCTCATGCATTGGCAAAAGCACAAACGTGGTGCACATCATTATGATATCAAAAAAGAGGCTGGAAATAAAATAGAAGCTGCTATAATCATAGGAGGAGACCCTGCAACAGTATTTTCTGCAGTAGCTCCTGTACCTGAAGGCCTTGACAAGTATGTCTTTGCAGGAATTACAAGAAAGACAGGAATCAAGACTATAAAATGTAAAACAATAGACTTGGAAGTTCCAGCCAATGCAGAGATTGTACTAGAGGGATACGTTGACCCAACAGACATTAGAATGGAAGGACCATTTGGAGATCATACTGGATACTATACTCCACCTGAGCCATATCCAGTTTTTACATTAACTGGAATAATGCGAAGACAAAAGCCAATTTACCTGACAACAATAGTTGGAAAACCAATCTTAGAGGATGCATTTATTGGCAAAGTAATAGAGCGTTCATTTTTACCCCTAATCAGAATGTTTCATCCCGAAGTTGTAGATTTTTCAATGCCAGCTTCTGGATGGTTTCAAGGTATGGCAGTAATTTCAATCAAGAAAAGATATCCAGGACAGGCAAAGAAAGTAATGATGGGCCTTTGGGGAATGGGTCAGCTTGCACTGACTAAAATATTTGTTATAGTCGATGAAGATGTCAACGTTCACGACTTGAATGATGTGATTTGGGCAATTACGACAAGAGCAGACGCTGCAAGAGATATCATAATCATCAATAACACTCCAACTGATACACTTGATCCTGCCTCTCCCCTAGTAAACTTGGGCTCAAAACTTGGAATAGATGCAACCCAGAAAACAAAAGAGGAAGGATATCAAAGAGAGATTCAGGAATTAGTAAAATCAGACGAATCTACAAAGAATACGGTGGATTCAAAATGGTCTAGCTACGGACTCTAGTAAGTTTTTACAACATTATAGAAATTATCTCGTTCTTCTACTTCATATCCAATTTGTTTTACAGCCTGGATGATTTTTGCACCTGTAAGTTCAGTGGAGCGAGAACCTGTACATGAGACAACTTCTTCTCCAAGAAGCGTACCTCCAAAGTCATCTGCTCCATACTGCAAGGCCATTTGCGCCATTGCGACTCCATTAGTAAGCCATGAAGACTGGATGTGAGGAATTAGTCCATCATACATCATTCTAGATATAGCAATCATCTTTAGAAGTTGGGTTCCACCTGCAGGATATTGTACAGTTTCTTGTTTTTGCATTAAAGTATTGTTAGGCTCAAAACTCCATGGGATAAACGCCATGAATCCATTTGTCTTTTCCTGTAATCTTGTAATTTTCATAAAATGTTCTGCAATATTATCAATGGTTTCAACATGACCGTACATCATCGTAGCAGATGCTGGAATTCCAAGACCATGGGCTTCCCCCATTATTCTAAGCCAGGTATCACTTGAGATCTTTTTTGGGCTAATTATTTTCTTTACTTCATCAACTAGAATCTCGGCACCCGCACCAGGAATAGATTGCATTCCGGCTTCCTTTAATCTTGACAAAACTTCTTTTGTATTAGTATGCTCAACTTTTGAAATCATATCAATTTCGGATGCAGATAATCCATGGACTCCAACACTAGGAAATTTTTTTCTAATCAATTTGAATGCCTCTTCAAAATATTCTATGTTAAGAGACGGATTGTGTCCTCCCTGAAACATCACCTGTGTTATACCAAACATCTCCCAGGCAGCTTTTACTCTAGATTCTATTTGATCGAGTGTAACAGTGTAAGATTCTTCATGACCTGGCGGTCTGTAAAATGCACAAAACTTGCAATCAGTAACACACACATTAGTATAATTTAGAATCATATTATTTACAAAAGAAGAACGTCTTCCAAACTTTTTTCTTGTCAAATAGCCTGCAACAAGTCCCATTACATGAACATCGTTAGAATCCAATAGTCGTTTACAATCTTCAAATTCAGGTCTTTTACCACTAAGGGAATTTTCTAAAATGTCACCAATTTCAGAGTGATGAAGTTGTGAGGTCAGTTGACTCAATTGACTGTGTTTTCTCCATATCGTATTTAATCCTTTGAAAATAAAAATTAATTTACATCTACAAATAATTCCTATTTGTATAATTTTTCTAGTTGATAAAACATACACTGCAATTGCCCGCTATTTTTAAGTAGGGCACACCAGCGATTAATTCCAATGGTTACTGGTCACCAGATTCGAATGAATCGCATTCTTCGTAATGGCAAGATGCTTTGCATACCAATGGACCATGGAATATCAAGCGGTCCAATAAAAGGAATAGAAGATCCTTATGCTTTAATCTACAATTGTCAGCACTTTGGTCTTACTTCAGTTATAATCAACAAAGGAATTTTCAAGAACTTACCAAAGCCTACAAAGATTGGACTAATTGTTCACTTTTCAGGTAGCACGTCATTATCCATGTCACCAAACAGGAAAATGTTGACAGGTTCAGTTGAGGAAGCGTTACGATTAGGTGCAGACGGGGTTTCACTTCACATCAACATCGGAGGAAAAGAGGAACCAGAGATGATAGAACAACTTGGCAGAATTGCCGATGACTGTCACAAATGGAGTATGCCACTTTTAGCTATGATGTACCCACGTGGAGAGAATGTGAAAAATCCTCATGACCCAGAAATAGTTGGACATGTTGCAAGAATTGGAGCAGAGTGTGGTGCAGACATAGTAAAAACACTTTACACTGGAGACGTGGATTCATTTAAAAAAATAGTCAAGAGCACTCCTGTACCTATTGTCATAGCCGGAGGTCCAAAGGCAAAGACAGACAAGGATGTATTACAAATGACCGAAGAATCTATGCAAGCTGGAGCCAAAGGAGTAACCTATGGCAGAAATATTTTCGAATACAAGAATCCTGGTAAGATGACTCAAGCCCTCTCTGCAATAATATTTAAAAAAGAATCTGCAAAGGAAGCTGCAAAGTATCTTGAGCAAAAATAGAGAATTAATAATTGCCCCAAAAGTTTCAAGGGGCCAACTTGGCAAATTTTTATCTGAGATTGAGAAGGAAGGAATCAAGATTATCAATCTAGATCCTAGTTCACTCAAAGGAATCAAGACTAAACTTTCTACAGTTCATACTTCAGCAAACGCAGATTATGTAGTGGTTGATAAAGTTACCAAATTAAAAGACAAGAAGGTAGGAATGAAATTCAAAGTTCTGTCTAATGCAGACATTGAAAACATACTACATTTTGCAAAAGCAGGATTAGATTTTGTCATTATAGAAGTAAAAGACTGGAAGATCATTCCTCTTGAAAATATAATAGCAAAATTACATAAGATTCACACAAAGGTCTTTGCCGTAGCCAACAATCCTGATGAAGTTCGCAAGATGTTTTCCATATTAGAGATAGGTGTTGACGGAGTCATATTTTCAACCAATTCTGTAAATGAGGTAAAAGAGACTCTGTTATACCTTGGTTCAAAAAGTTTTGATCTTAGACCTGCTAAGATTTTAGAAGTAAAAGAGGTAGGAAATGGGGAACGTGTTTGTGTGGATACTGCATCCATGTTAGGACGAGGAGAAGGAATGCTGATTGGTAGCAGATCAAATTTTCTCTTTCTAGTACACAATGAATCAGTTGGTTCATCATTTACTTCACCTAGACCTTTTAGAGTAAATGCAGGCGCAGTACATTGCTATACCTTGTCTCCAGATGGGACAACAAATTACTTGTCAGAGTTAGAAACGGGTTCAGAAGTTCTCGTTATTGATTCACATGGTAAAGCTAGAAGAGCTACTGTTGGACGCTCCAAAATTGAAAGTAGACCAATGCTCATGATAAAAGCACAGATTGATGATGAAGTTGGTGGCATAATTGCACAAAATGCAGAGACAATTCGTTTTGTACGTCCAAATGGACATTTGATATCAGTTACGCATCTTAAGAAAGGAGACGTTGTCCTTGCATATTCCAAGCCTGCAACTGGCAGACACTTTGGTATGGAAGTAGATGATGAGTATATAGTAGAGAAATAATTTTTACTTTAGAATACCAAATTGTAAAATTATTATACACATAGATTATCAAATCATTCATTGAGTCTTCGCTGTAACATATGTTCCATAGAAATTGATGAGAAATATGTAGAATCCCATATAACCACAAAACAACATCTGGAAAACAAATCAAAAGTTTCTACAAACGGTAAAGGCTCAGACAAGAGTGTTGCAAGCATGTGGCATAATGCACTTGGCTGATATCATATCACATAAAAATTAAAAAGAAAAAAGATGTTTATTCGAATTTCTTTTTGAGCTGAATTATTTCAGCCATCTCTTCTTTGAGATGTTTCTTCAAAAGAGATTCATGTTCTCTCTTATGCCTCCAGAACAAATTCATCATGGATTGTCTGGTTCTGGCATGTTTTAATGCCGCAGTATATTTTCTGTGACTTTTTTCAACAATTCGAAAATACGACTTGCTGTTAGAAGTTACCATGAGACAATTTTTGATTCTTAATAGATAACCCTTCCTATCAGATAGAATTGTTCTAATCTAGATTCATAGTGGTTCAGGTTTTTTCCAATTAGGAACAAGTTGCATCTTACGAAGAGAGTGGGGTTCCGAGGTTCTCTTCTTGGCAATTTTGACATATTTTGCAGACTTGTCAATTCCCAGATATTTACGATGAAGATATCGTGCCATCTTTGTTGTTTGACCACTTCCCACAAATGGGTCTAGAACAATATCTCCAACATTACTGTATAGTTGAATTAAACGATATGGAATCTCTTCTGGAAAAGCTGCAGGGTGAAATCTCCTGTAACTTGGAGGCATCGGAGCGATGTGCCAAATCGAATTCGCAATCTCTTTTTTCATCAAATCATTAAGAACCAATTTACTTTTCTTGTCTTTTAAATTATGAAACGGCATTTTCCGTAGAATGATAATCTGTTCATGCATGATATTTGGATAATAATATGTGGGATACGGGTGCTGGACTGTAACTCTGAATCTTTTTTTTCCTCCAGTAACTTTATTCCAGATAATTTCTTCTACAAAAGCCCACCCTATCTCTTTTTTTGTCAATTCCATAAGAAGTGCTGCAGGAAGAGGAAGTTTGCTTGTTCCTTCAATGAGTTCATTCCCTATCACAATACAACAATAACCTCCCGGTTTTGTTACACGATAAACTTCAGAAAATATATTACGCATTTCTTGAAGCCAATCCTCAAGTGTTCCTACAACAGTTCCACGATACCATTTTTTTGAATCTTGGTGATCTTGATAATTTATTGCGTTGTGATATGGAGGAGATGTTACAGTTAATGCGATTTTATTATTTGGTATATTTGAAAGGTCTTTGGAGTTACCAACAAGTATAGAATTTGGTTTCCACATCATCTCACTCAATCATTTTGATATTTAACAGTTGTAAAAACATAATGAACCATTTCAAATAAAAATTAAAACAAAGAAAATTATCTAAAACATGTTAACTACGTGTTTTAGATAATCATGCGTTTTTCTTTACTTCTATTTCTATAGTGGATACGTTTCTTGCTCTTCCATCTAATGATTGAAGCTGTTCTGACCCTATCTTGATTTGGCCTATTGAATACCCGCCGGAGGTATCAGCCCTTCGTGCAATTATCTGTGCAACGTCTACTGCTCTACCTATGCTAAGTCCTCTTGCCTTTATTGAGACATGTGGATTGTTAGCTAGTTGAATGAGAGCAGATGTCACGTATGCCATGATGGGCTTTTTTCCGATGAAGACAGTGTCTTTTGCTTCGTGGTGTGTGTCTGTACTCATAGATACTCTCTAAAATAGATCGTTTCATAAAAGTTTCTTCGGACTAAAGTATCTGTTTATTCATGCTATCTAAATTCCAAATAATGATTTATAACAAATTTCCTGATCGATTATTGGAATTTCTTTATTTTCTTTACTAATAATTTGATGCTAATCTAAATATAGTAGTAAAATATAGTCATCGTAATGTCGAACCAGCAATACAAAATAGGATTGGTCGCCTTAACATTAGTAGCCGTATTGGTTTTTGCAGCAGCATTACCAGCTGTAAGCGCATTAACACCAAGCACAGTATATGGAAGATATCAGCAGAAAACAGATCTGTATCCTGGAGGACAACATATCTGTGGAGAAACTCTATGTGCACCAGATCAATGGGCAAAGATGAAGAATAAACTTCATGTTGCACAACGTGATCCAAATGTGTGCAATGAGTTGAAGGGATGGATGTTCTGCGGTCAGCCAATAGTTGTACCAAAGACAACGTCCAACTAAACAAATATCAAAAACAATGGCAACCAATGTCTGTGTAACAATTGCACAAACTACTCCTAACAAAGTCCTAAAGGAATTGCAGAGTGCACTTGTAGACTCGGATTATGCCGAACTTCGGTTAGATTTTTTAAAACCAAATCAAATTCCTTTTTGCTTAAATTTAGTAAAAAAATATCTTAGATGTTGCATATGCACATTACGCCCAAAAACAGAGGGAGGAAAATTCCAAGGACTAGAAAAGGAAAGGATTTCCATTTTAAAATTAATTGCAGAGTTTGAACCATATCTTTTAGATGTAGAATATAACACATTAAAGAAAAATCAAGAATTACAAAAATATCTCAAAACTTCAAAAACAAACATACTCGTATCATGGCATGATTTCGTAAAAACTCCAAATGAGCAAACTCTTAGATCAATGCTGCAAAAAATGTCCAAGTTTTCAAATCATATCAAAATTGTAACCACTGCAAAAACAATTGGGGATACCATACGAATATTATCACTTTACAAAATCCATTCAAAGAAGGTCAAACTGATCTCTTTTGCCATGGGAGATTATGGCAGAATGTCAAGAATCCTATGTACAAGACTTGGTAGTCCCTACACCTATGTTTCACTAGGCAAGCCAGTTGCTCCAGGTCAGTTTAGCCTAAAAGAAATGAAGAGTATACTAGCATTAGAAGGTAAAAATTAGAAATACAATCAGTCCGATTTTTTTTCTATCAATCTTCTAACAAAATCTGATTCTGCCCTTTTGATTCGTGATGAATCAGATACTTCATGAGCCATATTGACTAGATCATTTTTGGTCAAATCAGTTATCATCACATCTTCTTTTTGTGATTCCAAGGAATAGTCAATATCATTTAAAATATCAACATTTTCATCTAGTAATTTTATACATTCATCAATCATACCGACTAAATCATCTGGATTTTCCATGATACCATCATTGCACATTGCATTAATTAATTAATCTCTTAGTTTAGGCATCAAAATCAACACCATCCTTATTATTAATGAAGTATAAATTGTATGTCCATGAAACCAAAGTTATCTCAAAACAATGTTCCTCGAAATACAATCATTTTAGCTACAATCGTAACTGCATTACTAGGAGCATTCAGACTAGTTTTGTTATTAGTACTTGTTTGGGTTGCAGCGTTGGTATTTATTGTGATTTATCAGTACAGTTCAACTAGAAAACCTGCAAGCAATTTTGTTTGTCTTGATTGTGCCACAGTCCACCAAGAATTAGCCTGTCCAAAATGCGGTTCAAAATTAAAGAAAATGTATTCAAGAGATAACAAGTACGGCGTTTGATGCTCAATACAATTCCCTAATCGC
Organism: Nitrososphaerota archaeon; assembly: GCA_028867675.1. Taxonomy (GTDB): domain Archaea; phylum Thermoproteota; class Nitrososphaeria; order Nitrososphaerales; family Nitrosopumilaceae; genus Nitrosotalea. Next base: position 4,339 of record JAGWGA010000038.1, on the reverse strand, counting down.
TTAAATCACGATTCCCCAAGTATGACATCATGACTAAAACTTATGCAGTAATAGGGGATCCGATTGATCATTCGTTTTCCCCCGCACTTCATAATACCGCTTTTTTATTTCTAGGTCTTGATTGCACCTATATTGCATATAGGATTCCAAAAGGAGAATTGGAAGCAGGCATTGAAGCGTTGAAGAAGATAGGCATTTCAGGATTTAATGTTACAATTCCACATAAAGTTGACATGATGAAATTTCTTGATGATATGGATGAAGAATGTAAGATGGCAGGTGCTACAAATACAGTAGTAAATAATGACGGAAAACTGAAAGGGTATAATACAGATGTTGACGGATTTTTAGACCCAATAATAAAAAGAAAAATAGATTGTAAAGATTCAGATGTTTTACTAATTGGTGCCGGTGGAGCTGCAAGGGCAATCATAGTGGGATTTAGCAAGCAAAAAGCTCGTAAGATCACAATAGCTAACAGAACTCGTGAAAGAGCGGATGAGCTAATAAAATTTGCCCGTAATTTAGGTTTAGAATCAGATTACTTGAATCTGGAACAAGCAGGAGAAAATGCAAACAAGTACAAATTTGTAGTAAATGCAACATCAATTGGACTAAAAGGAATAGGTTGTCCAATATCTACAGAAAATATCAATATCGATACGATAGTTTATGATATTGTATACACTCCAGTAGAAACTCCTTTAATCGAACAGTCAAAAAAGCAAGGTGCGAGTATCATATATGGGTGGGAAATGCTTCTTGCTCAAGCAATGAAGTCATTTGAGATTTGGACTGGCAGACAAGCACCATACGAAGCCATGAAGCTGACCTTGCTTGGGAGATTTTAGAGATGAGCAAGGTAGTAGCTAGCATGCATGGTGCAGTATCATTAGTAAATGCAATTGCAACAGGAAAGGGAGCCACTTTAGGCATATCATTAGGAATCGAGGCAGTAGTAGAAACTCAACCAGGTCGTGGAATAATATTTGAAAATAAAGCATCTACACTCAGTTCAAGATTAATACGAAGTGTTGTAGAAAAATCAGTTCCAAAATCAGATCTTGAAAAAAACAAGATAACAATTTCTGTAAAATCTGAAATTCCGTCAGGATATGGACTAAAGAGTTCAAGTGCAATATCATCAGTAATATCGTTAGCATGTGCAAAATTATTCAGACCCAAGGCAACGGATATGGAAATTTTAAGAGACGGAGTACTTGCATCTATTGAATCCAAAGTAAGCATAACAGGAGCTTTTGATGATGCATGTGCATGTTATTTTGGAGGATTTGTTGTAACAGATAACACTAACATAAAGATAGTAAAATCTGAAAAAGCGCCAGAAGACTTGTCAGCAATCATATTCATTCCAGAATCTAGAAGAAGAGGTAATGTAAAAAAATTAAAGATTCTAAATAGCATATTTTCACAGGCCTGGGACCTTGCCAACAAGTCAGACTATTGGAATGCGATGACACTCAATGGTTTGGCTACATCTGCAATACTAGGTTCTGATCCAAAAATCATCACGGATTTATTGGATAGTGGTGCGCTTGGTGCATCAGTATCCGGTAATGGGCCATCAATCGCTGCAGTAGTAAAAAATGATAAAGTATCTAGTGTGAAAAAAGTTTTCTCATCCTTGGATGGTTCCATCATAGTATCTTCAATTAACAACAAAAAGGCTGAAGTTCATGAAGTGTAAGGTAGACAAGTCATGCCTATCTGGAACAATATCTTGCCCTCCAAACAAGAGTTATTCTCATAGAGCCATTTTTTTGGCGTCTCTTGCCAATGGAAAAAGCACTCTACGAAATGTCCTACTTTCGAGAGATACACTTGCGACAGTTAGTGCTTGCAAAGTATTTGGGGCAAAAATTGAGACCAGTGGCTCTACTGTAACAGTTGAAAGTAAAGGCAAGATAACTCCACAAAGTAATCAGATTGATGCATCAAACTCTGGTACAACAATCAGAATTTCTGCTGCATTATCTTCTTTATCTGAGAATACAATAACGCTCACTGGGGATTCCAGTCTGCAAAAAAGACCAATGCAGCCACTGTTAGATGCCCTGGAACAACTTGGAGCACATTGCACATCAAGAGATGGTAAGCCTCCAGTTACTGTAAAAGGAAAAGCAGTTGGTGGAACTACACATATTTCAGGTTCCATATCAAGTCAGTTTATTTCCGCATTAGTAATAGCAGGTTCAAAAATGAAGAATGGTTTAACATTAGAAATTGATGGAGAATTGGTTTCAAAACCATATCTTGATTCTACAATTGCTACAATGAAAAAATTTGGCGGTACGGTGGATGTAATTTCCCCATACAAAATATACCATACCCCAAATCAAGAATACAAACCAAATGATTTTGTTGTACCATCTGATTTTTCTAGCATGGCACTATTACTTTCAGCCGCAGTGTTATTGGGAAATGAAATGTCAATTGAAGCATCTATTGGAGACTTGCCACAGGGAGACCAAGAGATATTAACATACTTGGAAAAACTTGGTGTAAGAATAAACATTGGAAATAAAATAACCATCACATCTCCAACTCTTCTCAATGGTGGAAGATTTGATCTATCCAACAACCCAGATCTTTTACCCCCAATGGCAATCCTAGCACTGAAAACATCAAAGCCAATTGAAATATACAATGTAAAACATGCAAGATTCAAAGAAACAGATAGGATTGCTATTTTAGCCAGAGAATTAGCAAAGATTGGAGTAGGAGTTATAGAAAAAGAAGATGGATTAATTCTTGAAGCCCCTAAAGTTCTCAAGAGTGCAGAACTAGAATCCTCGGAAGACCACAGACTATTCATGGCATTATCTATTGCAGGCATGTTTGTTGGAAACTGTACTGTGACAGACCCAGATTCAGTTGATGTATCATATCCAACATTTGTAGAAGATATGAGAAAGATTGGTGCAAAGATATCACTTTTAGAGTAGATTAGATTTTCACAATAATTTTAGAATTTAGTACCTTTTTCCATGAAGGATTATAAGCACGTAAGAGAAAATTTCATCATGTCTTCAAGTACAATAGGACAGCGTTTTGCTTTTACAAGTTTTGGTGAGAGTCATGGAAAATGCATAGGAGCAACAGTAGATGGGTGCCCTGCAGGATTAGAGATTACAGAAAAAGATATCCAAGTAATGCTTGATTTGCGAAAACCTGGTCAATCAATTATTACTACACAGAGAAAAGAAGAGGACAAAGTCGAGATTCTATCAGGAGTGTATAAGGGATTCACTACGGGTGCTCCCATAACAATGATAATTTGGAATAAAGACCAACATTCTAAAGATTATGATGATCTTACTTTCAAGCCAAGACCCGGACATTCGGATTATCCTGCATATATCAAGTATAATGGATTTAATGACATACGAGGAGGCGGCAGATTTTCAGGAAGATTAACAGCTACATTTGTCATGGCAGGAGCAATTGCAAGAAAATTGCTTTTGAAGACTTTAGGTATTGAAACTTTTTCCTATACATGTCAAATCGGAAATATCAAGATGAAAGAGCATGCAACTCTGAAAATGAAAAATGGAATTTACAAAAATGAAGTTCGATGTCCAGATGGAAAGACAGCAGACAAGATGCGTCAGACAATTCTTGCAGCAAGACGCAGCGGAGATTCAGTTGGAGGAGTAATAGAATCATTAACATTAAACCTACCAGTGGGACTAGGTGAGCCAATTTTTGGCTCTTTAGAGTCTGATCTTAGCAAGGCACTATTTTCAATTCCCGCTGTAAAGGGAGTAGAATTTGGCTCGGGTTTTCATGGCTCTAGTTTACATGGTTCAGAGAATAATGACGAATTTCTAATTAGAAATGGAAAGATCATAACTAAAACAAACAATGCAGGAGGTATACTAGGGGGCATATCAACAGGCATGCCAATTGTCTTGCGAGTTGCATTCAAACCAGCATCATCAATATCAAAAAAACAACAGACTGTTGATCTTAAAACAAAGAAACCTGCTTCATTGATTGTACAAGGAAGACATGATCCGTGTGTAGTTCCTCGTGCACCACCAGTAGTAGACTCGTTAGTATCAATAGTACTTGCTGATCATGCAATAAGAGCAGGTTTCATTCCTTTGGTAATAAGATAAGAAATGTCAGACATTAACAACTTGCGTGACAAGATTGACAAGATAACATTTGACATTTTAAAATTAATTAAAGAAAGAAAGATTGGATATTTTGCTTTACTACGAAATTTAAGAAACATATCTGAACAAGCACCTGAAATTATGAATGAAGCATTAGAAATGCTTGTTGATGAAAAACTAATAAAATCTTCATTAGT
>JAGWGA010000037.1 GCA_028867675.1 Nitrososphaerota archaeon | reverse complement strand
TGCAATTGCAATAATATCAATAATTGCAGTTTCAGCAAAGACTGGACTAAGATTCATGCCAAAATACTAGGACGCTCTACTTTTTCATTTTTTATTACAGATATAGTAAAGGAAATATACAACTGAAAGACAACTTCGATATGCGTTATGCGCCAATTTTCACCATATTGCTTTTATCATTTACAGCATTGTCTGTTCCCATTTTTGCTCAACAGACTACACCCACTACAGCTGCACCACTAATTACAACAAGTCTAGATAAGTCATCATATACATTAGGCGATACAATCGTAATCTCGGGTTCGGTTCAATCCGTAGTTGTAGGAACTCCATTAACTATACAGATCCTAGATTCAACCAACAATCTTGTTCAAGTAGCACAGATTGATGTTTCACAAGATGGCAAGTATACAGACACCATCAAAGCTGTAGGCACATTATGGAAATCAAATGGACTCTATACAGTCAAAGTCCAATATGGACCTCCAAATGTAACTGCTCAGGCAATTTTTACGTTCCAAAGTTCAATAACGCCTACAAGTAATGCATTTCAGCTTAAAGATCCTAACAGTCAACAGACTTTCAATGTCAATTATACCATAAGTGGCGGTTCGGTAAAGACCATGACAATTGATGCTCAAAGCTTATCGGTAATAGTTTCAGTAAATTCTACAAGTGATGGAACCATTACACTTCAGTTACCAAGAGCGTTGATAGATGCAAAGACAAATTCAGGTCAAGATGATGCGTTTATCATACTAATCGATGGTGCAGAAGTCAAACCACAAAGTGAATCTGGAGATAACAATTTTAGAAACTTAACTATTCCATTCTTACAAGGAGATCAAGATATAGAAATAATCGGTACACAAATAGTTCCAGAATTTGGACCAATCGCAGCTCTAGTACTTGCAATTGCAATAATATCAATAATTGCAGTTTCAGCAAAGACTGGACTAAGATTTATGCCAAAATACTAGAACCAAAAGTCAAATTTTCTTTTATCAATACATAAATACTCAAGATCCTTGAGTATTGGCTAGCAGGCATGAGAAGAGCAAATATCTTTATCGCAATCATAGTAATTACATTAGCAATTTCATTATCACTTAGCACACCAGTTTTTGCTCAATCAGTTACCAATCCAAAGTACTCAGATTCCAATCAAACGGCATATGATCTTTTACAACAGGAAGCTAATCAGACAGGAGGAATAAGCAAAGCTACTTTGGCCCCGTTAAGTATTCACACTGATTTGCCAACATACAATCAAGGAGACACCATTGTCATGACAGGACATGTAAGAGATGCACAGAATGCAACAGCTGTAACACTAAGAGTTTTCAATGAGTTGAAAAATCTAATTGCTGTTGCACAGTTATCTCCATCATCAGATGGTAGTTTTACCAAAACTTTTCTAGCCACAGGTCCACTATGGAAAGATGCAGGAAATTATACAATAATAGCACAATATGGTTTATACACAAACGATACTGCCACATTCCACTATAACGGCGGGAGTGGAACAACCATCATAACTCAAGCAATCAATTCTACTTACCCATTACAGTCCGGAAGTCAAATTTACAACATCCCATACATCATAAAAGGCGGTACTGTTAGTAGTATGTCCATCTTAGCATCACAGTATACTCTTGAGATTGCATTAAACACTAATGCAGATGGTTCCATCACAGTTACCTTACCACGTAACATGATTGATGCAAAGATACCACCTCCACCAAACCCAGATGCCAATTTAACAGGAGTTAAAGTAAACACAGCTTCATTAGAAGATAGTACCTTCATAGTTACAGTCAATGGCAAACAAATAACACCCACTGAGACTAAAAATCAGTTTGTAAGAATACTAAGTATTCCATTCCATAACGGCGATTCTAAGATTGACATAATCGGAACAGTAATAGTTCCAGAATTTGGACCAATCGCAGCTCTAGTACTTGCAATTGCAATAATATCAATAATTGCAGTTTCAGCAAAGACTGGACTAAGATTCATGCCAAAATACTAGAATAGAATTTATTCCACATTTCAAAATATTTTGAAATCAGAAATAGACATATTTTCTGTCAAATACAACATAAAAAACATTTAGCAGCACTCCAAAATTTATTTGTCACATATCATAGATTATTATACAAGACTAGACAAGTACAGACATTGGATTTTGAATTTGAAGAATTTGATTCACCTGAGGACATATTTATTGCCATGTCTACAATGGCACCACCAATGAAAAATATTTTACCAATAAATTCTTACAAAGGATACATTTTCTCAATAATACCTTTAACCCCGACTTCGGGAAATTCTTACTTGATGATATATTCAAAGGGAAAACTAGATGGAAAATTATTGGAGTTTGATATGAATGTAAAAAAATTCAAAAGTGTAGAAAGTGCAGAAAGATCAGATAAGATCTATTTTGTTGTTTTAACTCCGAAATCAAACACTATTGCAGACTCGGCAATTAGAATTTTAGAGAAAAAATCTATCTAGTATAAGAAGGAGCATTCACAGACCTACTCCTTGTGTATTTTTCCATTATTTCATCTGGGAGTTTACCGTTGAATATGTCCTTAGATAAGCCTCTAAGATAACGCATAATCGCCCAAGTTCCGGCTTTTATCATACCATACATGACAAGTTTCATAGGAGGACCAAATGTCTTGTTTCGGATAATTATAGGGATAATATCATTAATTACTCTAAGATTATGTTCCCAGGATTTCCAGAAAAGTGTAAACTGTGCTTCGTTAAGGTTACCAAAATGCATAGAATTCTTTTCACTAAAGTCTTGATACAGTAACGGTGCAACAAGACCACGCATTCTTGTTTGCTTGAAATCTTCTATCAAATCTATAGTATACTGAGTCTCATCAGGTGTCTCGTCAGGCCATCCAATTATAATAGTAGCTGCCGGGAACCAATGATTCTCATTTAATATCCTTGCACCTTCTCTTACAACCCATCCCCATTCATCTGTTGAAAATGGTTTTGTTTTTACTCCAAGATGTTTCTTGACCATTCTAGGTGCTACTGTTTCAATTCCAAGATTAGTGGCAAGCCATTTCTCATCACTCATACCATTTACTTCAGACATATCATGCAGAAGTTTGGGATCAGCACATACTGCAGAAAATGTCATGTGTGTAGTTCCAACAAATCTTGCACCTAAAGACTTCAAACCTTTCCATAGTTCTATGATAGCATCATAATTTGGTTGGAAGTCTCTGTTATCACAACCATAGAGAAGCATTTCATCAGAATGTAACCAAATTGAGTCAAATCCATAATTAAGATTGAGTCTTGCTTCTTGTTGTAATCTTTCAAGTGGTAAATCTTTTTTCGATCTCTTATTGACATCACAAAAGTCGCATCCTCTTCCACATCCTCGCATTGCTTCAATTAAAGAATTAACAGTTGGTCCCTGAATCATAGGAATGTTTTGAATATTTTTCACAAAACAATGCATCAACTCAGGAGCATCACCCTTTTCCAGATCATTGAAAAGATCTAGAGCTAATTCGTCTGCTTCTCCCACTACAACTGTATCAATACCATGAATTTTCATTCTATCAGTTTTTGTAAGCTCCCAAGCACCATTACCACCAACGACAACATGAAAGTTGTACTTCTTCTTTAGTTGAATTATCTTAGCACACATTCTCTTGAATTTCATTGCAACGTATGATAGTTTTTCAGGCGACATGGTGGTAGTGACTGGAGCCATGCCAAGTGGATCCATCACATTAATTCCAACTACTTTTGTATCAGGTCCAACACATTTTTCCAAATAATCAGGATTTGCAATAAATACTTCATCTCGTTTGTAACCTTGTAACAATGCAGATTCGACTCTTCGCAATCCAACTTGTGCTACCTTTGCTTCACCAGTTATTTGATCAGTCTCTACCGGAGGACAAAATACTTTATCAAAAACCCACTCCGGAACAACTTCGTAAGGACCACATGCAATAAAGCCGTACAGGAAATTGCCTCTATAATTAGTCATAAGACTGCGATCTGCAGTTAGAACTATTCTCCTTCCTGCCATTTCCTTCCTTGATTCTTTCTACTACGATATAAATCGTTTACCTCATGCGTATTTTATGAAAATCAATTTCTTTTCACATATAAACAGGAATTTCATAGGCGATGTAATGGCAGGAGTGGAACCAAGACATATTGAAGCACATCAAAAAGAGAGTAGTTCGATCAGAGATTTCGTATTTGGCTTTGGCGACGGTATAAACACATCATTAGGACTTGTAGCTGGAGTAGGAGGTGCGGCAGTTGGTTCAAACATAATCATACTAGCAGCAATGGTAGCAATGTTTACAGGAGCTAAAGCAATGGCTGTTCAGAATTATCTTGCAGTAAAATCACAAAGACAGATTTTGGATTCAGAAATTGCTCGTGAAAAATGGGAGATGGATAATGTTCCAGAAGCAGAGAGAAAAGAGATAGAAGACATATACAAAGCAAAAGGATTTTCAGGTCAAGATTTAGAGAAAATCGTTAACAAGGTAACGTCAGACAAGAAAGTTTGGTTAAATACAATGCTAACAGAAGAACTCAAATTAAATTTAGATATTGTTGGCAGCCCTTTGAAAAGTGCGCTTCGAATGTTTGGAGCTTTTCTTGTTGGAGGAATTTTACCAATAATTCCATATTTCTTTGCAAGTGGTTACATACCTCTGTTTATTGCAATTGGAACTAGCCTTTCTGCGTCTTTTATCATAGGAGCAATAAAATCAAGGATTGCCAACATCAGCATGTTAAGAGGAGGATTAGAAATGGCAGGACTTGGTACCGGTATTGCTCTCATAGGATATGGAATAGGTTCGGAATTAGGAAGTCTTGGAATTATCAAAGCCTGAATTTCTTTCGTACACTTCTATTTGCTACATTTGATGCAAATGCTCCTGCACCTATCCCATTATCAATATTAACAACTGAGAGTCCCAGTGTACAACTTTGTAACATAGATGCAAGTGCTGCAACTCCCTTTTCTCCATAACCATATCCAACTGATGATGGCACTCCAATTACAGGAATATCCACTAGTGAGGAAATTATTGAAGCAAGTGCACCTTCCATCCCAGCAACTACAATAACTGCGTCAACATCGTCGTGTATCATTTTTTTAACTATAGGAAAGAGTCTATGAATTCCTGCTATCCCAACATCATAACTGCAAATACATTGACATCCCATAGCTTCGCACATCAGTCTTGCTTCTTCAGCCACTCCAACATCAGAAGTTCCTGCTGTTAGAATCCCTACTTTTCCCCCTGTAAAAGATAATTTCTTAAAGAAAAGTATGGATGTTGAATTCTTACCGGTTTTAATTTTTAATTTATTCTTTCTAGAGAAGGCTATTATTTTCTCATAGTGATCTTTATGGATTCTTGAGACCAGAACAGAATCTGCTCTAGATAAAGTACCAAGAATAATCTTCTTAAGATCCAAAAATTCTTTTTTTTCAGCAAAAACGACTTCAGGTATCCCGCGTCTTAATTTTCTACTTATATCCATCTTGGCAAAATCTTCTATTTTCTCTACAGAGTAAAGAGAAAGTAATTTCTTAGCTTTAGGTACGCTAATCTTTCCTAGATCAAGTGATTCCAATATTTCAGTCAGATCCAATATCATTAGTAATTAGTTTACAGTTAAAAATTTAATCAGAGCTCAAGATTTGAGATGGCGCCCTTTACGCTTTCTACTCCCTTTTTAAACCACTCTTTTTCACTTGAATCCAAGTCTAATTCTACTATTTTCTCAACACCATTTTTACCTATAACTGCTGGAACTCCAATAGTGACATCAGAGTAACCATATTCACCATCGAGGTATGTTGCTACGGGAATAACCTGCTTTGTATCGTTTAACACCGCTTCTATTATTGTAGATATAGCATTACCCGGAGCATGAACTGTTGCACCTTTTAGCTCTATTACCTTTGCTGCTACTTGTCTTGTTCCTTGTACAATTTCCTCAATTTTCTCCTTTGTTAAAATTGAGGAGAGTGGTATTCCAGATACGGTAGAGAACCTTGGAAGTGGTAACATGTTTTCACCATGTTCGCCTACCACTAGAGCACGAATAGAATTTCTCGAGAAACCAGTAGCTTCATGTATGAATTGTGTAAATCTGGATAGATCAAGCATGCCACCCATTCCAAATACTCTATTTCTTTGAAATCCTGAAACTTTGTAAGTAAGATATGCCATTGGATCTAGCGGATTAGTTACTGGAACTATCATGGAATCTTTAGCATACTTTTGAATATTTTCTACAACTCCTTTGACTATGGATGCGTTAATCTTTAGAAGGTCCATTCTTGTCATGCCAGGTTTTCGTCCCGAACCAGCAACAACAACTACAATATCAGAGCCCTTCATTTCAGAATAATCATTCGAACCTCTAACGTTCACATCAATTCCTTTTTCTGCCAACATATGATTAATGTCCATAGCCTCTCCCTGTGGAAGACCCTGAACTACATCCAATAGGAGAATTTCGTCTGTAACTTTTCTAAGAGCTGTAAATAATGCAGCCGCTCCACCCACTTTTCCCGAGCCAATAATTGTAATCATAAAATGCCCTCCATGTAATCTCTAATTAAACTTGACTGCCTTTATCAGATTTGTAGTCTTCATTTAATCTTAAACCAAGTTAAGAACAAATTACAATTTATATGCATTCTAGTATGTTTAGAAAACCATGGTTCTAGTCATTGATCCACAAATAGCTGGAATTTCTGGAGACATGTTACTATCTTCGCTAGTGGATATAGGTGTAAACAAGTCCAAAGTAATAGACGGATTGCATTCAGTTGAAGAATATCTCAAAGGTTCCAAAATTATAAAATTAGATTTTGATAAAGTTGTAAAACATGGAACCCAAGCAACACATCTAGTTTTGGAGACAAGTGAGGATGTTCATGAAAGAAAAGGAATTGAAATTCAAGAATGCATATTATCAACATCCGATAAAATAGGACTATCTGAGAAAGCTAAAGTTTTTGCAAAAGAAAGTATCAGATCTTTGCTTCATGCAGAGTCAAAGATACATGGAGAACCTCTTGAATCTGTACATTTTCATGAAGCGTCAAGTATTGATACGGTCATAGATATCATAGGTTCTGCTATAGCATTAGATGATCTAAAGTTATTTTCAGATGAAATTATTTCATCCCCTGTAGCAGTTGGTGGTGGGTCTCTAACTTTTTCTCACGGAACTGTATCTAACCCTGCAAGTGCAATACTTGAGATATTTCGTAGTTCAGACGTGGCAATTTGTGGAGGTCCAGTAAAAGAAGAATTAACAACTCCTACTGGTGCAAGTATGCTTGTAAATTTGGCAGATAGATGTTTAGAATTTTATCCAACGATGAAAATAAAATCTATAGGATATGGAGCTGGAAATAAAAATTTTGAGGGGTTTCCCAATGTTTTAAAAATTGTCAAAGGAGAATCTACAAATGAGTTTCAGTTAGATACGGTACAAATTCTTGAAACAAACCTCGATGATGTATCAGGTGAGACAGTGGGACATATGATTGACAAATTAATTGCAAACGGTGCAAAAGATGTTACAGTAACAGCAGGCATAACAAAGAAGGGAAGACCTACCAATCTTGTGTCCATAATATGTGAACCATGTGTTACAAATAGCTTGATTGGCATACTTGTTTCAGAGACTGGAACTTTAGGTGTACGAATAAGATCTTCTAGTCGCTATGTTGTTCCAAGAATAATTGTTTCAGTACCCATTATCATACAAGGGAAAAATTTTACTGTGCGATGTAAGATTGTAAAACATGAAGAAACAATAAAACATTTCAAAGTAGAATCAGATGATGTGAAATTAATTGCAGATTCATTGTCATTATCATTCAAAGCTACATCAGATTTGATAGCCGATGAAGTCAAACGGAGACTGAACATAAAATGAAGAATATAGAAGAACTAGTAAATTGGTTTTATTCAAAAGAAAAAGTTATGATAGCTCTTTCAGGTGGAGTTGACAGTGCCCTAGTCGCATATGCCGCTCAAAAGGCTCTTGGTAAACATGCTATTGCAGTAACTGCAGATTATAAGACACTATCCCAAGAAGAGCTAGAAACGTCAAAGAGAGTTTGTAAAGAAATAGGAATCAAACATGTAATTATAGAATACAACGAATTGGATAATCCGAATTTTGTAAAAAATGATCAAAACAGATGTTTTCATTGTAGAACAGAGTTAGCAGAACATCTTCTCAGATTATCAAATACAGAAAAAATTGGAATAATTGTAGATGGAACCAATCTAGATGATCTTACAGAGTATAGACCTGGAATCATAGCCCTCAAAAAAAGTGGTGTTCAAAGTCCTTTAGTAGAAACTAGATTTACAAAATCAGATGTTAGAGAAGTAGCAAAAAAAATAGGCCTTTCAATCCATGACAAGCCATCCAACTCTTGCTTAGCATCACGTATTCCTTGGGGCAACACAGTAACAGCTGAGAAGCTTGCAAGAATTGAAAAAAGTGAGACTATGATAAAACAACTTTTCGGAGTAAGACAAGTAAGAGTTCGCGATTTTGGAAATAGTGCATCCATAGAGGTTGACAAAGATGAGATTATTTTTCTGGATAATAAAAAAAATATGTTAGTATTAAAAGAATACATGAAGCAATTTGGATTTGATACTGTTCTAATTGATCCTAGTGGGTATAGACCAGGAAAACTCAACGTGATAACAGATTGATCTACTTAGATAATGCTGCATCAACTCCAGTTGATGAAAAAGTTATTGAAGAGATGTTACCCTATTTTAGAGAACAATTTGGAAATCCTTCTTCAATACATAGACATGGTAGGATTGCAAATACTGCTATTCAAAATGCAAGAAAAAGAATTGCAGAACTAATCAACGCAAATAGTAATGAGATACTCTTAACTTCGGGAGGAACAGAATCCAACAATACTGTAATCTATGGAATAGCATCACAAAGCAAAGGAAAACATATCATAACATCATCCATTGAACATGATGCAATACTTGAACCATGTAGACTCCTTGAAAAAAAAGGTTATAGAATATCTTTTCTTCCTGTGGACAAGTACGGTTTTGTAAATCCGGAAGATCTCAAAAAAGAGATTTCAGATGATACTTGTCTGATAACAATAATGTATGCAAATAATGAAGTTGGTACAATACAACCAATAAAGGAAATTGCTAGAATTGCAAGAGAGAGCAACATTTTTTTTCATACAGATGCGGTTCAGGCAGTAGGAAAGACGCCTGTAGATGTCAAGGAATTAGGAATAGATTTACTTTCAATATCATCCCACAAAATAAACGGTCCAAAAGGTGTGGGGGCATTGTACATAAGAAATGGTGTGAAAATATCTCCTTTAATGTTAGGAGGAGGCCAGGAAAATGGACTCAGATCAGGTACAGAAAATGTAGCAAGTATTGTAGGATTTGGAATGGCATGTAAACTGGCAAAGGACAACATAAATCATAATACAACTCATTTCAAAAAATTAACTACTAGATTGATCTCCAGAGTTTTATCTGAGATACCTCTTACCACTCTTAATGGTCATACTGATACAAGAATTCCCAACAATACCCACTTTACTTTTCTTGGAGTAAGTGGAGAAGATCTAATAATAAAATTAGACGAAAATAAAATATCTGCATCTACTGGTTCTGCATGTTCAGTAAAAATTCAGAAAGCATCACATGTTCTAAAAGCAATGGGTTTTTCCCATGAACAAGTTACAGGTTCTTTGCGTCTAACCGTAGGTATTACAAACACAGAGCAAGAAATTGATGAAACGGTGGATGTGCTAAAAAAAGTTGTTCAGGAATTACGCTCTGTATCACCTTACAAAAGCAAATACAACTTTTAAAATTCAAGATTTGTATTTATGGGGAAACTTGAATTTTGTATTGAGTATTATCTATAAGTGGCACTAGAGTATCCATTCCATCCCAAACATAAATTTCAGCAGAATAAACTCCTGGAGATGTCGGAATCCAATGAATTTCTTCGTTAGTCGTTGACAAATTAACTAGATTACTATCTGTCCATTTTAGAAAAACCACCTTGTTGTTACTATCTTTAATCTGAACAATATATGAAAACTTTTGATAGTTTTGATTGTATTTGTTTGAAATCATGCTCTGGAAATTTACTGCTTGTCCAACATGAGGATTTTGTAAAAGTGGCCTTCCAGATTGATCACTAATTTGAGTTGTCTTTGAGATCATCGGCATGGTGATTTGTTGTGTGTATTGATTTGTGCTTGTTGCAGGTGGAGTTTTAGCAGGAACGGCAACTGTAGAACCAATTATGGTTGAAGCACCATTTTGATCTCTAAAGTCATGATACCACGCCTTAACGTTTCCTCCTACTGGGGACACTATTGAAGTTCCATCCTCACTGCATATCCATGAAGGTATTTTAAAAACACCTTGGAATACTCCTGTACCCGGTCCAGTTTCAGTTAATGTAAAGCCTGTAGCTCCAAGTCCTCCATATGTTACACCGTTTACTGTACAATGTTGAAATCTATATCCCTTAATCCAAACCTCTAGCAGTATGTTTCCACTACTATCACCAACAGTATCATCAGCTGAAGAGTTAGGATCATTCACAGCAGAGTAAGAATCTATAGTATTGGAATCAATAATTAGATCAGGATCAGTTACTGTTATAAAAACATCTGAACCAATTCTGTAATTTGCTGAATCAAGTGTCACAATACCAGCATGGGTGGGAAGATTATGTTGTGATGTAACTGGTGTTGCTGTTCCTCCCTGAACACCTAAAACTGAAAAATGAATAGCATTTGCATCAACAAGATCTGTACTTACAAGAAATTTAATATTACTTCCAAAAGTTCTAAGACTCTTAATCAAATTAGGATCATATTGATTTAATTGATTTATCACTGAATATTCCATTGTTCCAGAAAATACGCCCGAATTGGCTGATGTTTCTTGTAATTCTGCGCGGTAGATTGCATTGTTTACTATCTGATTACCATTATTTCCAAAAGAAAATAGATCAAACACGATTGGCTGAGTATTACTTGGATTAGAAACATTACCCGAAGTATTGAAATTGATTTCTAGATACACAGGAAGATTAGACGTCATTGATTCAATTGATGTCACTGAAGCATCACTTATCTGGACTAGGCCATTACCAGATACAATGGTGCCGTGGGTCATGATTTGCACAGGTGAGCTTCCAATTGCACCAAAGTACAAAGTCATGCTTGTGCTTGAAAAAGATGTTATTCCAAGTTGTTGTTGAAAAGAACGTAAATCATAATTGATCCAGTTAGTTCCCTTGGAGTTTGTTTTGTTAGTATCAATGAGCAAGTCCTTCAGAGATTGTGTATTAACACCAAGATTCATGGTAATTTTCTGAAAATTCGATATGGATTGAGATCTTGTATCTATTATCAGTCGTAAGGAATTGGAATCAAACACAGTAGATGGAACAGAAATTGAACTAGATGAGTTATAGAATTTAACATTTGAGGAACTACTCAGCGTTATCGGATTTCCAATCTTCAAGGTGGGGATTTTTGCAGAGCTTCTAAAATCATCAAGTTGTTCAATCAGATTTGAGTTTAGGTTTTGTGTGTTATCTATTAAGGTGATAGTTTGACTTTGACCAGGGCCAAATTGACTCGGGTTAGTATTAGATGGAGTTTGGCCTGTTCCAACAGTTAGACCAGCAGTAGTGGTACCAGAAACAATAGAAACACTTTGAAGATTATATGTAATTGAGCCGGTGTGATCTCTAGGTGCATTGGGTAATGTACCTATGGTTGATGCACCAGCAAAAGAGCTTTCAAAAATTCCAGTATTAGGCCCTGTTTCAACAAAAGTAACCAGTTTATTGTATCCTCCAGTAAGTGATGAACTGGTTTGAACAGAATTAGTCTTTAGGTTAACAACATCCGAAGTTGTCATACTCATTTTTCCATTATCCTTGAATCCCATACTACTCAGGTAAGGCATTAGATTTACCAAGCCGGAACCGCTTGCACTTTTACCTGATTCGGCAAAGGCCTGATAGAATGTAGCTTGAGGTGCGCCAATATTAAAGGTCCAAGAGTCTAGCGATGTAGGATCAATGTTCAATTCTATATCATTTATTGTTGCAAAAACATCTGATCCTGATGGGTATCCAGTTCTATCTACACTTAGAGAAATATTTGGGATATCAGAATAAGTAAGGTCTACACTTTGTGTACCGGTAGATCGATTGTATTCTATGTGAACGTCATTAGTAAAAGTAAAAAGTTGAATCAAAGGCCACACATTTGGATTTATTCCCACTTGTCCAACGGGAACTTTTGGATTTGTATTTAATGATGGAGGATTTCGTACAACATTATTTTGATTTGAGGGGGTTCCAGGAGTTCCACTGCATGAATTAAAACCTGCAGTGCCTTGAGTTGTGCCAGATAATCCAGAAGAGTCTGGAATTGCCACTCCATCAGTATTTGATACATCTATTCCCAAAACCGATAGAGGTGTAGTTCCAGAACAAAAAACACCAAAATCAATACTTTGACCGGGAGATCCAGAAAATGCTGCTTGATCAGCTTGCTGTGCTTTATCAGTATTTGCAAAAAAAGCATACCAATTGCCATCAGTACCTTGCACCATTCTGAGATTTTTGCCATTAACTGAAACATTGGGTTCACCTAATGCTTGATCTAATTGAGTATTGTCTTCCCTCACTATGACTTCAACTACCATAGGTCCAGAAAAATAATTATTAAAAAGACTATTTTCTGCAGAGACAAAGAGATTTGGATGATCAGAGTAGGCTTTTGCATCAGGTAATGAAATTGGCGGTATAATCATTATTGATAAAACTAGAAGAATGATCGGAATTTTGTACAACTTTCTAATCTGAGTAGACGTACAAGATAATGTTGTCGAATAACTCATACGAAGTATGATTGAGAGAATATGATATATTCATACCAAGTTTTAACTAAGGGTCAGAATCCAAATGCACCGTGATAAAACCTATACCAATCATAATTACAAGTGCAACACTGGTATTAGTTGGCTTTGCCATAACAGTATATCAATCTCAAATAACTTCTCAAAATATTGTAAATCAACAAAATACCCTTAGTGTTGGAACACAAATGACCATTACAAAGGTGATGGACTCAAATAACAATCGAAATGGAATATACGGTATTCAGGTAACTGATTTAAAAAATGATGACAATGTCAAGGCAATAGTTATTGATCCTTCTGGGACTATAATCGCATCGAAATCTGTAACAAAAAGTCCAATTCAGGAAATTTTTAAGATCTCTTTCTCTGGAAATTATACTTTACAAATACAGAATCAAGGACAGAGAGAAATTCAGATTCTTGGATTCATAGGATATTATCCAGAAGGCATAGAATCAGATGAAACTTCTGGATCCATCACACCTATCATACTCATCATAGGTCTTTCTGGACTTGCAGTTGGTATTATGTATATGATAAAAAATCGTGTAAAACCTCAATCTTAGTTAAGAAATTGATCTAGTTCTGTCAGTCCATCAACTACATTTTTAAAATTATCATCACTTTCCATAATTTCATTAAGTTTGTTCAAGTCAACTTTGAAAACTTCATTACCATTATTTTGGTTTATAATAACAAACTTGTGTTCTATCACATATGAGAGATGTTCTTTTATTTGATTTAATGACAATTGAAGTTTATCTGTCAAATATGCAGATTCCTTTTCTCCACTTTCAAGCTCAGCAAGAATAGATGATACTTCTGGATCTACCAATGTTTCCATCATTTTTTGCTTATCAAAACTTTCACTCAAGTCTACCAACTATTTCCAGAGTAAATTATTTTTTTCTTGTTGGATATAAAATCACTTATTAAGACTCTATCAATTTTTTCTGGATTTATGTAATATGCTCTTCCCCTCAGATGTTTTTCAAGACTTTCAACATAACTCAACAGTTCTGCTTCTTCACTTACCATGATGGTATCAATTTCAATGCCCTCTTTTCTGCATTTTTTTGCTTCAGAAAGCGTTTTTGCTTCTACCGCAGGATCAACTTGCCTATATCGATAGCAAAGATACACCATCTCATTACCTATGTCCAGATTAGTATCCCGTTCATTTTTCATCTTAGAAAGAGTTGTAGGGTCTGGTTTGTAAAAATGCGAATATGGTTTGTCAGACAGTATAGCATTTTTTTGAGATTCGTCATCTACAAAACATGCACTTGGTTGTCCGTCAGTTATCATTACAATTCTTTTATTTTGTGAACCATCTTTCTTTAGAATT
>JAGWGA010000036.1 GCA_028867675.1 Nitrososphaerota archaeon | reverse complement strand
GAAAAAGAATCTAGAATTATCAGACACTGAGTTTTTTAGATATAATTATACTTCCAATTATCGCCATTACAATTACCATTCCAGCAAGAGAGCTAAACTCTGGGATTACTGTAGTGCCAATGATTTCAACTTTGGTGTCACCGGGAGATAGGGGGATGTCAAGCACCCTAGATGTAGAACTAGAGTTTTCTTCAGTAAACGTATTTCTTTCATCCTCGTTTACATAGACTAGGAATGTTTCATCAGTATTGTCAGACTTTGCATCAAGCATTAGTCGAGGTATTGAAATATGAAGAACACCATAATCTTTTGTATCCACTAGTACAACAAGAGCAAGGTCTTTTGGTTCAAGATACATGTTATTGACTTTGCCTCCGGTTATGGAGTAATTTAGATCAAAATTTTGTCCACCAGGTTTTTCTTTTACGTTGAACATTCCAGTTACCGGAGTCTCTGTTTCTTCATAGTAAAATTTTGCACTTGATACAATGTGCTTGAACCCATATTGTGCTATTAGAGTATAATTCCCAGAAAGGGCCCACGTTGGACCACCAACTTTTACAGGTACGGTAAATTTACCATCTGATGCTACCTCAATCTGTTCTACATGGACCAGATTTCCAGTCGGATCCATTATTTGTATAGTCAAAGGCACTCTGGTTGCGACTTTTTTGACCTCTCCTGAGACAATCATGATATCATCTCGATTATATTTGTCCTTGTCGAGTTCAACAGTGATTGGCTGTACTACAGTTGTTGTAGAATATGATGTAGCCATGCCAGATGGAATGGTTAGTAAAAATATCGAGCTAGTTGCAAATGCAATTATAGAATACAATACAGATCTTTTCATCTAGTAATTTTGGATTGTTTCTAATTTTAATCTTACATAAGTTTTCTAAAACAACTTTTTATTCTAGCATCATAGAAAATTAATTCCAAGAAACCGTCAAACAAAACTTGTTTTTAATTTTATAAAACTAGCTTAGTTTTCATCAAAATAGCTTTGACATATTTATAACTAGACACTGGTAACTAGAGAATATAATGGACGCCAATCTCAAAACTTCGAAATTTCACGATCTGAGTCATTTTGGATTAAGATTGGTAGTTGGCACCTTCTTCATAGTCCATAGTCAGCTCAAATTCGGTCCAGGATTTGGAGGATTTCTACAAAGTGTAGGCATCCCGGCAGAAATGGCGCCCCTCATAGGATTGCTAGAGTTGATTGGAGGCATAGCCATAATCATCGGAATACTTTCAAGAATTGCAAGTGCACTTTTGGCAATTGATATGCTTGGAGCCATAGTCTATATAAAAAAGATGCAAGAGTTTTCAGGCAAAAACGGAGTTGAGCTTGAATTGTTGGCATTTATCATACTATTATCAACCATGGTACTAGGACCTGGTAGAATTTCCATATCACATTTGATAAAAAAGATACCAAAAATTTTGCAGTAAATTTAGCAAACCTATACCATATACAATACAATAAGAAAAATTAAAAAAGACTTTATTTTTAAAAGAAAACGATTTGAAAAAAAGCGATAGTTGTTCTGAAGTCATATCAATCGTACAAGACCTTACAAACAAGCTATCCCAAACAGTATCAGACGAAAAAAATTGGCTTGAAAAGTTCAAAGCAACGCAATTTGAGAATGAACACCAAAAAGAGATTCAAAAGATGCTTGTAGACAGCCATGAGATGCACATTCAAAGCAAATCAAACATGCTAGAGATACTCAAGTTTGCAATAGATACTGACAAAAGGAAAAAGGAACTAAAAAAGACGACAAAAAAGAAACTAAAAACCAAATCCTGAGTTTTAGAACAATTTTCAAATACACAAGATCAGGTCGATATACAATAATCAGTTCAGTTTCAAGCTAGATCTAAACGATATAGCAATTATTGCCACGATTGATACCATAAGAACAATTGATGCAGTAGGACCAAACTCTGGAACAAATGTAGTACTCTTTGAAAATGCTATGGTGTGATTGCCGCTGTTGCCTTCTTGCCATACCAAGTATACCACATTATTCAATACAGACATTTTACTAGCATACGACTCTTTTGAAGAATTACTTACATCAGTGTAATTTTCAAATGTCTTTCCACCATCAGTACTTTTTGTGATAAATATGTCAAATTTTCCAGGAGTGCTGTCTACCCAGCTTACATAGATAGTTCCATCAGATGCAACTTGTGGCCAGCCAGATGCGCCATAATTATTACTGACATTTATTGGAGTATCAAAAGTATCTCCACTGTCAGTGCTTTTTGCAAAATAGATGTCATAGTTTTGTGAAGATATGGTTTGAGTCCATACCACATAGACATTATTTCCATCAGCAGTCAATTGCGGATATCCAGAATCCGCACGAAGTTGGCTTATGTTAATAGGTGTTCCAAAGGATTTTCCACCATCAATACTTTTTGCAAACAAAATATCATAGACTCCAGAGGTATTGTCCATCCATACTGCATAGACATTATCTTTGGATACAAAGATCTCAGGTGTTCCAGATTGCCCAGATGTATTGCTTATTGCAACAGGAAGATGAAAAGAGACACCTGAATCATCGCTTTTACACAAAAATATCTCATAGTCGCCCTTGCTATTGTCTTCCCAGGTAAGATAGACCTGATTTCCAGTTGCAGACAATTTTGGAACTCCAGCATTTCCAAGGTTATGAGTTACGTATAACGGGGAACCAAATGAATTTGCATTGTCATCACTTTTTACAAATACAACATTTGTGGAATTGTTATCAGATTTTTCAAGCCATGAAGAATATACATGATTGTCAGAAATTGCAATTTCAGGAAATGCTGCAAGTTTTGTCGTATCACTTAGCATAACTGGCTTTCCAAAACTTGTGCCACCATCTGAACTCTTTGTGATAAACACTGAAGCAGAACCAGTAAGCGAAGTCTGCCAAACAACATAGACATCATTTCCCTTTTGTGCAAATGCTGCGTAGGCAGATTGTCCTGTAGCAGATTGGGACAAATTAATCGGAGTAGAAAATGTATTTCCACCGTCAGTGCTTTTTGAGAAAAACACATCAGATCTTCCAGAATTGTTTCCTATCCACAAGGCAAAGACTCCGTCACTTGAGACTATCATATCAGGACTGGTGGAATCTGACGAGACATCACTAAGGTTGGCCATATTTGTAAAACCAGGTGATGCAGTCTGTGCAAAACTTGGCACTACACCCGATATCATACAAAGAGCAAAAATTAGAGCAATTAGAGATTTCACGTATATCATCTAAATTGCCAGTATAATATGGTATCACAAAAAAAGAAAATTATTTCAAATCTACTTTGTCTACTATTAGATTTAGTTCTACCCAGTCCTTTGTGTTTACAGCATTTGTAAGATGTGTAGTCATTGAAACCAAATGTTCGTGGTCTTTAATTTTCAATCTAGTTCTAAGCAATATTGGTTTAAAGTCGGTATTGGGACCAAGCATCAGTTTTGGAATCTCGTTTTTTATAGAAATATCAGTTTGCGCCTTTATTTTATAGGCCTCAACATCTGTAAAGTATACTCCTCCTCGTGTAGTTGGTTCTCGTACGGGAATCTTTGATTTAGCTATGACAATCCCTTGAACAGAGTATGATTTTTCATCTATACTTAGCATATATGAGAGATTTTGCGCCTCCAGCAACTTTACCATTATTTCTTCATTTTCTAGCATCTAAGATTTATTTTCAAATCAACTACTAATAATCTTCTGCTTGTATAGACGATACTTTTACAACCTCAATTTACTAGTAAAAATTTGTGAAAAATTATGAAACCGAATCTACATGGCACTATCATAACGGCACCAAGCATCCAAACGGAATGCTGCTTAGCAGATTTCATGTGTATCATCCATCACACAGGCCTACACCTTACAAGATTTACAACAATGCACAGAAAATCAATTTACCATTAGACAAAAATTCAATTGGAGTATCTGCACTGGATGCAATATCAAATATAATAGATACAAACGAAAATACAGTTTCCAACATTGATACGTTATCTAGAATTCTTTATTTTTCTGTAGGCATAACAAAAAAAATAAAATTTGAAGGACTAGGGGAGATGGAGTTTCGTGCGGCATCTTGTACAGGTGCCTTGTATCACATTGAAGTCTATGTTGTGTGCTCTGACATGCCAGGCCTTGATGCAGGAGTGTATCACTTTGATCCAGAAAATACGAAATTAGACATTATCCGGCTGGGAGATTTTAGAAAAACAATTCTTGATTGTACTGCTAACGACCAATCTGTAAGAGATGCTCAAGTCATCCTAATCTTTACAGATGTGTTTGCAAGAAATTCTATAAAATATCAAGCAAGAGAATACAGACATGCATTTTGGGATTGTGGAACCATATTATCAAACACACTTGCAATCACATCTGCACATAAGATTCCATCAAAAATTATAACAGGTTTTGTTGATACAGTTCCAGTACAGTTACTGGGGCTCGATATAACAAAAGAGGCCCCGCTTGTGATTGTCCCGCTAGGGATTTCAAAACAGAATATAGGACCAAATTTGCCCTTGGAAGAGGTCAATTTAGAGGCAATTTCATCAGATTATGAGATAGACTATCCAGAGATCAATGCAATGCACGAGTCATCTTGTCTTCAAAGTGAGACAGAGGTTGCTTCTTGGAGGAATCAGATTTCAAGAGAATCCCAAGAATATGATAAATTGACACCGCTAGAGAAAAGCATTCAAAGTTTAGAACCATTAGAGAATGTAATACTCAAACGCGGCTCTACAAGAAAATTTTCTTTGGAGTCAATAACATTTGCACAACTCTCAACCATACTGAACAAATCAGCATCTGGAATTAATTCAGACTATACCAACAAGGAAACAATACTTTCTGATTTGTATGTTATAGTAAATGCGGTTGACGGATTAGAGTCTGGATCATATTATTATGCCAAAGAAAAAAATTCCCTGCAGTTACTACGCAAAGGAAACTTTAGACATGTTTCAGGAAATTTGGGATTAAATCAAGACCTTCCATATGACGCAAGTGTTGCAATTTTTTTCATGGTAGATCTGAGTAGAGTTTTAGAAAAATTTGGAAATAGGGGATATAGAGTTGCTCAGCTTGACGCAGCAATAATTGGTGGCAAGGCATATCTTGCATCTTATGCGCTAGGTCTTGGAGCCACAGGGCTTACATTTTATGATGATGCAGTTACAGATTTTTTTTCACCGTATGCTGCAAAAAAAGAAGTGATGTTTTTACTAGCGATAGGAAAAAAAGAGAAACCTACTTTGCATCATACTTCATCTTAAAGAACAGCCAGTTCTTTCCTTCTGGTTCAAAATGAATCAAACAATACTTGCCCCTCAGTCTGGCACCATGAATATCTACAACAAGTTTCTTTTTGTCGTCTTCCACGACATCAAATGTTCCCTTGTCCCAGATTCGAACCTTGCCTGCACCGTAGCTGCCCTTTGGAATCTCG
The DNA here is from genome assembly GCA_028867675.1 of Nitrososphaerota archaeon. Taxonomy (GTDB): domain Archaea; phylum Thermoproteota; class Nitrososphaeria; order Nitrososphaerales; family Nitrosopumilaceae; genus Nitrosotalea. The sequence continues at coordinate 9,760 of JAGWGA010000036.1, read as the reverse complement.
CCCTCAAATAACGCATAACCAATTGGATGGTCATCAACAGATACTGCCAGTCTCCTCTCACCTATTTTTTGAGGTGGCTCTTTTGGCAATGCCCAGCTCTTTAGGGTCTCATTAATTTCAAATCTCAAGTCCCAGTGCAATCGTGAAGCGTGATGCTCTTGAATAACATAAACTGGCCTTTCCAGCAGTTTCTGGTCATATTTTTGGATAATCTCTTTGCAAAACGATACCGAGGGCTCGTCTTCCACGGTACCATATAGCGATAGTCGTATTAGAAGAATTCTTAATGCTTATATTTTTACCACCAGGTTCAACATGAGTATGCATTCCAAGACAAGGTACATTGTACTTGGCTTGCTGATTTTGATTCCATCATTTGTAAACTTGGGAGTTCCGATATACAACAGAGATTCACCAGAATTATTTGGAATGCCATTTTTCTATTGGTTCCAGACATTTTGGTTGTTTGCCTGTACCGGATTTTATTTTGCATATACTAAGATAATTGGTGATAAACAATGATCAGCCCAGAAGTTGTCATAGTATTTGTTTCATTGTTCATAGTCTTTATCGGACTAGGATTTTACGGCAAGTATTGGAGAAGGGGAGACCTCAATCATGTCCACGAGTGGTCTTTGGGTGGAAGAAGACTTGGAACTACTCTAGTGTTTTTCTTGATTGGTGCAGATTTGTATACAGCATATAGTTTTGTTGCAATCCCATCAGGAGTCTTTGCAAAAGGTGCTCTATACTTTTTTGCAATTCCATATGTGATGCTGACATTTGCTGTAGCTCTTGTTGCAATGCCAAGACTGTGGACTTTATCAAGACAAAAAGGATACATTACTGCATCAGACTTTGTCAAGGACAGATTTGGCAGCAAGACACTAGCTATAATGATTGCAGTTACAGGAATTATAGCAGAACTACCGTATATTGCACTTCAGATTGTCGGCATGCAGGCAGTCTTGACTGTGATGTTGGCAGGATACGCCAACGCACAGATGGTAACAGAGATTTCACTTTTGATTGCTTTTATCATACTTGCAGCTTTTACATATTCAAGCGGATTGCGGGGTGCAACCCTTACTGCAATATTCAAGGATGTCTTGGTGTGGATTACAGTAATTGTGGTTATAATAGCAGTTCCCATAACCATAGGAGGATTTGGAAATGCGTTCAAGGCTGCAAATGCAAGTTACATTTCACTTCCAGAAAATCTAGTTCCAGCATATGCTACTTTGATACTTGGTAGTGCATTGGCACTATACCTTTACCCCCATGCAATTACAGGTGTACTTAGTTCGGAGAGTGCCCAAAAGCTTCGTACAAGTACGGCACTTTTGCCACTTTACGGAGTAGGGCTTGCAATACTTGCATTGATGGGAATACTAGTCTATGCTGTTCCAGGCGCAATGCATTTTCTTGCAGGATTTCCCGAGAGTTCACGCGGAATACTGGTTGTTCCATCCTTGATTTTGTATTCATTGCCTGGGTGGTTCTCAGGTATTGCATTGCTTGGAATTTTTGTGGGAGGTCTTGTACCTGCAGCCATAATGGCAATGGCTCAAGCCAATCTTTTGACTAGAAATATCATAAAAGAAATAAAACCAAATCTTTCAAACAGTTCTGAAATCAGAATAACAAAGTTATCATCAACTGTCTTCAAGTTTGTTGCATTAGGATTTGTCTTTTCAGTTCCTGCAACTTATGCAATATCACTGCAATTACTTGGTGGAATACTAATTGTTCAGATTTTGCCTGCAGTATTTTTAGGATTATATATAAAAGTCCTCAAAAAGACACCTCTCATCATAGGCCTAGTTGTAGGAATATCTTCTGGTATTATAATGATGGAGATGGCAAATAATTTTGGCCAGTTGACATCGTCACTTTTTAAAACTACATTTGGCCCAATCTATATTGCAGTTATTGCTCTAGGGATTAATCTTGTAATATCGTTTGTAGGAAGTGCCATATTGCAAAAAAATACACCAAAAGAAAATCAATAGATAAACAAGAATCTTTGCTTAAATTTTTTCTAATTAAAATTAAAGTCCTTCAGGGATTCTCTTGCGGACATTGCTGTTTCATTTGTTTCATGAATTCTTCTCCGGCCTTTTTCATCTCGTCAACAGACATGTCTTTTTTGTGAGTTACAATGCTCCAGACATGTCCAAAAGGATCTATAATTGCGCCAAACCTATCGCCCCAGAAAGCATCCATCATAGGCGCCTTTGATTTTGCCCCTGCAGAAATAGCCTTGTTATAGGTCTCATCCGCATCTTGAACATAGAGAAAAATTCCACTTGTTGTCCCCCCTACCGATTGTGGTGACATGCATCCCATTTGTGGATGTTCGTCACTTAGCATAATGATGGAATCTCCTATCTTTATTTCTGCATGCATTATGCTTTTTCCATCTGGACCTAGAAATCTCATCCTTTCCTGTGCTCCAAATGCCTTTTTGTAAAATTCTATTGCATCGGATGCTCCTTTTACAGTCAAAGTTGGAGTCACGCTGTGATATCCATCAGGGATTGGTTTTACCATAACGATTTTTTTTGAAAATAGACTTTAAACTTTACTACCAATCTATCTCATCATTGACCGATAATGAAATGTCAGGATAATTGGAATTGTTTTGAAAGCCCATCATTTTTACAATTTCGCTTGAATGAATCCATGCGATTTCTTTTGTAGTTTTATCATCAAGTTGGTCTAATCCTACTACATTCAAAAGTTCCAGTGTCCTTTTCGGATTTTTCACAGCTCTCTCCATTATGCGTGTCGCAATTCTAATCTTATCATTTGGATTCCAGTATTTGCCAAGCTTGTACTTTCCAGTCATTATTTCCGGGTTTATTTTCAATAAACTCACACCACGTACTGTAGCCATGTCTGGCCTTAGAGATTCATATCCTCCCTCAATCTGATATTTTGCTATCAGTTTGTTCAGCACTTCAGCCTTTTCTATATCATCAGTAACAAGTTGAGCATTACCCTTGATTATCACACTAACATACAATGTATCTGTAAGAGAAGCATCTGTAGGAGGTTCAAAGAAATATGATGGCAAAAATGCCAACTCTTTATCAACTTCAAAACCGCATTTAGAATCTAGTTGTATGTTATCATATTTTTCTCCCTTTGGAAATCCATGAACGTATATCGCATCATTACAATATACAAAATTCATTGGTGTAACAAATGGAAAACCATTCTTGTCAATTGTTGCAATTCTTCCAGTATGTTCAGTTTGTAAGAATTCCACCATCTTCTCTTTGGATTTGATCTTTGATTTTTCTCCAAAGTTCACAAGTTATAATTTAGGCTACAGTGTTTTAAGAATTCCATTATTGTTGTTCATTGTAAAAAAACTCAAGCAGATAATTTTATCAACATTTTAGCAACGTTTGCAGCAATTTTTTTTACATGTTCCTCTTGCTTTTTGTCTTTTAGCGTACCATCAGCATTGAAGGCTTCATGGGCCTTTGATATTGCCATCTGATCTGGAATGACAAGAACGCCAATATTTTCAAGAATAGAACGTACATGAACCAATCCACGTAATCCACCTAGTCCTCCAGGAGAGGCACTCATAATCCCCGCAACTTTATCCTTAAAGCATGCCAATGAATTTTCCCCTTCAGATTGCCTAGATGCCCAATCAATTGCATTTTTAAGAACACCAGAGATTGAGCTGTTATACTCTGGCGAGGATATCAGAAATCCCTGATGAGACAGCATCAGAGCCTTGAGTTTTCTGGCATTTTGAGGAAGTCCTTCTTTTTGTTCTAGATCACCGTCATAAAGTGGCATGGAATAATCTCGAAGGTCAACTACAGTGACATCTACTCCTACTTCAATTGCGCCAGTTGCAGCAATCTTGACTAGTTTTTTATTAAATGAATCAGTACGTGTACTCCCAGCAAATGCAAGAATTTTTGGTTTTGTCACCACGATTTTACAGGATTATAGTTTAACAAGTTTTCGTCATAGTGCATCATTGGGTTCCATTCAAATATAGATTAGAATAAAATCAGGGAGAAGGGTGCGTGGTAACAAGTCCTTCCTCTTCCATCAGTATTTCTCTATAATATTGAATTTTTTTTATATCCTGATGATTGTATGCATCTGCCAAGTTCTCGTTTACATGTATGACAGCCTTGTTGATGTTTTCATATGCACTCCCTATGCGAGAAGGTAAGGCATCTGCTTGTTGTTGAGTATCAATTACACTTCCTGGTGCAACAAACTTGTTGTCTGCTATTACTACACCGCCTGTTATTGTACTTGAAACACCAATTGCAACATTGTTTCCTACTTTAGCATTAAATATCAAACTCTTCATACCAACAAAAGTATTGTTACCCACCCATGCAGGTCCGTGCACCATTGAATCATGTGCAAGACTAACCTTAGAGCCAACAAATATTGCATATCCGCCATCAAATCGTGAATCATTTGCAAGCAAACTATCGCCACTTGCAGAAAATCTCCTGTTATCAATATTTTTACCATCCAGTGTAGTTTCTAGTGCATGTAAAATTACTCCGTCTTGCACATTAGAATAATCCCCAACAAATATTGGTGTGCCTTCATCACCTCTGCATACCGAAGTTGGAGCCATAAAGACCATTTTGCCAATATGACAATCACCAATAACGACAGCAAATGGATGTATGAACGAGTCATTTGCAATCTGCGGGGATTTTATTTCACTGTTAAAATCTGTCTGTACATTTTGATGAATATTAGGCCATTGTAACATGCTTGATGTGTTACTCTGGTTAGTAGTACTGCTAACGTTTTGTCCTAATACAAACGCAAAAATGATTGCAGCTGCAAAAGATCCTATTAGGACATATTTGTTGGCCATGATGAGAAAACATCATGGTGTATAATAAATAATATCCAATAATCACGTCTTTACACCCATGGTCTTAGAATCATCTTCTTAAAAATAGAGAATCCATCAAGCACTCATAAACGTAAAGATTTAATCACATAATTGCAATTTAGCCTGTTCAAGCTTCCAATAGTTTCTTCGGTCTATGACTAGTTGTTTTTCATTTTCCAGCACTGTCTTTTGTTGTAGGGTTAGATTGGATTCATGAAGTTGCGCAATTATCTGATCGATTCTCTCATTGAAGAACTCGACCGATTCATTTACAAACTCTGCATCTGAGACCTTCTTTTTCATCTGATATCATACGTCATCAAACTATTTAGGTAAACCTGTTATGCTTGAAACGCAATTTCTGTAAAATCCGCCTTCATGCAATAGGCAAGTAGTAGATAGATCTCTGGTGGTGACTATTCCAGCAATTTTGTCTTCACTATTCTCCAGTATCGACCCATTATTTGTTGGAAATTCCTTAAGATTGATACTGATGTAATTATGCAATGAAAAAATCAGTTATCATAATATCTATTATTTTAGCAATTGTTGGGATTGAAATTATAATTCATACAATGATTTCACCCGCAATTCCACATGCTACACATCAAAACATCCTACATTGCCTGCAACCTAGTATGGAGTCAACACCCCATATGAAATGGAATTGTTTCTATTTTTCCCGATAAGAAAATGATAGATTAAACAAGAAAATTTCAATCAAATTAAAATATAAAATTAGATGAGAGGTTTACGACTACTCGTATTCCATCAATTTCTTTTCTTCTAGAAGTGTGTGAAGATTGTGTACTGCACGATAAACTTCTGCCTCTTTCTTTGTTCCAGTACAGACTAGTTTTCCAGATGCAAAGATAAGAACCACTGAACGTGGGTCAAGCATTCTATGTATCAGGCCAGGAAATTGCTCTGGTTCATACATACTTCTTGGGAGACTTCTTGCGGCCTTTTCCAAGTGAACCTTACCACCAAGACTTACAGAAGCTACTATATTTTGAATTGTAATTTCTGGATTCTTTTTGATTTTTATCTTTCCTTTTCTTAGTCTTTGTACTACAGTATTTACAGCATTTACTGCTGCCTCTTCGGATTTGGAACCAGTACAGACCATTTTTCCAGAACTGAAGATCAATGTTGCAGTTTTTGGAGATTTTAATCTAAAAACCAAGCCTGGGAATTGTTCAGGATGATATTCAACATCTGGGAATTCCTTTGTAATTGCTACAAGATCAATTTTCTGGTCTACTGATGCGGAGGCGACTACGTTTACGATGTCAACAATCGGTTTTGTTTGCGGCATTTAAATAGGTTATAAACTGGTACCATATATAACCAATTACCCAGATACCGTGACTAGAAAGGTAAAAGATCTTACAGTTGTTGCAAATTTTAAAAATTACTCGATCTAAAAATTGATCGTTATACAATAATGAAATACATTATCAAAAAATAATCTAGTATAATCCAAGTTCAAGTTTGTGCAAAAAGATTTTCAGGATATATATTTTGGTAGAAATTCTCTACAATTCAAATGGGTTCTGATAATTTTATTGGAAGATCGCACGACGATGATCATGCCAAGATTTCAGACATGGCCAAAATAAAAAAAGAATTTGAAAATGCAGATGAAAAATTCTATGATGAACTTGCGGCAAAATATTTTCTGTTAAACAAATTCAGCGTAGAACAATTAAGGGAAATGTGTAATAATCTGCTTGGCAAGTGTCCAGATGTTGAATATTACCAAGACGAGCATACAAAGAAAATAATTGTACTGCCTCAATACAAAGAAGATTTTATCCATTTTATCATAGATGAATTCCAACTTGATGAAATCAAAGATTATGCCCACAAGCAAAATATTTTTGGTAGATATTATATTGACGATATAGAATAGGAACTATTTTACAACAGACAGTTCAAGAAATTCAGTCTTGGTAACATATCCATCAGTCGCACTAATTCCCATAGTATAGTTTCCAGGGTCAACCCCACCATCATGTATTGACACCTTTACCTTTTGATCATGTGATATATCCACCAAATTAGGCATGAATTTTACTGTCAGATTCCCAAGTTCTGCAGTAGATGTAATCGAACTTGAGGCATTAAGAGAAACAGGATTAGAGTTCTCAGAATTGCCTTGTACATCCACATCAATGGAATAGTCAGGAGAATTTGAACTTAATACAACATTCCTTGTACTTGGTACAATATTAAACGGAATTTGAATATGACCATCAATCATTCCCACTTTATCAGTATTCCATTCAGAGAACCACACAATCTTTTCATCTTTGGGGTCTTGGTACAGGTTTAGTGGATATGTCAGATAGCCATCTTTTGGCACAGAAAGAATAGAGTATTCAACTAGTGTCTTGTTTTTAACATCAAAGCATCCAATTTTATTTCCTTGATGTTCATTGAACCACAGGTATTTTCCATTCTCTGTTCCATGAATCCAAAAAGGCAAAGTTACTGTATGAAAATTATTTGCTGATGTTGGATATCGAGTTATCTTTCCGGTATCCATATCATATCTAGTAAGAAAGCTTGTCCCATGTTCTGTTAGCCAGACAGAATTTTTGTCCAGGTGCAAGTCAGTTGGAGATGAAAATATCGTAACATTTGATTTTGGAATTGTTCCAATTAGAGAGATGTCTTTTACTAGATCATTTTCAGTGTTGATTTTATATTGCAAAATATTCTGAGTTCCAATGTTTGCAGTCCATATGGAATCATCTTTCAAATACAAACCAGCTGGAGTAGTATTGTTCCCAACATCAAATGATGTAACGGTGTAATTTCCATTAATTGATTTTTCCACAACACCAATTGTATCACCACGCAATGTAGTAAACCAGATGTCATGGTTTTTGCCAACCTTCATCTGAAAAGGAGCGCCAGTCTCTGAATGAATTACATGAAAAGTATCAATTTTGGGGTCTAGCTGCCAGATTGACTTCATGCCAAGCTCTGCAAACCAGATGTATCCATCAAGGTCTTGCACCATTGTCCATATCATGGTTGAATTTCCCTTTACATTTTGGGGCTCAGAATAGTCTTTTATTTTATAATTTGTTATACCCCCCCTGGAAGGGTCAAGTGAGAGCAAATTTCCAGAATTAGAGGCAGAGATCCATACAGTTCCAGAATCATCTACAAGCAACGCATTTGGCCCTGTTCCATCAGGCAAAGAATATTCTTTTACATATTGAGCAGAGGTTTTTAGAAGACTTGGAGCATGCCCAGTATTTTCAATAAAGGCAAAAACTGACACCATACCTCCCACTAAAACAACTGCCAAGATTATTTTCAAATTCAAATTACTCTAGAATTGTCAGGGTCTTTGCATATTAGTCTCTCGAAATTAGTCAATATAATATAGTAAAACCCCGTATTGCCATTTGTGAAGAAACGATTCTATCTTTTTTTACCCATCTATTTTGGATTCTTTGCAGTCCTTGGAGCATACGAGGTAGTCCATCCTCCATTTAGTACAGATTCAACTAGGATTGGAAACTATGAAATTAAAATTGAGACTACCCCACCAGTTCCAGAGGTAGCAAAGAACACACAGATACATTTTCTAGTCTTAGATCAAAATGGAAATCCTGTTGATAATTTTAGAATTGGGATTCAGATTTACTACAACGATGTATTACAAAGTTCATTTCTTCCTGCTGACCACAATTTGGGAAGATATGATCTTGATTACACATTTTCTGAATCTGGGAACCATGTAATTCGTGTAGATTTGTATGATCTAAAAAACGGTCAGATATTGTCACATGCATTCAATGTCGGTGTTCTTAATGTATACATGAACATGTTCACATATCTTGTAATTGCAGGTGTATCAGGTGCAACAGGAATAGTTTTGAGCATTATACTATACCAGAAAAAATTTAAACTAAAACGATAGGGCATGGCCCTTGTAGTAGGACGTATTGAGATTACCTCCTGTGAAATAGACGCCATTGCGCTGATTTTCTGAATATTCCTACCAGGCCATGCATCGTCAAGCCATCGGATGTGACTTTACGATCACGGGATATATTATAATTACAACTTATTTAAGAATTTGTATTATAAAATATAACAACAATTAATTTATATAAAATTTTTATTATAATTACACCCTTTTTTTAAATAATCATTCAAGCATGTTCCAGAATCTAGAGAAACGAAAGAGGCCAACCCATCCAGATATGAAAGAGATTAGAGACAATGCAAATAGAAAATACAAATCTCTCTTACGATGAGCAAGATCAAGATTCAAAAATATAAACGCCCCTAGTCCTATGAGACCAAAAAAGAGAACCAGTCTTCCCAATCTTTTAAAGTTCAATTATTGACACAAACTAGACGGTTTGATATAAAATAGATCTACTGTATCCTTGGATTAATTTTTCAAAGGACAGATCTTGAATAATTAGCCTATGCCGCATTTTTGATAATATTGCTGATGGTACTCTTCAGCCTTGTAAAATTCAGTGGCAGGTGTGATTTCAGTTACAATCTTTTTTGAAAACCTTCCAGATTTTTCAAGTGATTCTTTTGATTGTCTTGCTTCCATTTCTTGTTCAGGAGTATGGAAAAATATTGCAGACCGGTATTGTTCTCCAACATCCGGACCCTGACGGTTTAGTGTTGTAGGATCGTGATTGTTCCAGAATATTTCCAATAATTTTCCATATGTAATTTTAGTTGGGTCATATTCCACTTGGATGACTTCGGCATGTCCTGTTGTATCAGTACAGACATCCTCATATGTTGGATTTTTGAGATGACCGCCCATGTATCCAACACTTGTTGATGTAATGCCATTTTTTCTAA
>JAGWGA010000035.1 GCA_028867675.1 Nitrososphaerota archaeon | reverse complement strand
CCATCTACAACTCAACCAACTACCCCGCCTCCAACTGCTCCCTCAACTAGCCAACCATCTACAACTCAACCAACTACCCCGCCTCCAACTGCTCCCTCAACTAGCCAACCATCTACAACTCAACCAACTACCCCGCCTCCAACTGCTCCCTCAACTAGCCAACCATCTACAACTCAACCAACTACTCAATCAAGTCCATTTCCAAACACCACTCCATCCAAATCTAATCCGCAACCAAATCCTTTAGCATCGGTAGGTAATGAAATAAAAAATATTGTATCCATGCTTGAATCACTTTTCAAAAAACTTTGATCCATATCAGAACAAACTAATAAAATAAGTTAATTTTGTAATTATCAAAGAATAAATTCTATACACAAGTTTGTTTGAATATGCCTATCATAACAGTGTCAATGTATCCTGGCAGAACTGTCCAACAAAAAGAGGAATTTGCAAAAGCCATAACAAAATCGGCAGTGGATATTCTAAAAACAAAAGAAAGTCACGTCATTGTGGTTTTTGAAGATAATCCAAAAGAAAATTGGTTTATGGCAGGAAATCCCCTCTAAACACATTTTTATTTTATTGTAATCAAGCAAACTTGTGACAAAGGTTGCCGTAGTTCAAATAAAAGCTGATACTGACAAAAAAAATAATTTAAAAAAAATTCTAAAATACATATCACAAGCAGCAAGTAAAGGCTCATCTCTATGTACATTTCCTGAATTTATGATGTGTTATACACCATCTTCTCAATCTGCTAAAGAACTTGCAAGTATAGCTGAAAAAATAAACGGTGAATTTGTCTTATCTATATGTGAAGCAGCAAAACAAAATTCAATTCAAGTGGTTGGAACTTTGTATGAAAAAAGTCCAAAACCCAATAGAGTGTATGATACATCTTTTCTTATAGATAAAAATGGCAAACTAATTTCAAAATACAGAAAAATTCACCTGTATGATGCACTGGGATTCAAGGAATCTGCAAAACTTTACCCTGGATCATCAATTACAAAACCAGTAAAAACTAGTGTAGGTAAAATGGGTATGATGATTTGTTATGATCTTAGATTTCCTGAGATGTCTAGAATATTGGCTACATCAGGTTCTGAAGTTCTCGTAGTTCCTTCTGCATGGGTTAAAGGAAAAATGAAAGAAGAACATTGGTTGACTATAAACAAAACAAGGGCAATTGAAAATGGCTGTTATGTAATTTCTCCAGATCAAGTTGGAAATATTTACTGTGGAAGAAGTATTGTAGTTGATCCCTATGGGAAGATACTTCTTGATATGAAACAAAAAGAAGGAATTGGATTTGTGGATATATCACTTGATGAAGTAAAGCAAGTAAGACAAAAACTTCCACTTTTACAAAACAGAAGAACTGACATTTACACTAATCTTAAGATTTAACAATTCTACTTTCGCATTTCATATTAGAGCACTGTCTTGCCCACTTTTGTTTTCTTGAATAGCGTAGTAAAATTATTGGCCAAAAACAAATTTTGCATGGTATCTTTGTTGCACAAATCATTCCTCTTTGTACTAGTGGAGCAGATGCTCTACATCCATTGTAATAATTTGAACATCCAATGAATCGTTTCTTTGTCTTACGCGATCTTATGATGAGAAGTTTTCCAATATGGCAATCGGGGCATTCCACTAACCCATTAACAGGCGCATTTGTTCCAAGGATTACATATTTTCTCTTTTTCTCTGACCATGAAAGATATCCATTCTTGTCATAGTATTGTACTATCTCACTTTGGATCTGACCGATCTTTTTCTTTGTGATTTTTACAGAATTTCTTGAATCTAGTCGTTTTTTGACCATTGATAGCTGAGTAATTTGGTCTTTCAATGATATTATACTGTATACCAAATTAAAGAAACTACTGAAGAATTTTTATATGGAATCTAGTCAGCGAGTTTCGTGGAAAAAGTCTGTCTTATAGGCTCTGGCAGCACAAAATATGGTAAGTTAGAAGACAGTATTACTGATATCGCATTACAAGCATCAGTTGATGCAATAGAAAGCGCGGGAATAGAGCCAAAGGAGATTGGTGCAGGATACATTTCTAATGTATTTGGTATTGCAGACAAACAAGTTCACTTGGGTCCTGTTATAATGAGTAATCTTGGAATTCCAGAAGTTCCTTCACTTTCAATTGAATCTGCATGTGGTAGTGGTTCTGTTTCATTTAGAGAAGCATATGCAAATGTTGCTGCAGGATTTTATGATGCCGTATTAGCAACTGGTGTAGAAAAAGTAACTCATACAGGTACTGAATGGACTACAACTTACTTTTCATATTGTTCTGATTTCTTTTATGAAGGTGGTGCTGGTGCTTCATTTCCAGGATTGTTTGCATCTATGGCAAGAGCATATCTTGCTGAATACAAAGCTACAGAAGAAGATCTTGCAATGGTTGCAGTAAAGAATCACGACAATGGTATACTTAATCCAAAAGCACATCTTAGAAAAAAAATTACAGTAGATGATGTAATGAAGTCAGCAGTAGTTGCAAGTCCACTAAAATTGTATGACTGCTGTCCATTTTCAGACGGTGCAAGTGCTGTTATCATATGCAATGAAAAATTTGCAAAAGCTCATACTAAAAATTATGTTGAAGTTATTGGATCAGGTAGGGGTGGATCACCTGCTGCACTCCAAGGAAGAGATCATATTACTACAATACCCAGTACTAGAATTGCAGCACAAGCTGCATACAAGATGGCTGGAATTACTGCAAAAGATGTGGATTTTGCAGAAGTTCATGATTGCTTTACAATTGCTGAATTAATTGACACTGAAGACTTGGGATTCTTTGAACCAGGAAAAGCTGTACAAGCAGTTAGAGAAGGAAGAACTAAACTTAATTCAGATATTTCTATTAATCCATCAGGTGGTCTAAAATCAAAGGGTCACCCAATAGGTGCGACTGGAATAGGCCAAGTTGCAGAAGTTTTTGATCAACTAACAGGAAAGGCAGGAGAAAGAACTGTCAAAGACGCAAAAATCGGATTAACACATAACTTTGGTGCAACAGGCGCCAGCTGTGCCGTACATATATTCAAAAGTGTATAAATTGCTCACAAAAGAAGAATTTGCCAACAATGCCAAACAGGGAAAGGTTCTCACTAGGACATGTACAAAGTGTGGGCATCATCACCTTGTTACAACCTATTTCTGCCAAAATTGCGGAAATAAAGGATTTGAAAATAAAATAATTGATGGCAAGGGCTATGTTGTAACTTATACCATAATCACTGTACCGCCTGAAGGATACGAGGAATACGTTCCATATGCATGGGTGGTTATGAAATTAGATGAATCTGAATTAAGAATTTCAGGTTTTATGGCAGGAATAGGTTCTCCAGCAAATCTTCCTCTAGGAACCAGAGTAAGAGTAACTGGTTATGACCAACGCGGAATCATAATCGAGAAGCAGTAAACCAAATTTATTAAACTGATCAAAAAAATTCAAAAAATTTCTTTTATAACATTTGAAATTACATTAAATTGAAATGTCTGTCGATGTCGTTTGCGGAAGATGTGGAGCTAAAATTGCAAATATGAGAATGTTAAAATCAATAAAAGACGTAATGCGACCATATAACAGTAAATGTCCATCTTGTGGACAGACCTTATCTCCATCAGAATTTAGTGTGGATGTACAGAAAAACTGATCTAAAAAGCTTGTGTCACGATCAAATTCGTCATAAATCTTATTTAGTGATACATTTTAGATAGTTCCATGGAATTAAGCGAAGACTTTGGCGATCCAAAGCGTGGAGGCATATTACAATCTGCATCAAAACGTGTAAGAATGATCTTCTCTGTTATGGCAAGTCCAAACAGAATCGATATTTTACGTATCTTAAACTCAAAGGGACCTCTCACTTATTCTGAATTAAAATCACTTGCAGGCTTTAAATCAAAAAAAGAAAGTGGCAAGTTTGCCTATCACTTGAGAAAATTACTAAGACAATCCCTTGTAGCTCTTAACAAGTCTGAAAGAAGATACACTATCACTAACTTGGGAAAACTAGTCCTAAGTCTTGCAAGACAGATCGAAGAGCGATCTATTATTGAAAGTGGCAAGATGTATGTCAGAACTTCACATGAATCAATAGAGGAATTCAACTCTCATAAAATTATCCAATCACTTGTTCGCGAAGGAAGTCTCCCACTTGAACTTGCCCAAAAGATAACTGAAGAGGTAGAAAATAGAATCTATAAATTCCAAACATCTTACCTTACATCATCACTCATACGTGAGATGGTCAACTCTGTACTCTTAGAACAAGGCCACGAAGATTATAGGCATAAACTTGCAAGATTTGGATTACCTGGCTATGACATTCATGAGATGCTGACTAATGTAGATGGTATCCATAATGGCGTAGAGGGTCTCTTATTTAAAACAGGACAGACAGTATTTGGCGAATACCTCGTACTGAACACCCTTCCAAAGGATGTTGCTGATTCTCATCTCTCAGGAGATCTTCATATTACAAACGTTGGACTATGGTCACTTCTTCCAGATACAATATTTGTGAACATTAAGGAACTCATCGAAGATGGTGTTGACTTGAGAGGAAAATTCTTAGGCGTTACAAGAACATCATCACCAAATTCACTAGATGACCTCTTCACATCGCTCTCACTCTTGACATGCCTTCTCATAAAAGAAGCATCACAAGAAGTAGTTATGGATGGATTGATTACCGTATTACAAAAATATTCCAAGAATTTGACTGAAATTGAAGAAAAACTTGCAAGTTGCTTTACAAAAATATCTACAGGACCCAAGTATGGAAAGAACGGAACACTTGCTTCATTTAGAATTTCTATTGCAACAGAACCAAAATTAGTTGGAACTATTCTCCAAGCCTACAAGAAATATGTAAAGTCCACACCAATTCCTTCAATAGGGCTTATAGTTGATTATGAAAAAGCCAAGTTAAGTGACTATTCAGAAACTTTGTCAGCAATCATTTCATTGGGAGGACACATTATGTTTGCTAAAGGATTGGTATCTAACAAGGGTCTTGCACGATTAGATGCAAAGAATATTGGAACAACCTCAATCAATTTGGAATCTTTATCCATCAATATGCCGCGATTAGCATTTGAATCTAACAAAGATGAAACCTATTTCAGAGCACGACTTGCACTACTAATGAAACCAGCACTTGCAGCCATGTCTTTGAGAAAGAAGGAGATATCTGATCTAACAAGACGCGGTCTTAATCCAATTCTTGCAAATAATACACAGTATATGCAAAAGGGATCAGTTACTTTAGTTGTTAATCTAATCGGACTCAAGGAAGCAGTTTATGGTATCTTAGGATTTGAGAATAACAAGGCTGGACACGAAATCTTGGCTAAAGTGATAAACACTGCAATTGAAGTAGCCACAAAGAAAGGAAAAGAAATGGGCGATAATGTTATTGTGACCATGACTGAGAGCGATGCAGCAAGTCGTTTCTCCTCTCTTGACGGTGAAAAATATGGCAAGATGTCTATTCATCATCATGCCATGGGTGAAGCATATTCTGAAGGAATTATTCTTGATGCCTCTGAGATAACAGAGATGAATCCTAAGAATGAAAAGATTGTTGAATCAAACTATTTCGCAAAGATACTCAACGGAGGACTCTTAGTTCAACTAAAAATCCCAGACACGATGGATTCATCAGGAATCAAAAAAGCAATCGAGAAAGCAGGAGATCTATTAGGATCTTTTAGACCAATCAGAAAAGTACCTATATGCAGTAATTGTGGTCTCAAAGAAGAAAAGATCGCCGATAAATGTTCAGTGTGCAAGTCACCTTATATCATTGCATAAGTTTCACCTTAGGAAAGAATAACAACTCGAATAAAATTTTCCAATTAACTGGAATCTAACTTGAATTTTTTTATGAGTAATTTTTTAAGATTTATTTTGGACTAAAGCGATCTCTTACTATGATAATCGTAAAGGTGTCAACAAAATTGATCCAAAGTTTAGCTTTAGAAAATATTTTTTTGCCGCAGTGTTTATTTAACTCCCATTTGATAGGGGTACGGGGAGTAAGTTGACAGATTTTTCACAAATAGAGAATTCGATCCTTCAAGTAAAGAAGCGCGACGGTCGAGTTTCAGATTTCCAAAGAGATAAAATTTCAAACGCGATATACAAAGCACTCGTAGCCTGCGGAAGATCAGATCATGGATTAGCAGATAAGCTTGCAAATCATGTTCTAGCAAAACTTGTTAATCGTGGATTTTCTAGTTCAGAAGCCCCAAGCGTAGAAGATGTTCAAGATATGGTAGAGTCTACACTCATTGAAGAAAGTCTAGGCGAGATTGCAAAGGCATACATCCTTTACAGACACGAAAGAAGAAGAGTTAGAGAAGAAAAGATGAAGGTTCTCGAATCAAAGGCTCTTGATAGTGTTGCAAAAAGATTTGATCTTAATTGCTTGAGAGTTTTAGCATCAAGATATTTACTTAGAAATAACAAAGGCCAGATAACTGAAAGTCCAGGTGAGATGTTTGAAAGAGTTGCAATTCTTGTAGGTATTGCTGATATAATAAGAGATCCAGCAGTATTTCAAATTGAAGGTGGTCTTACTCAAAATGCAGAAGAAGCAACAAGATATCTTGAGAAACTTGATGACTTTGACTATAAATTCAAGGTAGGAAAATTCTATCTCAACAAATATCACTTTAGATCTTTGATAAATCACTATATTGATTTAGAAAAACAAGGCCAGATGAAAGTCAGCTTCCGAGAATTGTTGACTATGTTGGCTGCAAATAGGTTTGAACAATATGCTGAAAGAATCCAAGAATATACTGACTTGATGGTTGCTCAGGACTTTCTACCAAATTCACCTACTATGATGAATGCAGGTGCAAGATTAGGACAACTTTCTGCATGCTTTGTTCTTGGAATGGAAGATGACATGGAAAAGATAATGAAATCATCCTCTGATGCCGCACTGATATTCAAGTCAGGTGGAGGAGTAGGCATCAATTATTCAGATTTAAGACAGGAAGGAGATATGGTAGCATCTACCTCTGGAGTAGCTTCAGGTCCTGTCTCCTTTATGAGTATCATTAACACTGTTACTGAAGTAGTAAAACAAGGTGGGAAAAGAAGAGGTGCAAACATGGGAATTATCGAAGCATGGCATCCAGATGTTGAAAAATTCATCACTGCAAAAACAAAACCAGGAGTTTTAGAAAACTTCAATGTCAGTGTAGGAATTTGGGAGGACTTTTGGGATGCACTTGTCAATTCAACTGATAACAAATTTGTTCTCCGAAGTCCAAAAGAGAGGTTGCCTATAAGAGAAATAAATGCACATCACTTGATTGATTTGATTGCACTTTCTGCATGGAAGAGTGGTGAACCAGGACTAATCTTCTTTGATATTATAAACAAGTACAATGTATTTGCAAAAGCAAGAGGCGGACCAATTAGAGCAACAAATCCGTGTGGAGAACAAAGTCTCTATCCGTATGAATCATGCAATCTTGGTTCAATCAATCTAGCTAACTATGTTAAAAGAAAAGCAGACGGTCAATACGAATTTGATTGGCAAAGATATGAAGAAACAATACGAAAAACAACAAGATTCCTTGATAATGTAATAGATGTCAATACTTATCCAATTCCAGAAATTGACAAAGCATCTAAAGATTCACGAAGAATCGGACTTGGAGTAATGGGAGTTGCAGATCTATTATTCAAACTAAGAATTCCGTATAATTCTCAAGAAGGATATGAATTCCAAGAGAAACTTGCTGAAGCATTGACATATTATTCCATGGAAGAAAGTGTCGCACTTGCAAAGACAAGAGGACCATTCCCATTATGTTCAAAAACAGAATATCCAGAATCTAAGATTCCTATTGCTGGATATTATGAGAAACCAAAAAGTGGTCGTACTTATGATTGGGATGCTTTGATTGCCAAGATTCAGAAACATGGTATCAGAAACGTTCTGACAACAACAGTTGCTCCTACAGGCACATTATCCATGATAGCTGATTGTTCAAACGGAATGGAGCCAATGTTTGCACTAGTCTTTGAAAAGAGAGTTACAGTTGGTAGATTCTTCTATACAAATAAGATATTTGAAGCAGTTCTCAAAGAGCACGGACTTTACAATGAACAAATTCTAGAGAAGATTGCAAACAACTATGGTTCTGTAAAAGGAATTGAAGAGATTCCTGAATGGATGCAAAAGATATTTGTCACTGCAATGGACATTCACTGGGCAGACCATCTGATGGCTCAGGGTGTATGGCAAAAATGGATCGGTAATGCTATTGCAAAGACAATCAACATGCCAAATGACGTATCATCTGATGATGTAAAAGCTGCATATCTATTAGCACATGATCTTGGTTTGAAGGGAATCACTGTATTTAGAGATGGTTCAAGACATGAACAAGTATTACACATGACTGGAAATAATGTACAAAAGAACTTCCAGGTAACACCAAGTCCCTTTGTTACTGACTACATCTCAAAGAATGTTACAAATGCATATCTTAAAGCAGAGATAGAAAGAGCACTTCAGATAAAAATTCCAGAGAGTGTAATGCCTACTCCAGCATCGGCACTTACACCAGAACAAATGGAAGAGAGACTCTGTCCTACATGTAAGAACAACTTGGTATTTGCAGAAGGATGCAGCGTATGCATCGAATGCGGATATAGCGGTTGCACATCTGGCTAGGATATTTTTTAAAATCAAAACTCTTTTAGTATCTTCAATTACTGCAATTATTGTTGAATAAGAAAATCATCGGTGTAGGTATTGGAGCTGCAGTAGCCATTGCAGTAGCTGTCTTTATACTGATACCACAATTACAGACTGGAACTCAAACAGAACCCATATCTCAAACTCAAACAGCAAATATTCCTCATAACATAAAACTTGGCCTTGTTATCATGCCACCTACACAGAAACCAACTCTTGATGAAGTCAAAAATGCATACGCACTTGCTGCATCAACAGGAATAGGCAGAAGCAATGTCTATCTTTCTTGGCCTGTAATGGAACCGACACAAGGACAGTACAACTGGGGTTATTCAGATATCTTGATGGGATTAAATCGTGAACAACATCTCAATGTTACACTTTACTTTTCTGTAATGAACAACGAAATATTGGGTCCATTTCCACAATGGATGGGAAATCCACAACTTGATCAAAAATTACAAGATCAAACTGTAACTACACTCGATGCCATTCTTTCAAGATACTACATTGTAGATTATGTAATAATTGGAGGAAACATTGACAGCTACTTTAGAACACATCCAAGTGCTATTCCACAATATGTTGATTTCTTCAATGGTGTATATGGTAAATTAAAAGTAAAACATCCAGATGTGAAATTTGGAAATTGGTTCTCATTAAATGATGTGTCAAATAACTTTGAGGGGGATATGGTTGGAAAACTAAACCAGGGTGATTTTGTAGCATATTCTTATGCTCCTGTAGACAAGTTATACTATCAAATTAATGACACAGACCAAGAAGGAGCTAATTTGCAGAAGATGATAGACTATGCAAAGGGTAAGAAAATAGCATTGATGGAAGTTGGTTGGAGTACTAGTAGATCAATTAACGGAACAACACAAGACCAGCAAAAATTTGTCAAAGTTGTTTATGATTTTTACAAGAAGAACTCGTCTGACTTTGAATTTCTAACCTGGTATAGACAGTATGATAGGCCAGTTGATACATGTTATAATTCCCTAAACAAAGCTACCAACTCAATGTTCAACAATGATGAAGTTTTGAATAATACTGCAGCATATCTGTGTGGTACAGGTTTGTTTGATGTAGATAAAAATCCAAAACCTGCCTGGGATGAATTGAAAAATCAAATACAATCTATACCCAACTCTTAATTATATAATTAAGCAATTTTCATTTATTGAAGTATGCCGGACTTTTTAGTTTTTTATTGTTAATCATAGGAATTGTGCCTGTATTTGCAATATATGATCTTCCAACAACTGAAGAAAAAAACATTTTTGATCAATTACTTGTGCAATTTGAGACTGTCAATGCAACAAAAAAAGATGTATCTGACGTAATACAGACATTTGACAAACCAATGATAATTACTTTTTTATGTAATCCTCATGATGTAAATAATCAAATAATAACAATAATCAAAACAAAGCTAGCAAAATTTGATGAGACCACGGTTCATCAAGATGTGATTACGGGAGGTTCCTATACATGGCATTGTTCTGAAACTATGCAAGATGGAAAAGTTACTTTGGATTGTAATAATGAACTTCGAATCAATCCAAAAGTGATATCTAATGATACCGAAATAGAACCAAAATTACATGACATTGAAAATATGGTGATAATGTATCATGAATTACTTCATGGTCAACTGATGATCGATGCAATAAAGGGCTCACCCATATGGCAGCAAGAGATTTGTACACAACAACCAGGAAATAATATAGATTATTCTTTTGCTGATCCTGATCATAAAATTATCAACTATCTACAAACACAATTTGCATCTGAACTTATAGAAAAAGAAGGAGGAAAGATGATTACAAAAGAAATTTCTCCAGATGAAACAAAAAATGGAACATTTACTATCAAAGCTCTAAGTTTTACAGATTATCCTTTATTTCAGAATGGTGCAAAAATTACTCTGCGAACAAATAACATATCCGAAAATTCATTTTTTCAAGTAAAAAATGATGTATTTCTAAGTGGACAGTTAAAAGATACTACAAAATCCGGAGTAGCGTGGTTTTATCTTCTTAATGGTACCACACAGACTATCCAATCTGAATCTGTTCCTGCTTGGACAAAACGAGTTGCAGGCTTGTGGTCTGGTGGAAATACTGATGACAAGGACTTTTTTGCCGTGGTTAACTATTTGATAGACCATAACATAGTCAAATCAAATACTGAAAAAAATACCGTCTCGGCAATGCCTCATTGGTTAAAGAAAAATGTTCACTTGTGGTTTACCGGTGAAATTGATGATAATACATTTGTGAATTCCTTACAATACTTGATCTCAAATGGAATCATATCTTGATATGAAATTAGATGCGGTCGCCGGGATTTGAACCCGGGTAACGGGCTTGGAAGGCCAGTGTACTAACCAAACTATACTACGACCGCTCACTGTGCCAATCTTAGACCTACATAATAATTCTTTTTTCGTATTCATAGAGTACTCGTGAAATTATTATGTGAGCTTCAAGTGGTTCTTTGTCTACTGATATCTCTTTATCAAAATAAGTTCTATTTTCATCTGAAAATTGCCCTTTTGAAAATCCTCCAATTACAATGCAAGTGTCATCTTTTATCTCTTCAGCTAATTTTTGATAAGAACTTTTGATACCTTTGCTTGAAAGTGCAATTGTTTGTTTTGGATTAATTTTTTTAATTAAATTTCCAAAATTCATATTCTTTATTTCAAGAAGTGTATTGTCACCTTCCTTTATCTTTCCAGTTGTATACAATTTCTCAACGAGTCCTATGAATCTATGATATGATTTTGGTAATCTAACATTTTGACCTACAGAAATTACTTTATCATCAATTGTATGAACAAAAACATTTAGTTTATTCTCAAAATAAAGGGGAATACTACAAGCTTCAAGAAGAGAAAAATGAACAAGATCAGGTCTTCCTCTTTTTATCTCATTTTTGATTCCTTTCATTGCTGCAAAATGCCATGATATGTCAAGTAAGATCTCAGATGGTTTTTTGTTAAATCTTCTAGCAGATGCTGTAACTGAGTTATGTCTTTGTAGTTCTAAAGGTACTAATTCTAATGCCGATTCTGCTATGACAAGTGAGAGCAAGATTGTATTTTAAGGGTGGGAATTATTAAACAACATGAAACCTGCAATTAAGGATCTTCTAATAGAAAGGATGCAGATCCTCATTAAAAATGCCATATCATATGCAAAAACTAATCCAGAGCTGGCAGAAAGGCAAGCAACACTTGCCAAAAGACTATGTACAAAATACCGTATTAGAATGCCCTATGAATTGAGGATGCATTTTTGTAAGAAATGTAAAAAATTCATCGTACCAGGATTTACATCTAGAGTGAGAATAGGAAGGAGTAATATCAAATTAATACGTATTACCTGTGGTTTTTGTAATCATACATATAGAAAGATAATTAAAAAACAAATTCCAATAGGTCAATGATTTATAAGACGAACTTTGAATTTTGCTTTTTATGGCAAAGGCATACGATGTACCAGCAGATCTGTTGATTGGTAAATTATCTGAGACTCTAAAGACAGAGGATATTGTACAACCAAGCTGGATTCCATTTGTAAAGACCGGAGCCCATGCAGTAAAACCACCGCAACAAAGTGATTGGTATTACACAAGATGTGCATCTCTTTTAAGAAAGATCTACTTGCACGGTCCTATTGGAATAAACGACTTACGTTCAATGTATGGTAGTACAAAGCCTGTTGGTTATGGAGGAGCACATCACAAAGACGCAGGTGGTGCAATTATCAGAACAGCCGTACATAGTTTAGAAAAATTAGGTTATTTGGATAAAGTTGAAGGAAAAGGTAGAACCATATCTCATGAAGGTATGAAGAAACTTGATCGTATGTCAACTGAGATCTTAAATGAATTAATTGCAAAGAATCCAAATCTAAAGAAATATTCCTAGTAATATCATGAGCTCTCATAATCCAAATGATGATAAAAATCCAAGCGATGCAGAAGTTTCTGCGATGAAGGAAAGTGCACTAAAAACTCTTTTAACAGCTGAAGCAAGATTGAGACTAAATAATGTCAGATTGGTAAAACCAGACCTTGCTGCAATGGTTGAAAATTATCTCTTGGGATTGGCGTCCCAGGGTAGGCTAAATTCGCAAATCACAGACGATCAATTAAAGCAAATTTTGTTATCTACACAACAGCCAAAGCGAGATTTTAAGATTAACCGCAAGTAGTTCCTAGGGAAAATATATTAGGGGTAAATTGAACGGTTACAAATATGAAAGCAGTTGTTTATGAAAAATATGCTCCAAATGATGATTACAGGTCAATTCTAAATGTAAAAGAAGTACCTGATCCAAAACCAAAGCCAAACGAAGTTGTTTTCAAAGTTAAAGCAGCGGCCTTGAACTATAATGATATCTGGGGAATGCGAGGACAACCAGTACCAGTTCCATTACCACATATTTCTGGCTCTGATGCTGCAGGTGAAGTTACTGCAGTAGGAGAAGATGTTACAAACTTCAAAGTTGGTGACCGCGTTGTTTCCCACTCTAACATGTCTTGCAGAGTATGTGAAGCATGTACTGATGGACGTGAATTTGATTGCACAAAGAGAACAATTTGGGGATTCCAAACAGGACCTCTATGGGGTGCATTCTCTGAATTTACACATCTTCCAGAAGTTAATGTTGCAAAAATTCCAGAAGGTGTAAGCTTTGATGAAGCTGCTGCAGCTTCTATGACATTACTTACTTCCTGGCACATGCTTGTAGGACGAGCAAAAATTCGTCCTGGTCAAACAGTCCTAATTATGGGAGGAGGTTCTGGTGTTGGAAGCTTTGGAATTCAGATTGCAAAACTATACAGTTGTAATGTAATTGCTACTGGAAGTCCAGACAAGCTAGACAAACTAAAAGAAATTGGAGCAGATTTTGCCGTTGATCATAGAAAAGCCGATTGGAGTAAAGAAGTAAGACAAATTGCAAAACCATTAGGTGGAATTGATATTGCATTTGATCATATAGGTCAAACCCACTGGAATGATCAACTAACTTTGCTAAAGTATGGTGGAACATTGGTTACATGTGGAGCAACCACGGGATATGATGCAAAGACTGACTTGAGACATATCTTCTTCAAAGGAACTAACATCCTAGGTTCTACACAAGGAACAAAGGCAGAACTAGAACAAGGATTGTACTGGATGGGTAAAAAGAAAATTAAAGCTACAATCGATTCTGAATATAGCTTTGAAAATGCTGCAGAAGCACATACCAAGATGCTTACTGGTAAAGGACTAGTCGGCAAAATCTTACTCAAACCATAAATCAATTTTATTTATGGCAAGACTCCTTCGTAGTCTCTTGTTTGTTCCAGGTAACAATAGTCGCTTTTTAGAAAAGGCAAAATCTCTACAGGCTGATATTGTATGCTTTGATCTTGAGGATTCTGTTCCTTTGGAAGAAAAAAAATCAGCAAGAATTCTGATAAAAAATGCCTTAAAAAATAGAAAAGAGTATAATTCAGAAATTTACGTGAGAACAAATTCTCCAGCATCTGGAATGATACCTGATGATCTCCAAGAAATTATTCAGTTAGGCATTGATGGTATTGTAATTCCTAAAGTAAACACTCCTAATGAAATAAAAAAAATTGAAAAAACCATGCTGGGATTAGAAAAGAAGCGTAAACTAAAACCAATAGAACTCATGGCATCAATAGAATCTACAGAAGGGGTTGTAAACGCATACTCTATTGCTTCATGTAGCAATAGAGTGTCTGCCTTGATCTTTGGTGTATTTGATTTGTTAAATGATCTAGGTATAGAATATACAAAAAAAGCAGAAGGCGCAATTTACTCAAGGACAAAAATTCCAGTAGATGCAAGAGCCGCAAGAAAATATGCAATTGATGCAATTTGGCAAGACCTTGATGATGTAAAAGGATTAGAACAAGATTCGGTTACTGCTAAAAATTTGGGATATGTTGGTAAAAGCATTATTCATCCAGACCAAATCAGTACAGCTCACAAAATATTCTATCCGACTCCTTCGGAGATGAAATGGGCAAAAAAAGTCATTGATGCATATAATTTAGCCAAGAAAAACAAAAAGGGAGCTACAACAGTTGAAGGAAAGATGATTGATGAAGTACACTACAAGAGAGCCATGACTCTGTTGAATTCAGTAAAAAACCTCGTTAATTAAGATTCTATCCTATAAGACAAATGAACACAAATGTCTTGTAGCAAAGTAGCGAACCTAAACACGCATGAATTATCATCTTTCATGAATGACATATACAACAAGATTGTAATTAGAATTTCTAGATGTTCTAGGCACATAGACGACAAATGAACACAAATGTCATGGAAACCTCCTTTTTGATTGATGAGTTAGATATGTGCCAAATTCTGGGATAATCTATAATTTGATAAACATAAATCCTCTAAATACAAATAAGAATTTGTTAATCATGTTTACTGGAATAATTGAAGGATTAGGTAACATTGTCCGATTTGATAAAAAAACAAGTAACCGTAGTGCTGCAAAAATGAAAATAAGTCTAGGTAAAATTGCAAAAGGTCTCAAAGTAGGAGACAGTGTTGCAATTAATGGAGTCTGTCTTACTACAGTAAACAT
>JAGWGA010000034.1 GCA_028867675.1 Nitrososphaerota archaeon | reverse complement strand
ATGAGATTGATTAATTTTGATATTATAGAACCCTTTACTGAATGTACTTCCATGTAGTCAATATTGTTCATCTTAAAATATTTTTTCAGAATCTCCCATCTCTGTTTAGTTTTGATGTAATCATCAGATCCTTCAATAAGAATTGGTTGTACCTTGTCTTTTTTCTCCCACGATACAATATCATTGTGACCTGCTTCAATAACGTCCTCTATCATGGCATGTCTTTTTGCATTTTCCTGAAGTGAGTTTTTGAATCTTACAGCTGCAGCCTGTAGTCCAAACGGGTAATAAATATCTGGAATTCCTGAAATCCATTTGGCTAATCTCAAAGAAGAATTACTCTCATCAATATTTTCTGATGAAATATTTTTACCGGTTTTTTCAAGTTCTTTTATGGATTCAAAAATGTCTTTTTCTTTTAATGGTAATACTGGTCCTAATACTTTTAAAATAGTATACAAAAATGCTGGAAAAGATGCTCTGGGAGAATGAATTTGGGGAACAACTCTTTGTTCAATCTTGTATTTTTGGCAATACTTTTGCATTTTGCTTCCTGAAGAAAATGCTATTAGATTGCATTTTGTTTTTCTTGCAGATTCTAGTACAGATAAAGTCTCCGCAGTATTTCCAGATACACTTGTGGTCACAACTAACGTTTTTGAATCTACCGTATTTGGAAGATGATATCCCTTTACTACGGCAACATGGATATTTGTCTTTGATAAAATGGCTGATAAAATATCTCCTATTGCACCAGAGCCGCCCATGCCTGCAAATACAATATGATCAATTTTGTCAAAATCTACAATATCTTGAGATGATGAATATGCCTCTCTTGCAATACTGGGCCATTTATCATATACCTTGTACATGCCGGAAACATCATACTTCTTCAAGGTAGTAAGATTGAGCAACTACTGAACTGAATAACGATTGCAATATAATGTTTAATGGAATATTGCCATTGCAAGGATTATAAAAAACCATAATTTGAGAACCAGTGTTGGAACAAAAAACCAAAATTCACTCTAGTTTACGAACAGTAGAGTGGAAGAATAGCACTGTAATAATGATTGATCAAACAAAACTTCCTAACAAATTAGAGTATGTAAAATTCAAAGATTATAGAAAGGTTGCCCAAGCTATTAGGGACCTTGTCATACGAGGAGCACCAGCTATTGGAGTTGCGGGAGCTTTTGGGTTATCTCTTGCATCCCTTCAAAGCAAAGCAAAAACTAGAGAAAAATTAATAGAGGATCTTGAGACTGCTAGAAAAATTCTCTTTGAAACAAGGCCAACTGCAGTTAATCTTGCATGGGGGTTGGACAAAATAATGCATGTTGCAAGTCAAGGAAACACTGTTGATGAAATCAAGAAACTAGTTGTTGAAACTGCACAGAACATGGCCACTGAAGATGTTGAAATCAATATGAGAATGGGAAAATTTGGCTCAGAATTATTTGAAAATAATGATACTATAATGACTCACTGTAACGCAGGTGCACTTGCTACTGTTGGGTATGGAACTGCATTGGGTGTTATTCGTGCAACAAAAGATAGTGGAAAGAACATCAAAGTAATAGCTACTGAAACACGACCTGTAATGCAAGGATCTCGTCTTACTGCTTTTGAACTAAAACATGACAACATCGATGTTAGCTTGATTCCTGATACAGCAGTAGGTTATGCAATGTCTAAAGGACTAGTGAATAAAGTTGTTGTAGGTGCAGACAGAATACTAAAGACAGGTCACGTGTATAATAAAATTGGTACATATCAAGTTGCTACAATGGCAAAACAGCATAATGTCCCATTTTATGTAGCAGCACCACTTTCCACATTTGATCTTAAAAGTAAACCTGATGATATTGTAATCGAACAAAGAAAGGCAAGTGAGGTAACAGGTGTTGCTGGAAAAAAAACTGCTCCTGATGGAATAAATGTAATAAATCCGGCATTTGATATGACTCCGCCTGAATTGATAACTGGAATTATTACTGAAGTAGGAGTTGCAAAGCCTCCTTATGAAGAGTCTATAAAAAAATTGTTTGAATCAAAGTTGTAAAGTATTTATTCTATTGCGAAAACAAGTCAATTCATGACAGTTACATCTCAACAAATACTCGATTCGTTAAAACAATGCATGGATCCTGAAATTCCAATCAGCGTAGTAGACATGGGATTAATTTATGGTGTAAATATTACTCCAGATAATAAAGTGGATATTAAAATGACCATGACAACTCGTGGCTGTCCACTACATGAAACATTGGTTAGCGATGTCAAGAGATATGTGACAAAAGTTCCTGGTGTTGCTGCAGTAAACGTCGAAATTGTATGGGAGCCTATATGGACACCAGAAAAAATGTCTGAAGAGGGAAAGAAAATGATAAACTATGGAAAACAAAAAACAGTAGCACCAATAAACTATGAAATAGCAATGCCTCAAGGTATCGGTTCTTTAGTAAAACAAGAAGACGGTTCGCTTGTCTTGATGAATGATAACCAACAGGGATTCATGGTCAATCAGGCAATAGTGGAATTTTGGAAGCTATGTAACGGTCAGAGAAAAATAACTGAATTGGTTGATGCTTTCTCACAGCAGCTTGGCTTACAACGAGGACAAATGGAAAAAGAGGTTTTACAATTGATTCAGCAGTTAAGAGATGGTGGATTAATAGTAATAAAAGAGCCAGAAGTTTCTAATGTACAATTCAAGAAATAGATTAAATTTCGTTAATCTCTGTTATAGTTCCTTGCACTGAATCCATCTTTACAATCGCTCTTTTTTCTCCAAATCCTAAAGCAACATACCAGTCTCCACTATCAATATCGAATTTTGTTTCTAGAGTTTTAACCTCGTCTGACTTGACACTGTATTTTTGTACAATTCCTGATATTGCAACTGGTATTGCTTCCTTTTCTGTTGGAAGTCTGCGCTTCATCAATCCTATGCCTGGATTCATAACTGGTCTTCTTCTTGGAGGTATAATAGTTATTTCCATAATGGATGATGAAATTTTGATGACTTGAACATAAAATCAGAAAGTAAATACTAAATATTCTATAACAACATTCTATATAGCAAGATCATTTCAGTGTTTTAGTATGAATATATCGCAAATTATTCCTGACTCGTTTCTATCAAGACAAAACGATATCTTGCTTGCAGTTTCAATATTGTCTGTCCTTGGTACTTTTGCTGTTATATTGGGAGGAATTTGGGATTCTGCATCTCATGCTCTCAAGGTTCCAGATAGTTTTTGGACCATTCAGCATGTTACTGTCTATTTAGGAGTGACCATCGTAGCTCTATCTACAGCATTTGGAACTATGATTTCTATAAAAAATAAGAAGATTGTAATTGGTATAACTATGCTGATGATTGGTTCAGTAATGCAACTTGGTGGAGGTTACTTGGATTATAATTTTCATGAAATATATGGCATTGACGGGCTTGTAACAGCTTCACATCTTACAATTGAATCTGGGCTGGTCTTGACTTCAATTGGAGGTTTTCTCACTCTTTCAAAATTTGATTATAACAAGACAAAAAAAATTGTTCCTTTAGCAATTGTAAATGTTCTTTTTTCTATAACTTGGATAGGTTTCAATCTTTCATTATTGATTGGCGCGACAATGTTGTGTATACCAGTTTATGAATTGTTTTCATCTGGATGCTCTGTAATGTAATTGTGCAGTTTTTTATATCCTGAAAACACCAAGATTAAAGCTCCCAAGAATATTAGTATGGCAGGATACATGATTTCTTGAACTCTTGTATCTCCTATGGTAACTGATAATTGTACAGGTTTGTCAGAAAGATTAGTTATTTCTAATGTAATTTGATCACTATGTTCGAAACGAAAGTAGTCTACGGTAATCTTGTTAGTTATTTTTCTTATATCTAGAAAGTTTCCATGTGAATCTACAACCTTGGCAAGAATATTGTTTTGATAATTTCCAGAAGATATTAAATAAAATCCAATTCCATTACCATCAATTTTTATTGGTAAAGTTACAACATCGGAATTGTCTAAATGAAAGTTCTCCTCACTTTTGTTAGCCTCAAATAAAATAATTCCTGCTCCGATGGAACCTGATATGATTAACAATATTCCAATATTAAATAAAGAAATCCGAAATTTCATAATTATTCTATATCATACTGGCTATCTATTTATTATAAAGGGCCCGGTGGGATTCGAACCCACGACCTGGTGGTCCGAAGCCACCCGCACTATCCGGGCTATGCAACGGGTCCGATCAAGTAAGAATTTAACGGGGCTAAATATCTGTCTAGGTAATTGAAAATATCTCAAAGAGTAGCAGGAGTAGAATATGCAATACGTGATATTGCACTTGAAGCAAGAAAACTCCAGAAAGAAGGAAAGGAAATAACCTATCTTAACATAGGTGACCCACTTCAGTATGGATTTCAGCCTCCTGATAGAGTTAAAGAAGCTCTGATAAAAGCAATCAAAGAAGGTCAGAATTATTATGCAGCTTCAGAAGGTTTGCCCGAACTACGACAGGCAATATCAAAAAAAGAATCAGTAAAAGGTCTTAGAATTTCAGAAGATGATATACTTGTAACAAATGGTGTCTCAGAAGGACTTGAAATGATTATGGCTTCAATTGTGGAATCAGGTGATGAGGTTCTAATTCCAGGTCCATACTATCCTCCCTATGCATCATATGTTAGACTATTTGGAGGAAAACCTGTAGAATTTTTGGTGGACCTGCACAACTCAACTCCTAATCTCGATGATATCCGATCAAAAATTACTTCTAAAACAGTTGCAATATGTCTAATCAGTCCCAACAATCCGACAGGTGTAGTATTTAGTGAGAAATCTCTGAAAGATTTGGTTGACTTGGCTAATGAACATGATCTCTACATTATTTGTGATGAAATCTATGACCAAATAGTCTTTGACGAAAAATTCACAGGTATAGGAAAAGTGAGTGGTGATTCACCTGTAATTCTGTTAAACGGGTTTTCAAAAGTTCACTTGATGTCTGGCTGGAGAGTTGGGTACATTGCATTTAATCAATCAAAAAAACTAGAATTACTAAGGGAGAACGTACCTAAATTATCTAGAGTTAGAATTGCTACTAACTTACCAGTGCAATATGCTGCACTAGAGTCACTTCATGGTCCTCAGGATTATATCTCAAAATTTGTATCTGAACTCAAAAAAAGACGAGATTATACAATCAAGAGACTAAATGGTATGAATGGTATTAGTTGTTCAAACCCAAAAGGAGCATTCTATGCATTTCCAAAAATAGAAGATAACAAGTATAAAACAGACAAAGAATTTGTAATACAATTATTGAAAACAACCGGTGTTCTTACAGTACATGGTTCTGGATTTGGAACACAATATGGAACTGGACACTTCAGAATGGTTTTCTTGCCTGAAATACCGATTCTAGAAAGCGCGTTAGATAAAATAGAAAAATTCGTTGCCTAGTATTTCCAATCCGTAATCTTTTTGGGAATTATTTCTATGATACAATCTGTTTGATTCAAAAGTTGCTGAGCTGACTTATTTTTTAGATTCTTAAAATATCTTAGCAGTATTTTTTTTGCTAATAATTCCACCATATCTGTTTTCAAAATTAGTCTAGCTCTTCCAATTCCCATCACTCCGAAAATATCTGGTGATTTTATTCCTGTATCTATACAAAATGAAACTTTAGAATTTTTTTTAATATTTCTTGCCTTTTTTGTCTTTGTGTTTGTTCCTATGTAGAATTTATCATTAGCATACATGTACCAGACAGGAACAATGTGTGGACTTCCAGAGGAATCTACCGTGGCAAGACGTAGCATCATCTGTGATTTGAGAAATTCTCTACTCTTCATAATTTTCTCCTCTTAATCCCAAAATTATAAGAAATCCTGCAATTCCAAACATGCCTACTGATATCTTTTCACTTGTTATGTCTGATGATGTAAAAAAGTCTGCAGTAAAATCTGGACCCCAGATAAGCAAATCTCTAACTATTGCAATGAGAGCAACAACGATAAACAACACACCCATTGCTGTAAACCAATTTTTTCTTCTAACTTTACCCATGTTAATTATTTGTAGTATAGTGACTAGATTATCTTTATGCCTGGATTCTTCATCTTGTTTTTGATCATCGCATTAAGAAGAATCGGTGTTGCTACTTCTGCTAGGTATGACAAAGAACCAGGTCCTAATAATATGGGTCTTAGATTTCTTATCTCAGAAATTAACTGACGTACTACATTGATTGATTCTTCAACATCTCCACAAACAAATATGTCTGAATCTAGAACAAGTTTAGTATCAATCAATTTTTTTTCTGATACAGTATGGAATGCAGAAACTAGTTTTGATTTGTTCTTCATATGTTTCTGTACTAATTCAAACGCTGATGGTTTCTTGTCTTTAAAAGAAATGAATTCAAAACCAGCATCAGTCTTTGTTAAGGGAACTATTGGCGATATTACAATACAGTTATCCCTAACATTTGGTAATAGTTGAGAACATATTGAATCTATATTCTCATATGGAATTGATAAAACTAGAACATCGCTTTCCTTTGCAACTGATACGTTATCTTTTCCAATAATTTTGCCTTTGATAGAACTATATTCTTTTTGTGCAAGATCTGAATATTCTCTAGCTGCTTCTTCTGCTTTAGCAGCTTCTCTTGAACCTATTATTACTTCATGATTTTCACACCATCTTAAAGCAAATCCTTTACCCATTCCGCCAGTTCCACCAATTATTCCAATCTTCATGAAATGTTGCACGGGGAATGTTATTATTATCTTTATTCCATAAATGCAATCGTTATTGCCACTATTTCTTTTTCTACGACATGGTCAGGCCAAAAATAATGTTGATAGAATTCTCGCTGGACGCACTAGAGGATTTCCACTTACTCAAGTGGGTATTCATCAGGCTGAAAAGATAGGTGATTTTCTCAAGCCTTTCGATATATCAAAGATATACTGTAGTCCTATAGAAAGAGCAGAACATACTGCCAAAATTGTTGCAAACAAGGTAGGCCTAAGTTGTAACATCGATGAAAGATTGACCGAAATTGACATGGGTACATTTACAGGAATGCATTATGATGAAATGTTTGAAAAACATGGAAATGTTTTCCTAAAATTCTATCAAGGTCATCCTATAGTTGAAGAAAATGGGATAGAGACATTTACAAATGTAAAGAAAAGAGTCTTGGATATGGTTGATCACTGTTCAAAAAAACACAATGAAGAAACCATATTGCTTGTAACTCATATGGATCCTATCAAATCCATGATATCAACAATTCTTCAACCTAAACCTGAATCATTATACGAGATGATAATTAGAAATGCATCTTTGACAATATTGAAAAATGAGCAATCAAGTTTTTCAATGGTTGCAATAAACTCTATGAATTCAGAAAGATATCTGCAGGAATAAAATCTTCAAACTTGTATCTTTTCTTATGTTCTAGTCTGCATTCATTAGCAGAACCAATATCTATGGGTTTACGAAATTATACATAGATTGAAACTGTTAATAGCTGTTTTACTTGCCTTTGTGGTTCTAAGTACTTTCTTATCTCAAGCCTATGCTCTACAAATGTCCACTGATAGACAAGTTTACTCGGAAGGTGAGCCCCTACTAGTATACGGAAAAGGTCTACCAAATGAACCCATTATTATAAGACTATTTGCACCCGATGGAACTATTGCACAATTTAATCAAATAACAGCTGATAATAACGGAGACTTTAGTCATACCCTAATCCGATGGCCAAATGCAACTACCACTTATGCATATGGAACTTATGCTGTCGAAGCAATAGCAACAAAGGAACAAGGACAATCTCAAAAAGTTGATGTTAAATTTGCTCCCTCATCAACATTAGAACAAATTCCTATCCAAAGAACTGTTAATACAATTGTATTTGCTCCTCAAACTGCTGCAGTTAATCAAACATTCCGAGTTTTTGTCCAAGTCACAAGTGATGGGCTCCTTGTAGCAGGTGATCCTTCAAAATTGCTTGGTACCTCACATGTTCACCTTCCCTCGGGTGATGTACAAAGTCTTGCAGATTCTTTTAAGACTCTTCACCAGGGTCTATACTATGTAGATTATACTCCTATGGAAGAAGGAACATATGTTTTTCATATAGTGGCATTTGATCAGGGCACCATCTCTCATGGCTCTGCAGCTACTCAGGTCCTCAAACAAAATATTGAGGGTATTTCTAATCAAATATTGAAACTAAACTCTGTTCTAGATTCGACTTCACAAGAACTTGATAAATTAAAGTCCGAGATTCAAGGATATGGTAATGTATTAGATAGTAGTCAAAGATCTATTACTCAGGCAAACCAGAACATAAACAAAAGCGTAACATCCATGTCTGAATCTGTCAAAAACATAGAGGAAGCATCTGGTCAATTTAATTCGTTATTTCTTCCAGTCGTGGCTCTGATAGCAATAATTATCGCACTACAAATAACAATTCTTGCTAGGCGACGATAGATCCTATGGTAGAGAAAAAATTAATATCGAAAACAGGATTTTTTTTGATTTGTATTTTACTCTTTTCGCTTTTCCCAAAATCTGCAATTGGCTCATTTGACGTAGACCTTCCAAAAAATAAAACAGATATCAAATTAGATCAAGTATCTGATCTCATAAACTTTCAACCATCTGCATCCGAAGATCAAATAAAAAGATACATTGTTTTTGGTTCAGGATCTGTTACTGATATAATCTCGCGAGCTAATCATGTGATCTATGGAATGAATTCAAATCATGGTTCTCTTGCCATGGGTTTTTTCAACCAAGACGAGGTCACCAGTTTAAAATTAAATGGATATGATGTCATTGAAGACTTGCCATTGGAATTTGATTCGTTATCATCTGATCCTCCGATAACTGAAGTCTCAAAAATTGATAAAATCTTGGGTTCTGACAAAGTTATTCACAAGTATGGCTATACTGGAAATGGTATCAATATAGGGATAGTAGATACGGGAACTGATTTTTCAAATCCTGATGTGAGAGACTCTGTAGCACGAGATAAAAATAATGCACCTGTAATGATCGATGCAGATGGTCAAGGTATTGTTTTGACCAACGCAACATTTGTTGCAAATATCAATAGTAAAGGAGTAATACAAAATTATACCAAATCCATTCCAAAAAATGTTACATCTTCTGTTTATGTTACTTCAAAAGGAGTATTTCTTGATCTAAACAAAAAAGGCAAAGGGACTTATGTTCAAGTCTATAATTCATTATATCCAAGAGGTGGAAGTTCTATCCTAAATGGGACTGTTTCAAATGATTACAAGATAGGAAAAGATCCAAAACACTTTATCATTTCCAAGAGTGGTGTGTATCACTTTGGTATGATTTATGAGAGTATTTCTCAAGGTCAATTTTTCAGACTACAAATTGTGCCAGTTCTTGTAGTTGATCCAAATATTCCAGGTTTGTATGATACCATAATTGCAGACATGTCTGATTCTTGGAAAGACTTTGTAAAATTTGATAAGCCAATCTTGCCAAAATATGATTTTGATTTTACAGATGAAAGTGTGATCACACTTGGTGAAGGAAATGAATATCTTTTGTATGATTCAAACCATGATGGCAAACCAGATTATGGTGCAGGAACTGTTGGAGCACGTGTGTTGGATGTATATGGTGTTTTTTCAAAACCATCAATGGTTGACAAAAAATTAGGTGCAATCAATGGTACATTGCTTCCTCCTATTGATCCTCGTGGAAATTTCTTTGGTGTGATGTATGATTTTGGAGGTCATGGAACAGGAACTGCTGGTTCTATAGTATCCGTTGGAAGAGAAAGTTATGATGTGTATGCAACTTCTACAAAATATCACATAAGAGGAATTGCACCAGGTGCAAAAATTGTCCCAATCAAAGCTCTATGGTTAGGTGATGCAATTTATGGTTGGCTCTGGGCAGCAGGATTTGATCAAGAAAAAAATCAATGGAAATACTCTGGAAAACCCCGAGTGGATATCATATCTAATAGTTGGGGCATATCGACTTTTCCTGCACTTCAATCAGTTCCTGGACTTGATGTGCAATCGCTTTTACTTAGTGCACTCAGTGTTCCTCATTCATTTGATGTAAATTTTCCTGGCATATTGGTAGTTAGCAGTGCTGGAAATGCAGGACCAGGTTATGGAACTATTGGAACACCTGACGCTGCTCCGTTTGGAATAACAGTGGGAGCAGTAACTGACAATGTTTTTGTGGGATATGGTCCATTTAAGAATCAACCAAGATTTGGTAATGATACATCTCATTATGGTGAGATATCGGGATTTTCTAGCAAAGGTCCAACTCTGATTGGAGATCCTAAACCCGATTTGATGGCAGTGGGAGAATATAGCTATACTCCTACACAAGTTACGAAAACTAGTAAGGATAGTACAGGTGAGTATGGATTATTTGGAGGAACCAGTTTGGCAGCGCCTCTAGTGGCTGGTTCTGCAGCAATTTTAATGGAAAGTCTAAAAGATAAAAACATTCCATACAATTCTTTTACAATAAAAAATATTCTTATGTCAACTGCAACTGATTTAGGTAACGATCCTTTTTCACAAGGCTCTGGATTGGTAAACATGACAAAAGCAGTTGATTTTGTTCTAGGAAACGACGATGTCTTTGAAGTTTATAATGATGCATCTTATACTAATACAAAAAAAATCTTGGACTCTGCTTTGAGAACAATGAATTCATCTTCAGTTGGTTTGAAAAAAATCCAACTTACAAATTCTTCTTTGTCTGAGACACCTTGGTTTGGAGGAAGATTGTATCCTGGAGATAGAACATCTGCTACTTTTACTATAGTGAATCCCACAAATCATACCATGGAGGTAGATGTACAACCACAGAAACTTGGATTGATGAAAATTGATACCTATAATGGAACGACTCAAGTACGTTTACAAGATCCTCTCATTAAAAAATCAGGAGTATATAGACCCGATTACATTCCCTTACAAGAAATAAAAAACCATGTTGGTCTTGTATCATTCTTTGAAAAAGCAAAACCAATTCCTGATGATGCATCCTTGTTAGTTTTAGACTTGGCATTTCCATTTTCGCAATTCATGAACTCATCTGCAAAAACATATGCTGATGACATGAAAATTTCATCTTTATACCTATATGACTGGGACAAAAAAAATGATAACTCTGTTCCTGTTTCTCAAGATCTTTCTTTGATTAATAGGGGAGGCGCTTGGGGAACTGTTCAAGAACTTCGAGTCTCTGAACCTGCAGCGCAAATAAAGCACACTCCGCTAGTTGGAGTCTATCCTGTACCTACAAGATTTTCATATTGGACTGGAGATACAAAAATTAATTCGACATCGTCAGATTTTACTTTGACTGCAAGCTATTACAAAAAAATACCATGGAACGAAATATGGTTAAATTCAAAAAATATTCAAATCGAACCCCATGGAACAGCTAAAGTAATAGCTACTCTAATTGTTCCACAAGATGCAAGTCCAGGACTGTATCAAGCTTTTATCAACTTTAAAGGAAAATCACATTCTGTAAATGTTCCAGTATCATATGCTGTTATGAAAAAACTCCAACCAAAAGATTTGCCTACAGTGATTGAAGGTAGAAAAGGTGATGCATTATATGGAAATGGTTACGTTGGAGGTGGATTTGATATGGCAAATAGATACAATGCAGGAGACTGGCGACAATATTATTTTGATGTCGCTGATAAAACAATAAACTCTGTTGCAATGACTCTGTCTTGGAAAGATCCTGATACCAATCTGTCAGTTTTTGTAATAGATCCACAGGGAAGAATTATTCAAACCAATTCTCCACCTGGTGTACTTGGACAATTTCAAGGTTGGCCAACTGGTGACTGGCTAGGACCAAGTCCTGCATTTAGTGAAGGTGGAGGATTTTATCCAATTAAAAATAAAGATACAACATCTACTGCATTATATGCTTCAA
The DNA here is from genome assembly GCA_028867675.1 of Nitrososphaerota archaeon. Taxonomy (GTDB): domain Archaea; phylum Thermoproteota; class Nitrososphaeria; order Nitrososphaerales; family Nitrosopumilaceae; genus Nitrosotalea. The sequence goes on along the minus strand of JAGWGA010000034.1, from coordinate 3,469 downwards.
TAAATCAAACTGGAGTTTATTCTATATTGATACATACGCCATTATTTGGAGGAAGAACAATTGCAGAACCTGTAACAATTGCAACCAAGTTTTCTACACTCTTGCCTATAGAATCATCACCACAAATGATTCTAGACATTCCCCTTTTCATCAATAATAATTTCACAATTCATCCAAAAATAATTGGAGAAAGCATTCAAGACGAAAAATACTATGTTGACAATGAAGAATCACAGACAATTAATCAAACAAAACTAGATCAATCTATAAGAAATCTTACTGAAGGTGAACATGATATTAGATTTGTATTAACCGATACTGTAGGACATAGTGTTACTAAAGAATTCAAATTTGTAATGGATAATACTCCTCCTCAGATTGTAGTGAAATCTCCAAAGAACAATTCTATAGTTTCTGGAATGGTCGATATTGATCTTGATGTAAACGAACTGAATCTAGCACAAAAAGATTGGCTGATTGTAAAAACTCCTAAACAGATTTTCCATGATAATAAAACTATACAACTTGATACAACAACCCTGGCTAATGGAAATTATACTATTGAGATGACCGCAAAAGATAGAGCGGGAAATACTGACATGGCAAATGTTGCCTTAATTGTGGATAATTCAAGTCCTAGTGTAATCTCAAATCAAAATAAAGGCGATCAGAATTTTATAACTTCAATTGAAATATTAGTTGGAATTGCAATAGCATCTTCAATAACCGTAATTACTTTGAAAAAATTACGAATTTCAAAGTGAAGTTAGACAAGGTTTATATGCAATTTTTCAGGAACGGAGCTCTGGATGTCTGAGCAAGATTCTAACAGGGATGCTCTATCACGTCGTGACTTTCTTAAATTGTTAGGCGCAGCTGGTGTTGCTTTGACCTTTACACCATTTGTTCCATGGGGAAAATTCATGCCAAATCCATCAAACGCATCTTTAGAGAGAGCCCAAGTTATTTTGCCGGATGGAACACAAGCAAATGTTAAGACTTTTCCAAAAAATCACTCTGAAGTTATTACTTATCCAAAAACAGGAGATACTGTTCTTGATCAAGAGGCGTTTAAAAAATGGCAGTTTATTCGATTGCCTGAGGAACTTGGTGGCGATAAAGATGATGTTAGTGCATTTCGTGCATATAGTATGGTTTGTTTACATTTGTGGTGTCTGTGGAAATATTGGCCACAAGAAGGTAGAAAAAGAGGTGAATGTCCATGTCATGGAAGCATGTATAATCCGTTAAATGGAAAAGCCTTTGCAGGACCAGCTTCACTTCAAGCTTCTCCGTCAAATGTTTTAGCAACTCTTTACTTTGAAGCTGATAATGATGGAAATCTGTGGATTAAACCAGCAGTATGGTCCGTAAACGAAAATGGAATAGTGGGGTATGGTCGTTTCCTTAAAACGTAGAAACGGTCTAGTAGATTTTTTCTACTGGATATGGGACGGACTGGAAAGAACAGTATTCATAGGAACTAAATTCTCTTTCCCTGCAAGATTTGTAAGTCCATTTGGATTTTTAGGAATGCTCACATTTGTAATATTTATAATTCTTGGAATCACTGGCGCGTTATTGATGTTCTATTATCAACCAATCTTAGATAGGGCATGGGACAGTGTTGCCAAAATTAATGATACAGTTCCTTATGGATTTGCGATACGAAATATTCACTATCATGCATCAAATGCAATGGTTCTACTTGCAGTACTTCACATGTATTATCAATACTTTAGTGGCAGATACAAAATAAGAAATGAAATCATCTGGGTAACAGGTGTAGTACTTGGTACTGTAACTATTTTGGAAGCCTTCACTGGATATGATATTATATTTAGTGAACGTGCCGAACTTGCAATCAGTATAGCTGCATCTCTCACTAATTCAATGCCAGTAGTTGGTCCAACAATCCGTGATGCAATGTTTGGTTCTGGCTTTGCTGACTTTATACTTAGATTCTATACCATGCATGTATTCCTCTTGCCAATTGTAATGTTGGGATTAATGGCAGTTCACATGCCAAGATTCCTAGTATTTGATGTACCTATGGTGATGGCAATCTCTGGTGCAATATTTCTAACAGGGGGAGTTTTCCCAGTTGATCTTGGTTCCAAATTTGAACCTACAGTACCACCAGGGATTACTGTGCCTGAATGGTATCTTACGGGTATCTATGCATTCTTGAGAACACAGTATGATAAATTTGTCACAGGTGTGCTGTGGCCAGGAGTCTTCATTGTAGCAATAGCAATGACTCCATTCATAGACCGATACAAAAAATTCTCATGGAAAGACAGACCAATAGTTACAGCATTTGGTATTACTGGCATTACCCAAGTTATGGTGACAACATATTGGGGCTTTTACATTACACCAGACATTACAAAGCCGCTAGTTGCTAGACTTGTAATTGATCCAATCTTCTTCTATTTGGTAATGTTACTATTGGTTCCTATTGGATTTGGATTCTCATATATGATGATACTTCTTGCAAAGGAATCTGAAAGAAAGGCAAAATTGGCTGCTTCAAAGGGACCACATAAATCATCACCAATCAATCTCTCAGGAAAGTGGATTAACTGGCTAATTATTGGACTTTTAGCATTCCAAGTGTACCTTAACATAGCAGCGTATAACGCAGCACTGAGTGGAATGAAGAACTTTGCTCTATTCCTAACTGGTCTTATCCTTATGGTGTTTGCTGGACTATTCCATCTCTACCGACATGGACTAAATGAAGCAAAGAAAGAACCTGTTCCACCACCACAAGCAGAATCTCAAAAATCTCTTGATAGTAAAGAAGCCAGTTTGCCTCCATAGACTTTGATGAACTTCTGTTCAAACAATTATTGTCTTTCTAAAAGTAGATCTTTTGCGATTGACCTTCAATTATTTTTGTATAGCTTTATAAGACTAAATACAAAATCAGCAAACAGTTGAGTCTTCCATCCTCCAGTCATGCGTATGGAATAGGATTAATCGCAGTTATTATTGGAGCAGCAATTGGTGTTTCTTACTATCAACTTTACTTTATTCCAGAACTTAATGCAAAACCTATAATTCCAGAAAAAATTCTTCATCCCACCGATAGTTTGACCATAGTTATTGTTCCTGGTGCAGAAAATCCATCACAAGAACAAAACTTTACTCCTAAAACATCTAAAGTTCAGCTTGGTGTAAATAATATGGTAATTTGGAAGAATACTGGAGAAGCAGCTCATACTGTAACACCTGATAAGCCATTCAAGGACCAATATTATGGGGACTTTGGTTCACCAGGAGTCATAAAACCAGGTTCAAGCTACCAATTTGTATTCACACAAGAGGCAGTTATCACATATCATTGCGAACCCCATCCATGGATGAAAGGAACACTAACCATAGAACACGGTGCATTGACATCCTAAAAGAAAATTCTAATCAAATTAAGACATCAATTTTCCAAAAACAATGACACTTTCAA
>JAGWGA010000033.1 GCA_028867675.1 Nitrososphaerota archaeon | reverse complement strand
GATAGTATGGTGGATACAGATTTGGGTAGACGTGTAGCAGATACTGAATCTGTCATAGATAGAGTGTCAGATAGTGAGCTTGATAGTTTTGCAGTTCGTGATACTGAATCTGAGAGTGGGAGAGTGTCAGATAGTGAGCTTGATAGTTTTGCAGTTCGTGATACTGAATCTGAGAGTGGGAGAGAGTCAGATAGTATGGTGGATACAGATTTGGGTAGACGTGTAGCAGATACTGAATCTGTCATAGATAGAGTGTCAGATAGTGAAGTGGATACAGATTTGGGTAGACGTGTAGCAGATACGGAATCAGAGAGTGGGAGAGAGTCAGATAGTGATCGTGATAGTTTTGCAGTTCGTGATACTGAATCTGTTAGTTGGAGAGAGTCAGTGAGAGAAATTAGTTTGATTTTTAATTCTCCTACAACCTCAGACCAAACTGAAGAACCTGAGAAAGTTGCGGCTATTGTAGATGCTGAACCCTTTGTAGTAGCTGTAGACGTAGCTCCTCCACCCTCTAGGGAAGAGGCAGCAGTAGTAGCACCATTACTATTCCATTCTTGTGTACCAGAAGTAAACGAACTTATGGTATAACCTGTAAGAGTAGTGCTTGGTCTACCTTCACTTATTACACCTACTGCTCTACTACCAGTTTGTGTTGCGGTAACACTAGCTGTACCACTAGTTGCAGTAGCAGTTGTAGAACTTCCAGTGTTTACAGCAGTAGTGAAAGGAGTTGTCTGATCTACATTAGAATATAGTGCAGCACCTGCTGCTGCCCTAATAACTGTCCCACTCCAACTTACACAAATATTTGTTGCAGTACCACTACCGGTTCCTATTGGCAAATACCATAAATCAGTTTGTACCCAATAAGTTGGTGTAGCAGCATTTGTACCTGTGACAGTTGCAAGTCGAGTTAGAGCAGTACCACCAGTACAGGTACCACCACTTCCTCCCCATAAAACAGTAAACGTGGCTGCTGGAGTTGAGGTATATTTTGAAGACACTCCAACTACTAGTAACATGTCCGATCTACCAGCAGTAGGTGTTAGAGTAAATGCAGTAATTGGTGTTGCAGTAGCCGTATGTGCAGTTGTACCTGTATTTACTCCCGCTGATTGTGGATCGTTTGCCACAAACCACTGTCTTGCCTCGGTAAAGACTTGGTTTCCATAATCAATCTGTACTGATCCTAGTGCATATAATTTCGGGAATACAAGCGGTACTGAATAATTGTATGAAACAGATGTCTTGTTGTTTCCATCAAAGTTTCTTATCCATGAAATTGTTGTGGTATCTCCGTTTGTCTGCACTAATCCATCCGTTGTAAGATTAAATGAACTTGGCACATATTCTAGTATTGTAACAGGTCCCTTTCCTGCAAAAGATGTAACATCAATTTTTACATTAAACGAATTTGGATTGTTTATTGGATCAATCTTGCTTTGTGCAGTTCTTATAATATCAAAGGAATAGTTACTTTGTACCAAAAATGATGTACTAAAGGTTGCCATACCTGACGGATTTTGCGCGTTTATATCGATAGTATAATTGCCTTCTGTACTGGTAACATATTGTGCATCATAAAGACCACATTCTGAACCCTTTGTGATGCCATTATTTGATGACAGAGTAGTAATGTTGGAATTTGGATCTTTGATATTCATCGATATATTAGAATCACATACAGAGTGTCCTGCATTGTCCAATACTACAATCTCAAAGTTAGCAGTCTCGCCTGGCTTGTAGATACTTTTTTCCGTATTAAGAGATACAAGACCCCATGCAAACTGGTCCTCCGAGGAGTAGGTTTTACCATCTTTGACTAGAGTGACTTTCATTTTGTAAATGCCTGGCGCTATATCTCGCATTGAGGCAAGTTTGATACTAAATTTCCCTTTTCTTAATTCTGTAAACATGGACTTTGTCGCGATTTTTGTGCCATGCGGATCAGTAACATCTACGTTTACAATCTCATTTTTCTTTTGCCATGCATCATGCTGTACAGGCTCAAGAGAAGGTGTGATCTTTTTTACTGCAGTCATAAGATCACTTTCAGTATAATATTGAAATTCAAATGATGGTGAGTCTGTAATCAAATAGTTATTTTTGAGATTTGTAATACTTGGTACTACTGGCAATGTCGATATAGCTAATTGGTCCTTTAATGTAGCTCCTTGTTGATATAATTGGTAAATTTCTGGATCTTTTAATTGGTATTTGAAAATTGAAACATCATCGATTGTACCAGAAAAAAAATTCGCTACAGATATGTTATTATCTTTAATATTTTCCATGCCTCCAATCAATACATCTGCCCCAGATTGAAGATTCTCAACATTTTTAGTCTCAAGTTTACCTGTTATGGATATTCCAATTGTAGAGACAGGCAGACTTGCCTCTTTATTTCCATTTATGTATATACTGATCTCTTTTCCGTCAAATGTTGCAGCAATATGTGTCCATTCTTCTGGAATGGTACTATTTGACTGCACAGTATGCCATTGAATGCCATCAAAAATTGAAAATGTTGCTGTTCTCTGAGGAGGCATATTGTTATTTACTTGAAGCAAGAATGAGTTTTCTTTACTCAAAATTGTAAACACTGAAGATCCTTGTTCATAATTGGGTTTCACCCAGGTAGATATTGTCAGGCCAGTTAGTGAATTGGTTTGATTTGTAGTAGTGATTATCAATCCACTACCTCCTAGTTTTAGCGCCGTCCCATTGAGCCCTTCTGTTGTTTTCACCTTACCTGCAGATTTTAACCCCTTGATAGAATTTTCAGAAAAATTCAGGTTAAGTGTAGCATTTGAAAGAATTTGACTTGCAGAAGCTGTGACATTGGTAGGTATGGCTGCAGTTACGTTTGCAGATGTTGTAACATTAGTCGGTATAGCTGTAGGTACGTTTGCAGATGTTGTAATATTGGTAGGTATTGGTATAGTTACGTTTCCAAGCATGGATGAGGTAATATTTGAGAAGTTTATAAAATTGGGAAGTATTGAGATTATTCCGTTAAGTTGCTCTACATGATTAGGATAAATTATGACATTATCAATTTGTCCTGAAAAGTAATTATAGTGACCTGCATGAAAACTCATTGTACCTATGTGTATGTGTGAGTCTTTTTCACCAGTATAATTGACTACATTAGAAGGAATATTTTCATACTTTGCATATGCAATATCATCCAATAAAAAATCTTCATTAGTATTTATTTTTGCTTCCTTGAATTCACCGTCTACTCCAATGATCACAGATTTTCCATCAAACATGGCAAAAAGATACGTCCATTTTTCTTTAACAGGGGCAGGGGATTGAAAAATATGCCACATGTTACCGTCATAAATTGAAAGTTCTGCATGATAACCTTGAGTAGAGTTTTTTAGTTCAAGTGTAAAACCAGCTGGATCATTCAATACAACATAATTATCTGACCCATCATAGGTTGGTTTAACCCATGCTGAAGTTATGATGTTTGTAGTATTTACTAGACTACTGTCATACTCTACCATACTTGAATTACCATTAAATGACAATGAATGACCAGATGGACCAGAACCTAGGATTCGCGTTGTGGCGTTAATATTAATTTGATCTGGATAAAAATTATAAAGATTCCAGGACAAGAGTTCGTCTAAAATTTCTTGGTTTGAATTAAGTTGTTGTCTAGAATTTAGGCTCGTTGTCATGTTTGGAAGAATTTGATTTGCAGGTGTTGTAACATTAGTCGGTATAGTTGTGGTTACGTTTGCATGTATTGTAACATTAGTCGGTATAGTTGTAGTTACGTTTGCATGTATTGTAACATTAGTCGGTATAGTTGTAGTTACGTTTGCATGTGTTGTAACATTAATCGGTATAGTTGTGGTTACATTTGCAGGTGTTGTAACATTAGTCGGTAAAGTTGTGGTTACATTTGCAGGCGGTATAACATTAGTCGGTATAGTAGTTACGTTTGCAGGTGTTGTAACATTAGAGTGATTGTTTGTATCATCAGCATATGCTACATCCCCTAGCGTTGCTATCGGTATGATCAGAACAGCAAGCATCATGAATGTTTTATGGTCCATTAGAGGAACTCCATATGTAACTAACAAACAATATAATAAGTAAAAAACATCCTGTGGCATTTATAAAGAGAAGGCAAATATCAATACTGAAAACGGTGTTTTAAAGCATCAAGTATGACAATTTTCCCCAAAGATAGAAAATTGGCAGTTATTCTTCCGAACAGTGTTTTATTATAGTTCAAATTTTAAGAAAATTTGTCAAAACATCTCTTTGTAGATATTTTACTTGGTTATGCTAGAGCAGTGATCTTGTTGGAAAAATATGATTACAGATTAGATTGTAAGACTTGTTCAAATTTTCTTGTTAAATGTAGATTTTTCTGATTATGATTTAAAATGTATTTTTACTTTTATTCCAGAAAGTTTTTTTCAACTTGTTCACATATAGTAAAATCAGATTAACTGGAAGAAACTGGTAAAAATATCATTTCAAAAAATTTTCATCCATTTAAGGAATTATCAAGCATAAAATCAACTCTGTGTCAAAGATGTTTGACGGTCCATTTTTTGGACAGTAAGATCTTATGCATAATAACTTGTCAAGTTCTGACAATTCAAAAGTTGGAGGACGACCCTCAAAAGGAGAGCAGATACAGATGCAAAAAGTCTTGCGGAAATACTTTGAACGAGGAATTAGTGCTACATCTGTTTCATCTGAAACTGGATACAACATAAAGACAGTTTGCAAATATTTTGATGAATGGGCAGAGCAGATAATGGATCTTGATAGAAAAGATTTTTTTGAACAGCAAAAACTTGATCGTGTACAGATAATTTCTTCATTTGACAAGCAGATAATTGATGCATACAAGTTTCTTGATGAGATTTCAGAGCAGATATCATATTCCAAGAAAAAAGACAATACAATTCCAAAATACCTGTTGACATCACACCTTGAAGTAATGAGGTACATCTCAAGCATTACTGAAAAAAGGGGAGCATTTTTGATGTCTCCTGTAATAGACCGTGTACTAAAAGACAAGATTTTGGAAATGATGAAAAATGGGCAAAATTGATGTATCAGTAAGAAAGACTCTGCGAGTTCTTGAAGACCAAGCAAGAAAGTCAATATCAACAGGAATGGTGGATTCATGGAACCAGTATCAAATCATCTCCGTTGAAAAATGGGAGAAGCTAAAAAAGAAAAAATCCAGTCTTGCAGTCTTGATGAGATATCTTCCAGAAGAATATCTTGACCACCCGCTTTTACATTACCCAGGGACAGAGTCCAAGGATCCAAAAATAGACACATGGTTTTCAGACTGGGAAAAGTACTTGGAAGAGAAAAAGGATGCAGGACTTGGAAAGTTCAGATGTGCTCACTGCATATTACATCCAGACGCTGCAAGATTTGATGAAGGTCTACACAGTATAATGACAAAAGGAATTGATGGTAAATTCCCATGCAAGGTGGTAGATATCTTCCAGTGTCCATTTGAAGAAAACGAGCAGTTGTTCCATCTCAAATACATGTTTGACTATATACGGGATGCAATATCACATGCAGAAAGTGTTACACATGAGATGGATAAAACACATTATGCATATCCAAGTAGATCACATGTAGAAGATTTTATGAATCTTCACCAAAGTGGCAAGCCTAACAGCTTTGGACGTGACACTTTTCTTGGAGAAGCAGAGTTTACCAGAGTTCCAATCAGAAACATATCTGATAAATTCAATATATTGACTGATAAAAAATTACTTGGGATAATTCTTGATGAGTATGTGATACATCTAAGAAAAGATACAGATTATGGCTCTCGTGAATATACCATAGAAAAAGCAGAGACATTAAGCAAGATAAAATCAGACATTTTACATTATTTCTCATCAATAAAATCAAAGATTTCAATTGGTGATGTAAGAGATAGCAGAGGAAGAAATTTGGAAGATGAAAGGGCAGAAAATAAAAGAATTGCAGAGTTGTATGAAGAACAGTCTCAAGAAGATTATAACTTGAGACAGAATATGAACAAGAAAAGAAATAGTCTTTGTATGACATGTAACGAATTTGCAAATATCTTGTGCATGGAATGTGACAAGTGGGTATGTACTGTACACTATAATGAGCACAAAGCCACTATTCACACAAAAGTTGAATGAATATTATATCAGAAACTATATGATATATCATTAAGATAAATTCAGTTCTTACAATTTAGTTTGATATTTTTATCTTTTCCAGAAAACACTTTTCGTATCTTAAAATGTGATATAATTATTCCATCTTGATTGAAAAAGACATATCATATTGATTTATAGATTAACAAGTTCAAAATGTTATAAAAAAACCGACAAGCTTATTAATACAATAATCAAGAATTTGCAAATAACATGAATTTTTCACCAACTAGTGACAATACAGGAGTTTCATAAATGCAACCAGAACGAAACCATAACGGTAACAAAAAAGAAAATTTCACTTTAAGAATTGACAGTGAAATAATGGATGTAATTAAAGCAAAATCAGATTCTGAAAACGTAAGTGTTAATCAGTTTGTCAACAAATTAATTGGTCTTTCGATTTATTGGAATACCCATGCTCCTTCTGCAGGATGGGTGCCGATGCCAAAACAACTACTTGTTGAATTAATTGACAAAATGTCTATTGATGAAATAACAACACTAGCTCACAATTTAGGGAAAACAATTGCTCATGACATACTACTATTTACAAATAACAAATATGATGTCAATTCTTGGATAAATTTTCTAAAGTTCAGATCAGCTGTTTCGGGCTTTTCATTTTTTTCACAATTAGATGGCAATACAATTAGCTGCACCATTCATCACGGATTAGGTAGAAAATGGACTATATGGTTTAAGAGTTTTTATGAGATTGTTCTTCTTGATATGGGAGCAAATGTTACATTTGATGTTAGTGATAATACACTCATAATGAAAATTGTTTGCTGATTTTTTTGTTAAGCATTTTGTTATTAATTTGTTGAATATTTTTTTATTTCCTATATGATTTATTTCATTTGGGTCATTAAGAATTATAGTCACTTTGACTATATTTGACTATATCATACGATCAACTTTAATTTTCTTAAACAAGGATAAATCAAATGGTGAAAATCAAAAATTGAAATTATTGCTAATAGACGATAATCAATCCATTACTGAAATGATGTCAAAATATCTAACAGGTAAGGGACACGAATGTACTGTTTCAAACGATGGTAGAAATGGACTAACCCTCATTGAACATGAAAAATTTGATATTATATTATTAGATTTGGCGATGCCAGATTTTACTGGAGTAGAAGTAATAGAACACTTGTACAAGGATGGAAAAATAAACAACCAAAAGATAGTTTTGTTTACTGCCTCATCTGTCACTGATGAAGAAATTCAGAGGTTGATAAAAATGGGAGCATATTCTTGTCTCAAAAAACCTGTAAAATTAGAAGTCCTTCTAAAAACTATAGGAGCTTGAGTGAAAATTAGCTCAGATGATGATAAGGATACTAAGCAGTTTGAAAGTGAAAAGATAAAAGAAATAGAGCAAGAAAAAATATTTCTAAAGGATATCAATGATTTAACATCTTCCAAAGTAGACGAATTAGGAAAATCAAATCAAGAACTAGAGAAAAAACTAGATAAGGAATTACAAAAATCAAAAGAACTAGAACAAGAAAAGATCATTCTTGAAGAGATTGTACATGATGGCGAAAAAAGTGAACAAAAAAGTCATAAACGATACTATATCTCGGTGTCAATTATTGCAGTTGTGGTTTCATTAGGATTTGTAGGATATTCCTATTATGAGAATCAGGCCATCCTCAAGGCTACATCTCATGACATGTCAAATTACAACTCAAACTATGTCATACAAAACCTGCAAGGAGATACTGTGGATACGTGGGTTTCATGGAATATCCAAAATGACAGGGTAATTCACATCCATGTAGTCAACGAAGCTCAAGTTTCACAAGATATGATAAATGCCATGGAGGATGCAATTACATCCAACAAGGCTGTATCAATAGATGATTCCCAGACAGGTAAGGGTCCACAGGGAAGTTCATCCACATATTATGTTGGGTGGGAGGGAGCAGATGCGCAAGCATATTCCGAACCCACCAAGTTGTATGTTCCTCAAAAGTTTGACATCAACGGCTCCCCTGATGGAGTAGGAGATATAGAAATCATACTTACAAATGATGTAAACCCCGATGGATATTCCGGATGGACAAAATCGATTGTAGACGGACATGAGATATTAAAATCCAAAATAACAATATTCAAGGCAAGTAAGCTTGATCCAGACAGGCTAGAAGCTATAATGAGACATGAATTTGGGCATGCATTGGGACTTGGCCATTCTACAGCATCAGAAGACTTGATGCACCCTATGCTTCCAGATTATCCGTATATCTCAGATTGCGATATTGACGCATTAAAGGGGCTGTATGACGGAGACCAGAACAGCAAAGTGGTGTGCAAGAAATAGTCGACATGTACAAACTAGTTCTGGTGTGTCCATAATTGAACAGACCCTCAATTATTCCAATCATAATAATTTCTTCTACAATTCTGATAACTCTGGCTTTGTTGTTAATTATTCAACAATACATGTCACATTCAATGAGCGATCTAAACAATGACAAGCAAAACAAGATCAAGATATTAGCTGATCGACTTGAACTACGATTAAGTAATGCAATCAATGTGATCAAATTAAGTAGCAAAAATGAAGTGATGCAAAGCACGCCATATTCTAGCTTTATTTCATATGATCTAAAGGGAATACCTGCAGACATGGACATGCCAAAAAGAGAGATTGCAAGAAATCTAATCCAGGTATTTCAGGATTTCAAGTATGTTTTTTATGCAATGCCAAATGGCGATTTATACATCACGGAACCGTTTGCAATACAGGTCAATAATTCAGCGCTAAACTTTGCATTTCGAGACTGGTATAAAGGAGCTATACAAAATCATGATACATATGTAAGTGAAGTCTACGTATCAGCCACAACAAAACATAATGTTGTAGCAATATCCTCACCAGTATATCATGATACAAACAGTAGTCTTGCTGGCATATGGGTTGGAGTTTTAGATATCAATTCAGTAAAACAAAAACTAGCTGAGGAAAATTTTGGAAAAAATGAACACATAGTGATAATTGATCATCATGAAAATTTAGTGGCATCAAATAATTATGATGATGATTTTAAAAAAATAGAATCAACATCACGATTGAAAGCAGTTGATCAAGCATTAACTGGGAACAGTGGACTTGAAGTAGAATCCATTTCTGGAGTACACTATGTTATTGCATATGACAGCATACCAGTACAAAACCACAATTGGGCAATCTTATCCATTCAACCATCCGATGATGCATATCATACAATAAATGAAATTTTGTACCCATCTGCAATTATTCTTGCAGTAATAGTAGCTATTTCGTCAATTTCGGGTTTCATAATTTACAAATCATTTAGAAAAGGCAAATTGTCTAGTCAGAAACTTGAAAAGTTAAACGAGGAACTCAAAGATAAATCTACCAAACTCCAAGAGATGGACAGATCCAAAGAAGAGTTTAGTGCTATGATTTCACATGAGTTGAAAACGCCCCTAGTTACAATCAGCGGATATGCTGAAATGCTCAGAGAAGAGAACGGAATTCTAGGGTCTTTAAATAATGAACAGGTAAAAGCGGTTGAGAAGATTAGTTCAGAAACTGCCAAGCTTGAACGACTAATTGGCGATATTTTGGATGCCCAGAAACTTGATTTGGAAAGGATGAAGTTTAGCAAAAAAGAGTTTGAAGTTGACAAATTCTTGGATGAACAAATTCAAATTCATTCAAATTTGATGAATGAGAAAAAAATTCATTTTGCTAACACCACTAAAGAAAAAATGAGTCTGGTAAGTGATGAGCATAGATTAAGCCAGGTATTTGCTAATTTAATAAAAAATGCAGTTGACTTTGTACCGCCACATTTTGGCAGCATAGAAATTAACGCCCAACGTAAGAACGGCCAAATTGCCTTTTATGTAAAAGACAATGGTAGTGGAATACCAGAACAAAAACAAAAACATCTCTTCCAAAGATTCTATCAGATAGATACTTCACTTAAGAGAAGTCATGGTGGAACTGGTTTGGGATTGGTAATTTGCAAAGGGATTGTAGAAGCATTAGGAGGAAAAATATGGATAGAAAGTCAGCCTGGAAAAGGAACCACTGTTTTTTTTACCATACCAGAAAATAGTTCATCAAAATCATGATAAATGTATATGATGATATTGAATTGGAGTTGTTGTGAAGAAACAGAGGAGAAAAATATTGTCTGAAGATGAAATGCACAATATACGAGAATTAGAGCAAGAAAAGATACTTCTTTCAGGAGTACAAGATATCTTAAATCAAAAAGAATTGAAAATGAGCGAACTTTGTGCAATTGTATCACATGAATTTAAAACTCCTCTAGTGCCGATTAAGGCATACCTTGAGATGCTTCTTGAGGGAAACTTTGGAAAGCTAACAAAGAAACAAGAGGAAAAAATAGTAATCATGCAAGCAAATGCAGAACGGTTGTTTGGATTAATAGAAGAGATTACCGAATTTAAAAAAATTGAGATTGAAGGATTAAAAATACAAAAAAAGAGAGTAGTGTTGAGTCAAATAATAACAAATACCATCAAATCATTACAAAACGCCACAAAAGAAAACAAAATCAACATTATTCACGATCCTAGTCCCATTACAATAATTTGTGATCCTGATAGAATTTCTACAGTAATAAAAAATCTAATAAAAAATAGCTTGGATATTTCAACACAGAGTAACAGATTAGGGATCTATGTCAAAGACAACGAAGATGAAGTAGAGATAATGGTAAAGGATAATGGAGTAGGAATTCGAAAAGAGGAACAAAAATTCCTCTTTGAGAAATTCAAACAAATAGACATGTCTTCAACTAGAGAAAAGGGTGGGCTGGGTCTTGGGCTTTATCTATCTAAAAAGATTATTCAATTACATGGTGGTAAAATATGGCTTGAAAGTCAGCCTGAAAAAGGAACGGCAGTACATTTTAGCCTGCCAAAAAATCAATGAGAATGTAAACATATTTCACATCGATTTTATATTTATGTGATTTTGTATATTTGGAAATTTGCCATAATTCTGATTTTTTGGGAAAATATACCAAGATGGAATAATAGATACAGAAAAAATTCCATATTGTATTTATGTTATAAACATATGACAATTAATAGATCAGCAATGTATCAGACTATTTTCTTAATGCACTGGATTTTTTCTATATGAATTCTCATTACAAGTACTTTAAAAAAGAACTAGGAAAATTGCCAATTGAAGAGTTATGGAAGATTATAGAAAAATTATCAATAGGTCATAAAATACCCGACAAGACCATGATTGATTACGAGCAAGTGCTAGAACTATGTGTTATTTTAAAAGTAGCTGATGAGAAATTTAGAAATCTTGAACAAATTGCCATACTTAAAAAAGAATTGAACAAGTAATTTCAGATATAATTTTGAAGATTCACTAAAAATTAATTAAAAAAAATTATCCATTCTTACTCAGACAAGAATGGAATCTCTACTGGTCTGAATATAATCTTGAGTGGGACACTCTCCATTACTTGAGTTTGCGGTGACAAGTCTATCTGTGAATCAATCTCTACTTTCCATGTTCCAACTATTGGATCTACGGATGTAATTGAGAATCTCTCTAGTGGATCGCTTGTTCCAGAATATCTAACTCTGAATACTTGGTCCCCTACTACTACACTCTTTATCTGGCCTGGCTGACCAAATGTTGATTCTTTTACAAGGCATTCATCAGCTGCTCCAATTACACATGTGCCATCAGGTGCAATTACCTTGTATCTCATTGTGTCTGAATTGTCAAATGAAGAGTAGAGAATCTGTGGGTTGGCAATAGCAATACCGTTGTTGTCGTTGATTGGAGATATCGTTACTGGCTGTGCTATAGATTCAGTCTTGATTGAAGTAAATGTAATGATGTTGGCCTGAGCAGTAAATGACTTGTCGTAGATATGAGCTATTGCCTCTATCTTGTGATTGACAAGGTCGTCTGTTGGCTGGGTCTTCCATTCAAGTCTTACTGGAGTTTGTCCCTTTGAGAAGAGTTCACCAGGTGAGGTGTAAACAGTCGTACCATCTACTACAAGTGAAATTGTACCATATACTGTCTGTCCGTTGTTGGTAAGGTAGGCCGCAGGTCTTGCTGTTGTTCCAGCTGCTCTGTTTTGTGAAACATCTAGCTCTAGCTTGGCATCTACTGGATAGTCTGTCTTTACTCCAATTGTTGCAATATCTGAATCAGCAGTCTTGTGAGCATTATTCTCTATGTGTATCCAGTATTTCATACCTGGTGCATCTAACAAGTCAGATGGAATTGTAGCTGATAGAAGGTATGTGCTGTTGGATATTTGGAGTGGAGTAACAGTCATTGCCGTTGTGTGATACTTGCTAGAGTCTTGGTTTGTAACATCTGTAAATCTTAGATCAGAAGTAGCAAGTGGTGTTGACGAATCCACTATAGCATATACTGAGAGTGGTTTGTTGTCTATATATTGTATAGTTGGTTCTGATGCAAGTTGCTTGGTTTCATTGCCTACTTGGAACTTGAAATCAAAGATCTTTGGTGCAGCAAGGTCAACCTCAACAGGATGTAATATCAATTCTAGTTTAGTGTAATCTAGGTCTTCATGGCAACCGCTAACCTCAACAGTCTTTCCTACAGAGTAGATGTTGTGTCCAATTGCCTCCATTGCAACAACTTCAAATGATTTTTCACTTGAAGAGATGTGAGCTTCGTATACTAGTTTTCTTACAGTAGCATTGATATTTTCTTCTGCAAATGGCTGGTCTGGAACAAGCTTTGCACTTACTACTCCGCTGATAGATGTTCGTACAATAACAGATGGATCAGTTTGGTTGGTGTCTGTTGCTACTTGTATCCTAACCGTTTGAGTGTCACATAGATCATACGATATCTTTTGGATCTTAAGTAAGGGTCCTGCTCCTGCTCCCGCTGCTGATGTTGAGGTTGCGGCCGCTCCTGGTCCTGTTCCTGTTGCACCCCCTCCAGCACCAAATCCTATTGATGCTGGTCCAGATGGTGTTGAAGCTGCAGCTGCCGGACTACCCAATGCAAACTGTGTAAAGTGTGGGGTTTGGATTACAACATCACATGTATTGGTGTTTCCTGCAGTTGGTGTTGGTCCTGATATTATAGTTACTGAGTTTGTACTCCAGCTGTTGCTTACGGTATTATAGTAATAGATATCAGATACAGGACAACCGTTTTTATCAGTAGAAATTCCTGATGGGTTCTTTGGTACTTGTAGTGTAAGTGTTGCAGAACTGACCTTGGTTGGATCTCCCCAGTTGAATCCAGTACGTGTTGCTTCGAATTGGTATGTCACGTTAGCGTATAGGATAAGTTTGTCCTTTTGTGGCAATACTGACTTTGATGATGGAAGTGAGTTTGATGTCTTGATTACAAACCAATCTGTAGTGGCGTTTGTTCCAAGAGGCAATCCAGATTTGCTGGTTACATTGAGCTGTTTTAGACCACCAGTTGATGGAATCAATGATTGCTGGACTGGAAGAACTATTCTTTGTCCTGGAACTATTTTGTCTAGCTGTGGAGTTGCAATTGTTTGATCTGGAGTTGATGTAGATGGTGCTATTACTACACTTGGTACTACAGATATCACTGAAGAATCTCTTGGCATGGAATAAGTAGGTATACCAATTCCTTGGATAATCTTTGAGCCATTAGTCTGTGATGCATATGATGATGTTTGCAAGAACACTGAAGATTGGTTTCCTATTGCACCGTTTATTCCGGTAGTAGAGTTTGTACCTGCTGAAAGTATTGGTGGGAGGTTGGTAACTCTGGTAACTGTTTGAGATGTCTTGTTTACCTCTATTGCTTTAAATGAATTAATCCATGTATCAAGCACTGTTCCGTTAAGGTGTGGTGCAGTAGTGATTACAGTCTTTGGTAATGTAACTAGGTTGTAACTAGTGTGTACTAACCTGAATACTGTAATTTGGAGTTGGGTTGTTCCGTTAAAGTTAGTGCCATGTACTGAGTAAAGTGTAGAGTTTCCTAGTACATTGAATCCTGGTGGAATTGTTGTCATTGTTACATTATATGTTCCAAACGGAGCCTTGGTTACAACTATTTGACCATCAGCTGGAGCACCAGTATGATCATTTAGACCTCCATCAACTACTGTCATTGGTGTTGAGCCTCCATATGGATTTGCTCTTACTGTGTAGGTTGCGCCAGGCTGTAGAACATCATTCTCATCTCTTGCTTCTATTACAATTCCACCTAGGGAAATATCAGGGAATATTGCATCTATCGGTAGTGAATCAGATACTGAACGGAACAGAGATTGATGAACTACTGTAAATGTGTCGGAGAGTGGAAGTGATTCTGTTAGTGTGGTGGATGACTTCTTGAATGTGGTTATAGTGTCAGCTAATGGTAGTGATTCTGTTATTGAAGTGGATGTCTTCTTGGAAGCAGTGATTGTGTCGGAGAGTGGAAGGGACTCGGATATAGTGGTTGTAGCTCTCTTTTGTACTACAACAAATGTGTCAGCTAATGGAAGTGATTCGGATAGTGTGGAAGAGGACTTCTTGATGACAGATACTGTGTCGGAGAGTGGAAGTGACTCGGCGAGTGATGGTGATGACTTCTTGGTGATTGTTACAGTGTCGGAGAGTGGAAGTGACTCAGATAGTGAAGTTGTGGCTCTCTTTTGTACAACAACAAATGTGTCAGATAGTGGTAATGAATCAGATAGTGATCTGCTTACTGATTGAGTTGTTGTAACAGTGTCAGATAGTGGGAGTGATTCTGATAGTGTGGTGGATGATTTCTTGGTGATTGTTACTGTGTCGGAGAGTGGTAGTGATTCGGATAGTGATCGGGATAATGATTGAGTAATTGATACTGTGTCGGAGAGTGGTAGTGATTCGGATAGTGAAGTGGATGCTTGCTTGGATGTGGTGACTGTGTCGGAGAGTGGTAGTGATTCGGATAGATTGACAGTAGATTTCTTGGATGTGGTGACTGTGTCGGAGAGTGGAAGTGATTCGGATAGGTTGAGTGAAGTCTTCTTGGTGATTGTTACAGTGTCGGAGAGTGGAAGTGATTCGGATAGGTTGAGTGAAGTCTTCTTGGTGATTGTTACAGTGTCGGAGAGTGGTAGTGATTCGGATAGTGAAGTGGATGCTTGCTTGGATGTGGTGACTGTGTCGGAGAGTGGAAGTGATTCGGATAGTGAAGTTGTAGCTCTCTTTTGTACAACAACAAATGTGTCAGAGAGTGGTAGTGATTCTGTTAATGATCTGCTTACTGATTGAGTTATTGTGACTGTGTCGGAGAGTGGAAGTGATTCTGTCAATGTGGTGGATGCTTGTTTTGATGTGGTGACTGTGTCGGAGAGTGGAAGTGATTCTGTAAGTGTGGCGGATGCTTGCTTGGATGTGGTAACTGTGTCGGAGAGTGGAAGTGATTCGGATAGATTGACAGTAGCTTGCTTGGATGTGGTGACTGTGTCGGAGAGTGGAAGGGACTCTGTTAGTGTGGTGGATGCTTGCTTGGATGTGGTAACTGTGTCGGAGAGTGGAAGGGACTCTGTTAGTGTGGTGGATGCTTGCTTGGATGTGGTAACTGTGTCGGAGAGTGGAAGGGACTCTGTTAGTGTGGTGGATGCTTGCTTGGATGTGGTGACTGTGTCGGAGAGTGGAAGTGATTCTGTAAGTGATCTGCTTACTGATTGAGTTATTGTGACTGTGTCGGAGAGTGGAAGTGATTCTGTCAATGTGGTGGATGCTTGTT
>JAGWGA010000032.1 GCA_028867675.1 Nitrososphaerota archaeon | reverse complement strand
AAGAGTCAAATCCTGGAATCCCAGTCCTCACCTTTACTACATCCATCATAGAAAAATCTAGAAAATCATATTTAAAGAACAGTGAGGTTTTGCAAATAACATAATTCCACATATGGAGATGTTCAGATATGAAAACCAATGAATTACTCGATAACTATTTTTAAAACAGGTTATGCAACAGCAACGTGACCAAAGTATTAGGCATCATAGGAGGCGGACAGCTTGGCATGATGTTAACCGAAGTTGCAAAAAAGATACCACAGTACATCTCAGATGTCATAGTTTTAGATCCAGTAGAGAATTGTCCTGCCTCAAGAGTTGGTGCAAAACAAATTGTGGCAGATTTTAAAGATAAAAATGCCATTGTAGAATTGTCTCTACAGTCAGATATCATCACATATGAAATTGAATCTGGAAATAGTGAAGTATTAGAGTCGCTACATGGAGAAGTTTCAATAAATCCATCACCGTCAACACTAAAAATTATACAGGACAAATATCTCCAAAAACAATTCCTAAGTAAAAACAACATCCCAGTTGCTGAGTTTAAATCAGTTGAATCATTAGAAGATCTCAAGAATAAAATCATAGATTTCCAATATCCTGTTTTACTAAAGGCAAGACGTGATGCATATGACGGAAGAGGAAATTTCAAGATAGAAAATCAGAGTCAGATAGAAACCGGATACCAACGTTTTCTTGGAAGACAAACAATGATAGAAAAATTTGTAGATTTCAAAATGGAGGTATCTGTAATAGCGGCAAGGAACATTCATGGCGAGATTGCAACATATCCTGTAGTAGAAAACATTCACAAAGACAACATACTTGAATTCACAATTGCTCCAGCACGAGTTAATGATAAAATTGCATCAGAAGCAGATAGTATAGCAAAAAAAACAATGGAGGTTTTACATGGTGCAGGAGTATTTGGAATAGAAATGTTTGTGACTAGAGATGACAAAGTATTGATAAATGAAATTGCACCGCGAGTGCACAATTCTGGACATCACACACTACAATCAAGCCAGACTTCACAGTTTGAACAACACCTAAGGGCAATACTTGGATTACCACTTGGAGATACCAGACTAAAGCACAACACAGTCATGTGTAACATCTTAGGCCCAAAGGACTTTTCTGGTAAATACAAGCCCATCACACTTGAACAAAAAGACGGAGTCTATCTGAAGATGTACCACAAAGACGATGCAAAACCACAGCGAAAATTGGGTCACTTTAATGTAGTAGACGAACATGATACGAAAAACGTTGAACTTTTAATAAAAAGAGCTCAGGAAATTAAAGATTCTATTAAATTTATACCAGAGAACTAGATCTTATTTTTTAACAAGTGCAAAGATACCGCCTGCACCATAAGCAACTGCAATCATTATCCTGGATGTTATAACAGCAGTTGTTTGATTTGAAATTAGAGATGTATCCAATAATACTGCAATAGGAATAGCAGCTAACGAAATACCGCCCACTATGATTTGTTCTAAATTCACAAGATTACTATATTTTTTCATAAAGAGAAATGTAGACGTATTTCCAAGACCAATTCCAAAAAGAATCAGATACTGGTAAAGATGTGGTGCAATCCCAATTGCTGCAAAGGGGGCAGCCCAACATAAACCGTTTACAGCCTTCACCATGGGAGGCCATGTTACACTGTTTTTCATTCGACCCTTGATTGATGAAAGCATGCTCCTGAACTTTCCAATAATAATTCCAAATGTTACAGCAAAACTTCCAAACCAGATTATTGCATAATAGTAAATAGGGTCTTTGTGTTCAAACGCAATTTCACTTAGAATAGAAGCAGAGCCAACTGCTATTGCCACACCTATGAATAATACTCCAAATGCTCGTCTTACTTCTAACGGAGATCGTTGCATACTTGGATGTCAGATTTATCACAGATATAATTTAAGAGTTCGAATTACATCTGTTGGAAAATACGCCTTACAAAACGCTGAGTTTAATTATTTAATTCGATCTTGTCTAATTCTGTGACTTATTCCAGAAAACCTCTTGTGGGCATCATAATGGGCTCTAGTTCAGACAGTAAAGTAATGCACTCTGCTGCTACAGTATTAGATGAATTTGGAATAAAACATGAGGATCAGATTGTTTCTGCGCATAGAACGCCTACGAGATTATCAGATTATGCAAAACATGCCGAAAAAGAAGGGTTTCAAGTCATAATTGCAGGTGCTGGCGGTTCAGCGCATTTACCAGGGATGATTGCATCCCATACTACAATTCCTGTAATAGGAGTTCCAATCATGGTTTACAACGACAAGGGAAATTCTGACAAGTTCAAATTTTCTGCATTTGGGGGTCTAGATGCATTGTTATCAATTTCTGAAATGCCAACAGGTTCTCCGGTAGTAGCAGTAGGAGTAAACAAGGCTGCAAATGCAGGACTATACGCTGTAAAAATACTGGCCAATCAATTTCCAGAATTAAAAAACAATCTGAGAAAATACAAAGAAGTACAACATCAATTAGTTCTAAAAGAATCTGATGAAATGAAAAAACTTGGACTAGATAAATTTGCAAGTAAGAAATTTAAAAAGAATTAGCTAGTTGGTTTTTTTGTTATTTGCATAACAGGTATTGAAAAGTAAATAGGATAGAGTTTTCCAGTTGCAGGATGATTATAGTTCCATCTTTTGTCATCGGGGGTTATTTTTATAAACTGGGAAGCAAGTTCTGGAGATAATATCTTGTATGCTTCCTCACCTATAGTCATTTGATTGGGTTGTGCAAGAGGCAAAATTTTTGAAGCAATTGTAATACCATGACCTATCAAATCTGGCTCTGATCCAAGAACAATGATTCTATTTTTACCAACGTCAATGCCTATTCGTATATCAATTGGCGGTAATCCAAAACTTGAAAACATGGGATTTATCGAATGTTTTACTAGCATGTTAATCGATCTTGCGCAACGAACTGCGTTTTCTGCCATGTTTCCAAATTCTTTTAGTTCTGGGAAAAATGCAATTACTGCATCTCCCGCATATTTTAGAACAAAACCTGCATGTTTTGATATAGTAACAGACATCTCCTCAGAAAATACCTTGATGAGGCCAGAAAGTTCTTCAGATTTTAAAGATGTGGCAATCCTTGTAGAGCCAACTATATCCACATAGAGAACTGCAGTGTTGATCTCTTGTTCAGGCCAGAAGCTAAGAAATCTATTTGAAACATATTTGAGAAACGCCTGAGAATACGAATCACTTTGTTTTCGTTTGTATAATGAAAAGTTTCTTTGTATTCTGGTGAGGCTTTCAATTACAAATGCATCATCAGGCGTTAAAATTTGAAACTTTTCAACAGGTTTTACTTGAGAGATTATAGATTCCAAATTTTCAAGTGGAATAAATTTTTTCTCAATAACATCATAGTACCCCTTGTCATCCACTATTGATTGAGGTTCAATCTTTACTTTGGTTTTTCCAAATCCAAATGGAAATGATGTTTTTTGTTTATTTGCAGCTGTAAGAATCACTCCATCCATTTCGTTGAGTGCTAACCCTTGTTCATTTTCAATTCCTGAACTAATGTCAATAACACGAGTGATTGGATAAATTGTAATCTTGCCAACCCTTGAATTTTTTCTTATTACTTCAACTACATCGTGTTCTGAATTGTCAGATACAGTAGTTTGAATTATAAATTTGTCCTTAAGCTCAGATCTGTACATGCCAGTACCCTTTGCTGCATGAACTTCGGTATCTACAAATTTACCCCTACTTTTTACCTTGTAAATGTTTACCGTAATACCAAGCATGTCAAGAGCATCAACAATTGATGCCAGATCATTTCTTTGCAGTTCGGCTTCTATTCGTATCATATAATTACAGATATTATCACAAGTGGCAATTTAAACTAGTTTTTGATATTTCTATTAGTGTTTAAAAAATCACTTAACTTTAATTTAAGACATACAAAAAAGAAAATATCTTGGAATTAAGTGAAATTCTATATTCTGCCATCTCAGATTATGGGGAGCACCGAATACTTTCAGATATAGTCCAAGGGGAAAGCCCTGAGGTCATAAAGGTCATTTTTGAGCATTGCGTATCAAATATTGGAAAATTTGAGACAGTAAAACCAGATACAAGTGGTTCAATTGCAGAGGGATTACTCCATTACATGTTAACAGTATCCATGATTCCAAGCCAGCGAAAGACATCATTCCAGTCAGTGGATATTGACATTGCAGTTCCAGATACTAGGACGTTGGGAGTCACACCACAAGATGTAGTGGTCATTTTATTTCCAAAAACTGACAATGTTGACAATATAAAATCACACATTGAGAAAATCAAAAAGGTCCAGCCAAATGCAAATAACATCTGGGTAGTTCTTGAAAATAGTCCACAATTAGATGCCAAAGTCTACTCACTCAAAGATTCAATGACATTTTCAAACATAATAAATGACTTGATCAGTTTTTCATCGAACAGAAAACAATCAAAATTGAAAATTTTTAAGATATAAGAGATTGCAAATCAATATTTTTTTCAACTAGAGGAATCAGAGAATCAATATTTTGATATCCTTTTACAAATGGTACTGCACCTAAAATTGGAATTTTTGTAATCTCATGTATTGTTGACGGAGAATTTTGTTCTACAGGACTGCCCTTTTCATCATAATTATTAATTACAATCCCCTTGATTGGAATTTCATATTCATAACAAGTATTCACTGTCATCATTGTGTGATTTAGTGTTCCTAGCGTGGATCTTGTTACAATGATTGTTTCAAGATTCATCTGCTTTATCACATCAGCTACAAAATAGTCATGAGATAACGGAGTCATTATTCCGCCAATACCTTCTACTAGCAACATTTGGTGTTTTTGTTTTAATTCTTCAAACTTTTCAAAAATTAGTTCTTTGTCAAATGCAATATTCAGCATTTTACTTGCATCATATGGAGAAGCAGGAACAGGCATAAAGATCGGATTTACTAGATCTTCAGAGTCATCTACGCCACAAGCATTGCATAAAATTGATACATCTGACGACTTGAAACCGCTTTTTTGGGGAATTCCTGTGGCTATAGGTTTCATTACACCCACATCAATTCCAAGTTTTTTGATACACGCGGCTAATGAAGCAGTAATTACAGTTTTTCCAACTCCAGTATCAGTGCCAGTGATGAAATATGATTTCACAAAAAATAGTCGCGGTTGTTATTTAATAATCCACCTTATCGTTATTAATCCGACTAGATGAAAAATCACATGGACAGTTTTGTCTGGCACCCATATACACAGATGAAAGATTGGCCAAAATTCGACATCATATCTAAAGGTAAAGGAATGTGGCTCTATGATTCACGTGGAAATGCAATGATGGACGGTGTTGCAAGCATGTGGTGCAATGTATGGGGCCATTCCAAAAAAGAATTAACCGATTCTATGATAAAACAAACAAGAAAGTTACAACATTCTTCATTATTCAATCTAACAAATGATAAAGCTGAAGATCTTGCAGAAAGATTGGTAAAACTTGCACCTGGAATGTACAGGGCATTCTACTCAGATGACGGTTCAACCGCAATGGAAATTTCTGCCAAAATGGCTTTACAATATTGGTCAAATATGGGAGAGAAGAAAAAGACAAAGTTTGTCTCACTTGAGAACGGATATCATGGTGATACCTCAGGTACCATGTCGTTGGGTTATGTTCCATCATTTTTTTCAAAATTCAAGCCCATATTGTTTCCAGTATTAAGAACTCCTTCACCAAATAGATACAGAATTCCTAAAGGATACTCTTTTGAGGGTTATCAAGAATTTTGCCTAGAGAAAATAGAACAAATATTTTCAAAAAATAACACCATTGCAGCATTTGTTATGGAAAGTGGTGCACAAATAGCAGGAGGAGTTATAATTTATCCAAAAGGTTTTCAGAAAAAGATAAGCAAGATGTGTAAAAAGCACGATGTCTTATTCATACTAGATGAAATTGCAACAGGTTTTGGAAGACTAGGGTCAATGATAGAATACCAAAGGCAAGAAAGTGTTCCAGACATAGTATCATTTGGAAAGATGCTATCTGGCGGATATCTTCCCCTTGCAGCTACACTAGCAAATAAAAAGATCTATGATTCTTTTCTTGGAGAATATAAAGATATGAAACATTTTTTCCACGGACATACTTTTACTGGAAATCCATTGGCATGTGCAACATCTATAACAAATCTTTCATTATACAAAAAATACAACTTGATTTCAAAAATAAAAAAACGTGCAATTCAAATCCAATCACGCATTGAAGAGATTTCAAATTTAGATCTTGTAGGAGATGTACGACACAAGGGCATGTTAATGGGAATTGAACTTGTATCAGATAAGAAAACAAAGACACCTGTATCACTTTCCAAACGACTTCCACAGAAAATTTTCATTGAAGCTAAAAAACATGGAATTTACCAAAGAACACTTGGAAACATAGTAATGGTCATCCCTCCACTTGCAATATCTGAAAAAGAATTAGATTTCCTATTAGATGGAACCATAAAGACTATCAAAAACATATCATCTCAGGTCTGATTACATCCACGTAAAACACTATAATCATCTCTGAACTATAGAAATACGATTAATCATGCCACAAATTCGAGTCTGCCCTACCTGTAACAAGGTTTTACAGATAGATGAGATTCACAAGTGTTCTGGGGGTGCCTCAGAATACGTCACATGTGAGAAATGTGGTGAAAAACACCTAAAATCAAGACCACATATTTGTCCTACAAGAATTTAGGGCATCAGTACTATATGGTAAACCATTACAGAATAACAGGTTTACAATGAAAATAATCTTAATTAATGGATTTGCAAGAGGATAGACATTGATTAGCGAGACAGATTTCATAATTTCCTGCAGAAACAAAGTATTATCAGGACAAAAGATTTCAAATGAAGAAGCTGAAAAACTTGTAAACGTATCAGACGAGTCACTCCATATTTTATCAGATGCGGCAAATGAAATTACTAGAAAATTATGTGGAGATATTGTAGATGTCGAAGCTTTGATAAATGCAAAAAAAGGCAAGTGTCAAGAAGACTGTTCATTTTGTTCCCAATCTGCATTTTACAAGACAGAAATAGACACGTATAAACTACTTCCCTCAGAAACAATTGTTCAAAATGCGATGCTTGCAAAAGAAGATGGGGTCAAGAGCTTTTGTCTTGTTTGCGCATGGCGCGGCCCAACAGAAAAAGATTTTGAACAAATATCCACAATAATAAAAAAAATAAATGAAGATGTTGGAATTGAAGTAAACTGTTCTCTTGGGTTTATCAATAAAGACATGGCGATAAAATTAAAAAAACTCGGAGTTAAACGTTACAACCACAATCTTGAAGCTTCACGAAGCTTCTTTTCAAAAATATGTACAACACATAGCTATGATGAAAGAATGGAGACTAACCTTATTGTAAAAGATGCAGGATTGGAATTGTGTTGCGGTGGAATTATCGGTATGGGGGAGACAAGAATGCAAAGACTAGAACTTGGTCTTGATCTTGCAAAACTCAGTCCAGAGGAATGTCCAATCAACATGTTAGTACCACAAAAAGGAACACCGCTTGAGATTCAGACAAGACTCTCAATATCTGAGATACTAAGAACAATAGCTGTCCTTAGATTTTTGATGCCTAGAACCATACTCAAAATTGCAGGTGGACGTGAGGTATATCTTGCAAACGACCAGGAAAAAGTGCTTCTTGGAGGAGCAAATGGAATCATTACTGGCGGATACCTGACAATCGGAGGCAATTCCCCATCAGATGACTTTCAAATGATATCAAAAATAGGCCTTGAAGCCTAAAACCGATTTCATCAAAGAAAAGTTACGTAAAATCAAGAAGGCAAACCTGTATCGAACACTTGTCTATAACAAAATTTTAGGTCCATACATAACAATTCAAGGAAAAAAACTTGTCAATTTATCATCCAACGATTATCTTGGTCTTACTTCGAAATACACTTCTTATCAGATACAATCAAGTTCTAGATTAATTGCTGGAAATGATTTATCATTTAAAGAACTTGAAAGAAAACTTGCAGAACATAAATCAAAAAACTCTGCACTTGTATTTCCTACAGGATATATGGCAAACCTTGGAGCAATTGCAATTCTAGCACAAAAAAATGATCTAATATTAAGCGATGAATTAAACCATGCAAGCATAATAGATGCTTGCAGATTATCTTATGCAAAAAAACTAGTTTACAAACACAATGACATATCAGATCTAGAAAAGAAATTAAAGAAAAAGTCACAGCGTAAATTTGTAGTAACAGAAGGAATATTTTCAATGAACGGAGATTTTGCAAAACTCAAAGAGATAACAAAATTATGCCAAGAAAACAACGCATTTTTGATATTAGATGACGCTCATGGAGATTTTGTAGCTGGTCGCGATGGAAAAGGTTCGGCAGATCATTTCAGAGTTGCAAAAAATGTAGATGTGTATATCAGTAGTCTAAGTAAAGCACTCGGTGCATTTGGTGGATACATGACTGCCAATAAAGAGATCATTGATCTTGCAGTAAACACCTCAAGGCCTTTTATCTACACCTCTGCATTACCAGGATTTATGGCAGATTTAGCTTTGAAGCGATTTTCTTTAAACAGAGAAAAGAAAAGATTACACTTATGGAAAAAAATAGAACAATTCAGTAGAGGTTTACAGTCAATAGGATATACAATTGAATCCCAAAGTCAGATTATTCCCATCATTATTGGAGATGAAAAGAAAACTCTGCAATTTGGAAAATATCTAAAAGATAATGGGATATTTGCCCAGCCAATACGCTATCCAACTGTGAACCTAGGCACTGCCAGGATAAGAATATCTGTAACAGATTGGCTTTCTGAGGATATAATATCAAAATCGTTAGATGTCTTTGAAAAAGCAGGTAAAAAATTCGGTATTGTATAGTCTGAATTTGGAAGAGATTTGGAACAAGGTATTAATAAAAAAACAGCCCTAAGTGAGTGTGGTAGAACTAACAATAGGGATTGCAGCAATAGCAGGACTAGGATCATTTCTTGCGCCATGCATACTGCCCATGATTCCTGCATTTCTTGCATATATCTCCGGTACAACCCTAACAGAAATTCAAAGAAATAATGGAACCATCAATGTATCTACAAGTAGAATCAACATCACACTAAATACGTTATTTTTTGTCGCAGGGTTTACTATTGTTTTTTCGGTTTTAGGCGTAATTCTAAATAGCGTACTTGCAGCATCTGCGACATCCTTACTTTCAGGATTAAATCATGTTGGTGGAGTCATAATCATCGCATTTGGAATATTCATGCTCTTATCAACTAAAATTTCAAAACTGAATTTTGAAAAAAAGATTTTACCAAACAGAACAAAGTCAAGCTACCCACTTTCATTTGCATTTGGTCTAGCATTTGCAACAGGCTGGACACCATGTATAGGACCAATTTTAGGAAGCATACTCACATTGGCTGCAACTACACCAAGTCATGCATTTTTCTTACTTCTTAGTTACTCACTGGGTCTTGGAATTCCATTTATCTTGATGGGCATATTCTTTTCAAGATTTACTGGACTAATCAAGTCTATGAGTAAACACCTAAAATATTATTCAATAATAATGGGGTTGCTGATTATTACCTTGGGAGTGTTAGTATTTACAAATCAACTTGCCACAATTGCAAGTTTTCCATTGCTAAATAATCTGTTATTAGGATGATTAAGATGAGAAAAGAGATCAAATCCGCAGCAATTGGTGCGATAATCATAGCAATTTCCCTAGTAGGCATTAGCGTTTTCCTTACATCTTTAGATAAAACCGCTCAGAGTACGGCCAATTCAATCACGCCATACAAAACAGGTCAGGTCGGAAACAAGACTACATTACAAGAGAATTCAGTTGCATATCCTGATGAAAACAATTATCCCCTAGCTCCAGATCTAGTCGGAATTGTAGATTACATCAATACAACGCCTGAAGAACTAAAATCAGAAATTAAAGACAAGGTAGTATTGTATGATTTTTGGACGTATAGTTGCATAAATTGTCTCAGAACACTACCTATTTTGAAATCATGGAATGAAAAATATGCAGATAAGGGATTGGTAATTATCGGAGTCCACTCTCCAGAATTTGAATTTGAAAAAGATCCTAACAATGTAAAGATGGCAGCTCTAAAATATGGTTTGACATATCCCATAGTCTTGGACAGTGATCATATGACTTGGAATGCGTTTTCAAACAGATATTGGCCAGCAGAATACATAACAGATGATTTGGGACATATCAGACATACACATTTTGGTGAAGGCGAATATGATCAAACAGAACAGATAATTCAGCAATTACTTGATCAAAGAGCAAAAAGATTAGGACTCAATATGACTGCGGATCAAAGTCTTGTAAAAGTTGAAGCTCAAGATTTTTCTTTAGCACAGACCCCAGAGCTTTACTTTGGTTATGACTTTGTTGATGGAAGAAATTATCTTGGAAATCCAGAAGGATTCCAACTAGATAAAACTGTAAGTTATACAATTCCACCAGGTTTACAAAATGATCATTTTTACTTGGATGGTCAATGGCAAAATCTTCCTGACAACATGAAATTAGTTTCAGATAATGGAAAGATAGTCTTACCGTATACTGCCAAAGATGTTCACATTGTTGCATCAGGTCCTGGAACTAACTTACAAATCCTACTGGATGGTAAAGACGTTCAAAGTCAGGATATTGGTCAAGATTTCAAAAATGGTACAGTTAGCATTTCAGATCATAGACTATACAACATCATATCATCAAGAGAGTCAGGCTCTCACACACTTACCATAATTGCTCATCCGGGCTTTGAAATCTATACCTTTACCTTCGGATAATCAAAATACAATGTTTCTAAATTCGAATTTAGAAACATATTAAATCAATTAGGGTAAGACAGAACTGTATCCACAGACTTCCGTCACTGCAGTTACACGTCAAGTAAGAACATGCCGGTTTAAAATAACATTTTAAATCAAGGCACAGTTAAAAAATGAACTTTACAAACAAATGGAATGTACAGAAAGAAAGTATGTCACAGAGAGTTATTGATAAAGTAAAACCAGATGCCCCTCTAAAGCCAAAAATCGATGAGGCTCAGAAAAAATTACAGTTACAAATTATGAAACTTGATTCTATTTCAGTAAAACTAAAGGAAAAAGATAATTTCATTTTCAAGAAAGTAGTTGAAGCAGTGAGAACTCACAATAAAGCATATTCTAACGCTTATGCTACAGAATTACACGAGATTAGAAAGATGAACAACATGGTAACAAATGCAAAATTAGCCATGGAACAGATTCAATTAAGATTAAACACAATATCAGAACTTGGAGATGTCGTAGTGACACTCAGTCCTTGTATGTCAATCATAAAGGGATTAGGGGCAGGCCTAAATGGACTAATGCCAGCAGCAGATTCTTCAATGTCAGACTTGTCAAACATACTAGGAGAGATAATGTCAGGCGCCTCAGTGAGTGGAGAAAACAACTTTACTGTAGAGACATCAAACTCCGAGACAAACCAGATATTGGAAGAAGCACAATCCATTCTAGAAGGTCATGTGAGACAGACACTCCCAGATCTTCCTCCAACACTTGGTTCTACAACAAAAGCACCAGAGCCTATTTAGAGCGCTTTTTACTCAATTCTACAAAGTGTTTCTTGATTCTAGATATTGTGGGATAGCTATATCCAAGTTTTCTATAATTTGCAATCATCATCTTCCAGTTTTTTAGTCTCCATTGAGCTTGCTCTGAAGTCACTGAATGAATTTCTTTATTGATGATGCTTTTTCTCCCAACTTTTAGCACCCCGGCATCTTTTGCAGTCCATCTGTTTTTTGCAAAATTTAGCCCGGAAAGTATCTCTTCTACAGGGATTTCAGTAAAGTATTCTTGAATTTTTCTAATTTGGGTATCAGTTAGTTTTTTTGATGTATGTATAGTGATTTCATACATTTCCATATTCGAATTTTGAAACATACTATCTAATTAGTGTAGAGGTAAACATGTATCAATTTCAGATAAACCAAGTTTTTCACCGTTTCAATAGGTATGATCTGTATTCCCATTTTTGGCAGACTGTTTTTTTATACTACAGATGAGGAAATAATACAATGACACGGCGCCTAATATTTGGTGGAAAATCTCCCTCATTCTCAGAGATATTTACAGAGTATCTTTCAGATATTTCACTTGAAGTAGAGGCAATCAAATTAAGAAACATAAAAAGTGATGCAGAAGGAGTAAACGAGCACCTGGCAAGAATAGACAGTGCATTAAAAGGAATAATGGAAGCAAAGCTTGCATTGGCAGAGAAGCTTCGAAATTCTCAGAATCAGAATTAATCATTTACAGGTATAACAAAAAGTATCAAAATGTAGTTATTTTACTCGTCTAGAAATCTTTTCATACTTTCAAAGTCATCTGGTGCATCAAGACTCCTATCAGTAGAATCCATTTTTTGTTTCATTTTAGCAAATTTATCAGCAAGCAGTGAAAGATCAACTGGCTGTCCATTTTCAGTATTTTTTAGTTCTACATAATATCTCATTCTTTCTTCAAATTTATCAGGAGTGATTTCTTTAATCAAAACTTCACCAGTGGCTATAATTTTAGCCAGGCGCTCCCTCTGTTTTTGTTCTAATTTCTTTTTCTCATTTTCTATCTTTTGCTTATGATCTTCATAGCCTGATTTCATATCTTTTAGTTCAGTTTCCAGTTTTCCAAGAACATCATTTACAGAATCCATTACTTTGATATGTTCTTGGGGCGGAGCCGCACCGTACATAGGAGTTGCACCTGTCATAGGTCTTGGAGGAGCATACTGCCCACCAATATGCAATTCTTTAAAAGATTCATCAGTTACCAGTTTTACCGATACTGCTTTTGGTGCTTTTTTTGCTACAAATCCAAACATAGTCATACCCATTCCTGCAACTATCATGCCTATTATGGAATATCCAAGAATTGGGAGTACCTGATGCATAGATGGGTATCCCATTTGGCGCAACATCGATACAGAATTAAAATTTCCATTAGACATTGTTCCGATAAATGAGTGGACCATATCAGATAGAATATGTGGTAAATAGTAATAGGCAGGAATAGAGACAAGGGTAAGGAATATACCGGAAACTACCAATGACAGTTTCATCATAAAACAGGTGAAATTGAGCCTAATAGCCACTTGTTTGTAATAATATAATATGACAACTTTTGCCTAATTTTTCTCGACGTATCTCATAGATTCAGGCATTTTATTATCAATAGGTTTAGAGTCTGCTTTACAAAGTGGACATTCACAATCAAACAATCCCTGCTTGCCCATGCAGTCGTTGTGTTTTTCTTCAAAACACTTGTAACACAAAACCATAGAATCCAATTCTTTACGGCATCTTGGCCTATTTCTACCCCCCTATTTTGCAACAGACTTGACAGATCATGGTAAATTCCCAGTCCAAAATATCGCAAAAAAATGATAATTTCTGAAAATATCACCATTTTGAAAGTTATGCTTGACTGTTAAACCCCCTGTTATTTTTTATCAATTAGGCATATTATGATTTTTTCAAAAACGGCTAATTTTAGGGGGGGTGTAACACTTGTGCGTGCATATGCAAGCCAAGGGTCAAAACACCTACATTGACCAGTAAGAGTTTCATTTTCTTTTTTACAGATGTGTAAAAGCTAAACCCTGCCTTTTTTGCCAATTTTTGGATGGCATAATTTTAACAAAATAAAATCATG
Organism: Nitrososphaerota archaeon; assembly: GCA_028867675.1. GTDB lineage: Archaea > Thermoproteota > Nitrososphaeria > Nitrososphaerales > Nitrosopumilaceae > Nitrosotalea. Next base: position 4,080 of record JAGWGA010000032.1, on the reverse strand, counting down.
GAAAATTAGCCATGAAAAATAATGAACAAAGCTTCACTTTGTGCTACAAACCCCGGGGGTATTACACTAAAAGAGGAGCAAAGTTGGCTAAAAATTCAGGCCTTTTTTGTAACAAATTCTAGTTTGCTTTTACTATTTCTGGAATTTTTTCGCGGGCTTGGACAATTTCAATCTCTACAGTTTCGATTGGCTCGTCTACAACATTTCGTTTGATTGAGAACATCTTTGGTTTATCAAAATCTTTAGTGCAGTCGGGACATGCATAAACCAGTACCCGGTATTCATTGGGAGCTTTTGGGTTTGAAAGGCGAGGATAGTAAACTAACCTGCCCCCACAATCCACGCAATATCTATTTGCGCGTCTTGTTCTGGCCAATGTGGACCTCCTGCATATATCATAATGATATGATCCGTATTAGATCTATACAGTCTAATAGAATAAACCAAATCGTGATCGCATTATAATATTTCACAACTCGAATTTAGAAATATTGTATCACAAGACCTGTAAATTTTTTCCAATGAATTATAATTATCAAAAAGATATGTTTCAGAACTCGAATTTAGAAATATTAAGCGCCGCCCGCCAGACTTGAACTGGCGACCCGCTGGTTAACAGCCAGCTGCTCTACCACGCTGAGCTAGGGCGGCAACAGACTTGTTCGTAGGATAAGCGGATTTATTCTTTGCTGAAATCTATTTTTCGATCTTGTCGAGTTTCTCAAAAAGATAAAGTCCGTCAAGAAAGACTCTGTGATCTTTATTTTTGACTTTGGTGTTTTGCTGTAATGCACCTGCAGTTTGTGAAACATCAGTCAAGACTGGTCCTGTGATTATTACATCGTCACCTTTTGGAACGACTTTGGTTTCACCAAATATTTTTGAAACACGAGCTGCACGTTCACCTTGGAAGTTTTCTACATGAATATAGCCATCTTTTACCTTGACAGTGATTGGAAAGTGAGCATATACAATTTTCATTTTAAAAGTATATCCAGTCTGTACGCCTTTGATTAGAGTATTGATTATAGATTCTGCAGTTTTGAATATTGCATAATCTCTTTTTCGTACTCCTACAGATTTGATCATGATATTTTTACCATCAATTTGTAAATCTACTGGAATTTTTTTGAAAGTCTTTCTTGTCTTTCCTAGAGGTCCCTGTACAAACAAAATTTTGTGAGATATTGATGCTTTTACTGCATCTGGGACTTGTATTGTCACTTCGTGTAATTCAACTTGTTTAGTAGACATATCCTATCAATAGCCCTCCCAAGCCACTCTTTATTGCCTCATGATGAGACATTACTCCTTGATTTGTAGTTACAATCAACATACCACGTGAATACGATGGCAAGTATTGTTGTTCCCACTTTGCATAGTCATCTTTCTTTACTTTGAATCTCGGTGTAATTGCACCACATTTTGTAATTTTTGCCAATAGTTGAATCTTAAACTTGCCACCTTTCTTGTCATCAACATGCTCAAATTCTCCAATGTAATTATGGTGTTGAAGTGTCTTTAGCACATCAGTTGCAAGTTTAGAGGTAGGTAATACCAAGCACTCACCCTTTCTTCTTGCTTCAGTATTGTATAGGGTTACAAACAGGTTTGCTAGAATGTTAGTTGACGGCATAATCTATCACTTGAACTTCCTAAATCCCAAAGAGTTTGCTACTTCTCTAAAGCATCGTCTGCATAAATCTAGATCATATTTTTGAATTACAGCATTATAATCCCCACATCTTTTACACCATCTGGAACCTTTTCCAAATTTATGGACAGTTCTTCCAGTTACCTTGTAATCACGATTCTTCATTTTATACTACCTGAATTCCAAACTCACGGGTTAGAAATGCCTTTGCATCATCGGCAGTGATAATATGCGAATGTCCGATGCTTGCTTTGTGTTTGCTTCTAAATCTAATATTAAAGCCAGGTCTTGTAAGTGAAATTGAAATATCCATTCCCAAGATTCCTACTTGAGGATCGTATTTTACTCCTGGAATATCGATGTGTTCTTTTATTCCAAATGAAAGATTACCAAAATCATCAAATGATGAACCTTTGATTTGATTACCCTTTGCTGCAAATAATCTCTTGATTAGAACAATCGCTGGTTCATTTCTTATTGTAACTGCAACTCCGATTGGTTCGCCTTTGCGTACTCCCCAGTCACGATATGTTGCTTTAGCAAATCTTGGGGATGGTTTTTGACCGGAAATGTGTTGTAATGCAACCTTTGCTTTTTCAACAGGGTCACCAGATTTTCCTACACCCATGTTCAAAACTACCTTAGCAATTTTGATTTTTTTCATTGGAGATTCTATTTCTTGTGCCATGTTAATCACTGGATTTGTATCACTGGTTTATCTGTACCTATCGCCATTACCAAGTCAGCCTGGATTTCAATCTGTCTTTCACCAAGATCAACATCTGCTCTTTTTGGTAAGACAAAGGTTCCAGATTTTACCTCTGTAAGTTTGCCTATGCGTCCTGCGTTTACTCCGCTTGTAATTATAACTTGGACGCCTGCTTTGAGTGGAATAATATCAAGAATTTTTGTTTTTGGAACTTCAACTACACATGTATCTCCTACGCTGACTTTGGCATCAGAAATTAAAGTTCTGCCATCATGAAAACCTAATTGAGTTTTTTTGCCAGCGATTGTTACCTTTGCAGTAACTTTAAGCAGTTTTTTTGATTTTTCAGATGAATTGATTTTGATTGGCATTAATACAGTCAAATCTTTTGGAACAAGTCGGTATATGTCAGATACTCCATCCAATTCGACTACATCCATTAAACCGATTCCATGGTGAAGTGATTTTCTTACAACACCATCTACCTTTACTTTTCCTCCATAGATTACAGATTTTGTTTCTCTAAGAGAAGTAGCAAGTTTTAGAGTATCACGAAGAAATACTGCGGTTGGAATTGATACATCTTTTTTATGACCACCTGGCTTGACTGTAACAACAAATCGTTTGTCTTTTCTAGTGATACCCCAGAAAAGTGGAGCCATTTGTCTTTTTAGTTTTTTACTACCTGCTATGCTAACCATTATTTATTCCCCTTTGGTTTTTCAGTTTTTGATTTGTCTTTTTTATCATCTGGTTTTGATTCCTTCTTTGTTTCCTTTGTCTTTTCCTTGGTAGCCTCTTTTTGTTCTTTTGGTTTTGATTCTTTTGGTTTTGATTCTTTTGGTTTTTCTGCTTTAGGTGCCGGTGTTGCTACAGGTTTTGGAGTCTTGGTTTTTTGTCCCTCAAGTCTATTTAGTCTCCATTTGTCTTCAAGGTTCAATGAAGTGATTACCACGTTTGATGGATGAATGTAAATATCGACATTGCCGCCTTTGAGTTTTTCACGTTTGATTCCTTCTATTGCAATTCCTCTTCTTTCTGTAGAAACTTTGGTAACTTTACCTTCAATTCCTTTGAATTCACCGCGTAATACTTTGACACTATCGCCTTCAACTACACGCATGCTTTTGCAATTATGTTTTTCTTTAAGATCTTTAGCAAGATGTGAACCAAGTTGTTTGCTAAGCAAATGTTTTGATGCGGTGTAAAGCATTCTTTTACGGATTGTTGTTGGCTTCATATTATACCACCATTGATGCCAAGTTTGCGATTCTTGGATACTTTTCTGCTGCTTCTACTGCTACCGGTCCTTTAATTTCAGTACCTTTGATTTCACCCTCTGGTGTAACTAGTACTGCGGCATTATCTTCAAACGTTACACGTGTTCCATTTAATCTTCTTACAGCATATTTTTGTCTAACAATAACTGCACCAAATATTTGTCCTCTAAGCTCACCAGGACCTTTCTTAACTACAACGTTACAAAAGTCTCCAACAGCTGCTGCAGGATAACGAGCAACTCTTGTCTTGGTTTTTTGAACCATTACGATTTCTAGAATCTTTGCACCAGTGTTATCCGCACAGACTACTTGAGCTCCAAGTGGAAGTGCCCTTGTAACATATGGTCTGAATTCCTGAACTCCTTTTGCAGATACTGCACGACTTTTAGTTGCTGCCATTAGGATACAACCTCAACTACTACAAAGGATACACTTTT
>JAGWGA010000031.1 GCA_028867675.1 Nitrososphaerota archaeon | reverse complement strand
AATAGAACAACAAGAGAAAATTTTGGCTATGTTAGTATGTGACTCTATGCCTTTGCCACTTTCATCATATCGGTCATCTTAATTTCCATTCCAAATCTATTCTCATTTTTCTTCATATATCTGTAAATTGATAACATGTCTACAAAATTTTTCATTATTCCAAACTTGCTTTCCATTTTGTTTCTTACAAATGATAATACCTTTGAATAAATTACAAATTTTTCAAGTACCATTTTTCTATATCTTTCATTATCTCCTAGCGTTTCAACAAAAATGTCTCCACATGTCATACTTGGAATTATTCCTTCACCAAGAAGTGGGTAGACGGTTCCTATTGACTCCCCAACTCCTACCACTTTTCCGTGGTAGAATGGTTCACATAGATCGGGTGTTGCTAGACGTATTGGTCTTCCAACCGTCTTTAGGACCTTGCCTCCATACTTTTTTAGGAAAGCATTAGTTTCAACAACATGATTTCTATTTTTATCTCCTGCACCAATATGAGCAATTTTATCACCTAATGGGAAATACCAGAAATATCCACTAATGGAAGAAAATGGCTTGAGATAAAAATCGTCAAATGGAACACGATCTTCGTATTGTACTTTGTATTGAAAAGTTGGTAGATGGAAATCTTTTTCAAGTCTTGGCAAGTATGAACGATGAAAACCTGTAGAATCTACTATCATGTCAAACTCTGGTTCTAAATCTTCTAATTTTGGAACTGATCCATAATTTATCTTACATCCCTTTGCCATGTCTTTTATCAATCCGATTTTATTGTAAGTACAAAGACCTTTGAGCTTAATCTGAAATCTCTCTAAACCCATGTCTACATACATTTGCTTTCCATCATGAATTACATAATCGTTAAAATCAAGTCCAACTTTTTTTGTAAATTCCTGCATTGGTGCCTTTGATGTACCCCAAGCACATATCGAATCATGATTTTCTTGTGTAGATCTTTCAAAACCTACAACTTCATGTTGATTTTTCAATCTTGCAAGAAGGTATGCTCCCGCAACACCTATTCCGACTACTGCTATCTTCAAACGATCTTATGACGAGAATTACCTAATAAAAACATGTAGCAAATATTATTCTATTAAGATAGCTGGTTTGTATGGTCTAGCTGTTCTCGATTTGTTTTTTGGATCATATTTGTCACCATCTGATTCTGAAAATACCTGAGATGAAATTCCAAATTCTGCTTGCACAAGTGAATCAAGTTCTGAAAGAATTCTCTTTTCATCAATTAAACCGATTCTATTCTTTGACTCTCTCTGTTCTTGTGATTCTGATAAAATATCATTAACAGTTTTTTTAACAAAATCGGGATCTTTCTTTATTTCCTCAGTTTCCTTGTCTGCAATTAGTGATTTTATAAGAATGCCAATATTGATTTCGCCTCCAACTACTTTGGATAAAATTTTCTGATATGCCTTTACTTTCCATGATGCTGGTGTGTAAATTGTTATTTTCTTAGGAATGATCTTTGTGACCTTGATTATACTTTTGATATCATCCATTGTATTTTTTAATAAATTTTCAGATTGAATTGATTCAAAGTCAATACTCTCAGCATTATATGTAGGCCAAGAAGACTTTGATACTATACCAGGATTTCCCAATCTGGACCACATCTCTTCTGATGCAAATGGTGCAAAAGGTGACATCATTGCTACTCTTGCAGAAAATATTTCATGTAAGATTCCAGAAAAGCCTTCACGTTTCTTTGCAGAAACTCGTTTCATATACCACTGAAGATCCGATTCAAATTCATACAGTATGAAATGTAATGCTTCTCTTAGTCTCATTTTTTGTATTGATAAGGTTGTCATATTGATTAATAGCTCAACTTTACTTTTTATCCATCTATCCTCTTGCTCTAGTTTGACATTCTGAACTGATTTGTATCTTGAACATTCTTCTAGCATACTTTCTAACTTGTTTTTTATTCCTTTTACTGCCTCTTGGTTAAAGTCTGCGTCTTGTAACAGCTCTGCTGAAATTAAAATTGTAAGTCTTATGGAATCTGCACCATGGGTTCTTATGGCATCTCTGAGAGGAATTATGTTTCCTTCAGACTTTGACATCTTTTTTCCATCCATGAGCACTGAACCATTGACTACAATTTCCTCAGGCCAGTATTGTCTTGGGAATATTGCTATGTGGTTGAAGATAAAAAATGTCAGATGATTTGGTACTAGATCTCTTCCAGAGTGTCTAGCATTTACTGGATAAAAATACTGGAATTCTTTTTTTACTTTCTCCAAAAGATCAGGCTTAATTTTACACTGTAATGAGACATCTTGCAAATCTCCCTTGTTTAAAAATATGTAATCAAAAAAAACATCTGATGCATTTTCTGATATAATTTCTTTATTGTTTACAAATTTTGCTATAGTGTAATATGCCATGTAAATTACAGAATCTGACAGACTTTCTATTATCCAGTTTTTATCCCAAGGTAATTTTGTTCCTAATCCATGCTGTCTTGCACATGCTCGTTCTCTTAGCCAATCTACAACATTATTGAATTCATTTCGAATCTCTTCTGGGAGAATTTTCATCTCATTTATCCATAAATGTACTTTCTCTTTCCATTCAGGATCTGAATAATTAAGAAACCATTGGTTGTTGAGTATTTTTACTACACACTCTGCACCACATCTGCATCTTATTGGAGTTTCATTTAATTCGTATAAAATATCGGCATTTCCAGTTTGTAACATCCATTTTTTTACTTCGTCTTTTGCCTCTGAGACTGTCTTATTGGCAAATTTTCCAGTATTTGGTTTTAATTTGCCACTGTAAAATTCCTTTGAGTATATTTCCTTGGTAGCTTCTTCCAACTTGGGACTATTTTGATCTTCGATTTGTAATCTAACTATTACATCTTGAGCTGGAATTTCTCCATAACCATCTGTTGTGATTATTGATATTGCTTTTACATTTTTAATCTCAGAAAGATTAGGATAACTTGTTACTTCTTTTTTGAAGTCTTCTAAAGCTTGATAATCAAAAGGTGCATGTGCTGGAACTGACATTACTATGCCTGTACCATTTTCACTTTTGACAAAACTTGCAGGTAAAATTAGAACCTGATCATTTCTTTCAGGAACGTGAACTTTTTTGCCCACTAATTCTTTGCCCGATATTTTATCTAGTCTTGTTATTGTTTTATTGTGAAATTCTAATTTTCTTGCACACTCGCTTGTCACTATCCATTTTTCATCATTAACTTGCAAAATTTCATAAATAAATTCTGGATTTACCCAGATGTTTGTTACTCCAAAAATTGTCTCGGGTCGTAATGTTGCAGTGGGGATGATATAATTATCATATTTGAATTTGATAATTGTATATTCAGTAAAACTTGGTTCTACATCACCCTGTGTATCGTGCTGAGAAACAGGATTCTGATCTTTTGGACACCATCCAACAGGATGAGTGCCTTGAATTATGAGATTTTTCTCTTTTAGTTTTCCAAATTGCCATTCAATAAATTTGCTATACACTGGATCTATTGTGGTAAATTCTCTTCTCCAATCTATGGAGTAACCCATTTCTTTCATTCCTGCCTTTATCTCTTGATGAAAATAATCTGCAATTTTTACTGGTTCTGAAAATTCTCTAATCTTCTCATCTGGAACTTTGTATATGTTACGAAATGTTTCAAGTAATTTCACATCATTGTCTTGAACTCTTCTAGCCATTCCAAGAATGGGAGTTCCAGTGTAATGAAATCCCATAGGGAATAATACGTTATAACCCATCATGCGCATGAATCTTGCATGAACATCTGCTAGAGTGTATGTTCTTCCATGCCCAACATGTTGTGGGGAATTCGGATATGGGTATGCTACAGTTACAAAAAATTTTTTATCATTATTTGGGTCTGTTTCAAAATATTTTTCTTCTTCCCACTTGCGTCTCCATTTTTCTTCAAGTGAAGTCCAGTTCATTTAACTATCGTTCTCCAACAATTGATTTCTCAATACTCAAGAGGGCGTCTTTTATTTTTGTTAGATCTTTTCCTCCACCCTGACCAAATGTATCTCTTCCACCACCTGATCCACCCAGTACTTTGGATACTTCTTTCACTAGATCTCCAGCTTTCTTTGTTGAAATGGCTTCAGAACCGCAAAATGCAATTATCTTGATTGTCTCATTTTTCACTATTAATACACAGTAGATCAATGATTTTTCTAACCTAGTTGCCATTTCTCCAATTGATATGTGGAATTCTTCATCAAGTTCTTCTTCAACTACGCTGTAAAGTTTTACTTGTCCAATATTCTTTGCCTGGGAAATGGCTTCTCTTGCAGACGATTCTGAAGTTCTTTTAATTAATTGCTTTAATTTTCTTTTTACATCATCTGAATCTTTCATCATATGTTCAAATGATTCTAACATCTTTTCTTTGCTTGAACCAAGCGATCTTACTATGCTTGAAATCTTTCTATCTTGATTTTGTGTATACTTTAGTGCAGACTCTCCAGAAACAAATTCTAATCTGATTACTCCATCTTGAATTCTCTCAGCTTTTGTTATTTTTATCAAGCCTAATTCTCCAGTTTTTTGTACATGGGTTCCACCGCAAGCCTCTACATCAAATCCTTCTATGTTTACAATTCGTACTAGTTTTACTGGAACTACTCCGCCTTGATAAATTCTAAAACCATATTCTTGTTCAGCATCTCCCCTTTCAAATTGGTTAATTAAGACTGGAATGTTTTTTCTTATAGTTGTGTTTGCAAGATCTTCTATTTTCATTATCTCTTCTTCTGTGAGAGTTGAATGATGAGTGATGTCAAGTCTTGCATAATCTACATCTTTGAAAGCAGAGTGTTGCCATATCCAGGAACCTAATGTGTTCCTTGCAGATGCATTTAACACATGAGTACTAGTATGATTACGAGTTATTCCATATCTTCTTGCAGAATCGATTTTGCATTTTACAATCATGCCTTCTTTTGGCATGCCTTCTCTGATCTCGTGTAGTACAACATTTCCGTGCTTTGTAACATCTATTACATCACATTCAGAAATTTTGCCATGATCTGGCTCTTGTCCGCCTCCTCTGGCATAAAATGATGTTTTATCAAGAATAACAAATTTGTTATCTATGACTCTAAGTATTTTAGCTTCGAATTCGTGAGGGTCGTCTTTGTAATATAGTAATTCTGTATCGGGAATGCCTTCTAAATTCAGTTCTTGTTTCTTTTCAGCTTTTTCAGATTGATGTAAATCGGTTAATTTCTCATAAAATGTCGAAGGAATCTCTGGTATGATTTGCGCCTCTTTGAGAAAATCAGGAGTTATGCCGTCTGACTCGTACAAACGAATAAGATCATCTACTGATAATTTCTTGTTTTGCGCCTTGAGGGTAGACGCCATGTTTTTCATTCTAACTCTGGATTCGTTATAACGACTTTTTTCTACCTCGATTATAATCTTAACATCATTTCGAGTTTGCTCAAGTTCTGGATAGGTTGATTTTAGATAATCTATGTGCAAATCTATTAGGTCATTGAGGTCAAAGTTCCAACCAAACCTATCGATCGTAGCAAGTGTTCTTCTCAAAATCATTCTCAAATTATAGCCGCCTCCAACATTACTCGGAAGTGCTCCATCAGATATGGCAAAGATTAGAGTTCTCAAATGATCAGCTATTGTGTAAATGCCTTCCAGTGGAGAGATTATTTTTTCCTGTTTTGTTTCATCCAAACCTGTAATTTTAGCAGCTGTCTTTCTGACTATTGCAATATCTTCTGACTCAGACAGAGCCTTTGCAATTGCCATAAAGTATTTTGAAATTATATTAGAATCTACATCTATGCCTATTTTTTGTATCATATGTTTTGTTATGGGCCCAAAACAGCAATCATATGCAGTTGGGGTTCCCATCGTAATCCATGCAAATCTTTCAAGACCTGCACCCATATCGATAATCTTCTGGTCTAAAACTGAATAGTTGTTCAAATCTCCCTGAAATTCTGTAAATACTGCATTACCAAGCTCTAAACCTCTTACAAAATACTCAAGCGATGAACCAAAAGAACCTCCTCCTGCCCATACATCTTCAACAAATACTATCTCCTTTTTGTTAATTCCAAGTCTATCTGTTAAAAGTTTGAAGTCAAGATCTACACATCTGTCCTTCCAATATCCTTGTGAATTTGGTATACTGTGTTGTCCTATCATGCAAAAACTAGAAAAATGTCTGCCAGTTACACCAACATTTTCTATGTCTTTGAATCTAAGACAAGTCTGTGGAACAATTAGTGGATTGGCAGGAAATTCAAAAACAACCTTAGAACCCATCACTCTTTGAAAATCTACGATTGATGCTATGGTGAAGTAAAGGTCATCACGCCATCTGCAAACTACTGGATATCTCCCAACTGATTTATGATTATTCTGTACAAAAAAAGATTCTACCTCCTTCCATGCTTGTGTATAATCAAATCTCTTGTTAGTAGGAGGATCCCCAATGAAGGAATAGCTATTCTCTATATGATCAGGACACAAATTCATGCTATCGTCTAGAGTCCAAAAAAATCTTTTACACTTGGAACATGATTTTCTTCTAAATCCCTCGTTTTCAAATAATACAACTTTGTAATATCTATCAGGGTCAGTAGAAAACTTTGCAAGGATTTGATCTTTATCCATTTTACAATTTTTTCTTCTGACTGATATTAAGCATTCTGAAGCAACATATTAAATATGATTTATTGACAATGGTTTTCATGTTTCTTCAAAAAAAGGGATGGAAAGAAGGAGATTTTGTCTTTGCATCAAAGCCAAATGGTGAGTATAGTGACATAATTGTAGGCATTGTAACAGGAGTGGAAAACACCAACATTGGTGTTAATGGAATTGCAATAAATCCTGTAGGTCTGAAAAATAAAGTAACCCAGGGAAAAGCCGGTCCTCAATCCGTTGAGATTTTGAAAAATCCCAATCCAAAGGAATGCATCTTTGCTTTAATCTATAGAGTAGAACACAATAATTTTACCGGAGTCTTTGATGTTACTAAAGACCCAGTTGAAAAGATCCATAAAAATATTCACAACATTATTTCTGGATGGGTTAGAGAATCAATTCCTGAATTGATTAACAATGTACTCTCTTTACCTGATGGTTCAGAAAAGGATCAGGCTAAACGAATCCTAAAGCAAAGAATGGATACACTCTATGATAAAGAATTAAAGAAATACATGTACTCAATTTGCCGAGGTCTTAAGATCTTAAACTAAAAAAGACATTTTCATTTTATTTTTTCTTCGAGTCTCCATAGTTTTATATTATGCCTCTTGCAAAATTTGTTTACAATGGAATACGTATACGCTGCGTTGCTTTTGCACAAACAAAAGAAGGAAATCAACGAAGCAAATATTGCTAATGTTGTAAAGGCTTCAGGTGCCGAAGTAAATGAGGCACAAGTGAAAGCACTAGTAGCTGCACTAGCAGATGTAAACATTGAGGAAGCAATCAAAGCTGCCCCAGTAGCAGTTGCTGCACCAGCCGCACCATCAGGTGGAGGAGGAGCAGCAGAAGGCAAGAAAGAAGCTGAGCTACCATCTGCAAAGACCGAAGAACAGGCAATGGAAGGTCTTTCCGCACTATTCGGTTAAAACTGTAATTTTTATCCCCTTTTTGTAATTTCTTAAAAACATTATTTACTATAGTATTGGTTAATTTGTTATTTGACTGAGTTATCCTCGCCAATTCAAGTTGTTGTCTTGATATTGGATTTGTTTGGAACAATGGCTTTTGCTGTTACAGGTGCATTCAAAGCAATTGAACACAAAGCAGACATTGTAGGAATTATAATTCTTGCAACAATCACTGGTGTTGCTGGAGGAACTATACGTGATATTATTATCGGTCATTTTCCACCTCATTCCATATCAGATCCAAATTATGTTATCATAACTACAATCACTGGAGTAACCCTCTTCTTCCTTTATCCTAAACTGCAAAAACACTGGAATCTATTTTTAAAATTTGATGCTCTTGGGTTAGGTGTCTTTACTGCAATCGGTGCAACTTTTGCATATCAATTATTTGGAATGAATTTTCTTGCAATGGCCTTGGCAGGAATGGTAACAGCAGTAGGGGGAGGGATTCTTAGAGATATGTTTGTAAATGAAATACCAATGGTTTTTGTCAAGGAACTTTATGCCTCAGCAAGTTTTCTTGGCGTTGTTGTTTTTTACATTGTTTTGGTGGTTGGATTTCAAATCGAAGTGGCAACAATTGGATCAATAGTAGTTACTACTATGCTTAGATTGGTTGCTATGAAATACAATTGGAATTTACCAAAAGTACGTGGATAATTGTCTTGAACTATTGAGAAGTGTAATTCTTTAGCTTTCCAGACAATGATTTTGCTTGTCCATGAGCTCTCTGAATTGTAGATTCTTTAGTATCCTCTGTAAGGAAACCTGATTCTATTGCAAGTGATCTTGCCTGTTGAGCAGCTCTTGAAAGAATTATGTTGACATTCTCTTTAGTTACATATCCAATTTCTATGGATAATGCCAATGCCTCTTGGTGTGCCTGTGCAAATGCTTCTCTGTACTTGTCTAGGTCTACTGTTAATTCTTCTTGATTGTAAACAAGTTTGTCTTCTAAGGCTGAGTTTAGTACTATTCCTGCCTCTACTGGCTTGACATCTAGCTTGCTAAGTAAGGTGGCTAATTTTGTAGTTATTGTGTCCCCTTTCTTTGCAGCTACTGAATCCTTTGTAATCCAAACTGTTCCTTGATCAATCTTTGTTGAAACTCCTGCCTCTTTGAAATCTGTAAGAATTGGTCCTGGAGTAATTCCTGTATTGCCTGCTTTGATGACTACATCTATGCTTGCCTTATCTCCACCTCTTGCAGCCATCATTATCTTATTTTTACCAAGTAAAATATTCAATTTGATTGGACTCATGTTTGTAAACATCAAGACACATTGTCCGACTAATTTTTCTGCTAGTTTCTCAATTCCTGGAATCTTTAGTGTTGAAAGAGATTTCTGTGCAACTTTATCCTTGATACTAACAATCTCTACTTCTCCTTTGAATTTTTTTCTTAATGGTAATAATTGTGAAGATCTTACTTTTTCCATTCTAACAAGAGCTACAACTTTGTATTTGTTTGGTAATTCTTGAATCTGTTGATACATCTGCATTTTCTTTTGAGGATATTTTGTTCTATTTTGATGCATTTTATTTCGTTCCTAGTTGTACTGGTTTGATTATTTTTCCCATACTTGTTTTGATCATTATTTTCTTGATGTTCTTATCACCACTTGGTAATTTCTTTTCTATTGTACTAATTACTGCGTTTGCGTTTGCAAGTAAATCTGCATCAGACATTGTTTCATCACCTATCTTGCATGCCAAAGAAAGAGAATTTTTCAATTTTACTTTGATTGAAGATCTGAATCTTTCCAATATTGAATCAATTGGTGCATTAAATGGAAGTGGAGTAGGCATCTTTCCTCTTGGACCCATGAACTGACCTAATGTCTTACCGACATTTGCCATCACTGAAGTATCTGCAAGGAAAAAGTCATAACCGTTAATTAATTTGCGTGATTCTCTCTTGTTTGAACCCATTTGTGTTATCTGTGCACTGTCTATTACCATGTCTGCATTGGCACTCTTTGCCTTTACCCCAAGATCTCCTGAAGCGATTACACATATTGTAGCTGCTTGATTCATCTTTTTTGGTAATTGAACTGTCTCAGTAATTGCAAATCCTTTCTTTACATCTACATCTTTGAAAACCATGATTAGCTCCACTGACTGCTTGAATTTTCTTGCCTTTGTATTCTTTTTAGCATCTGTTATCATTTGAGCTATCTGAGACTCTGTAATCATTACGAAAAGCTTTCTGATTTGCCTATTTAAAATCCTTTAGCGACAGAATCATTCGAGAAATGCTAAATTGTAAAAATTTCATATTGTTAGACTTATCTTGAAATAAGAATACTTTTGAGAAAAGGAACTTACATTTATTAAATACTAATAAAAACAAGTCGCAAAGTTGCACAAATTCGATGAATTAGATATGAAAATAATTACCGAACTTAGCCGTGACGGTAATGCATCTGTTCCAAATCTCTCAAAAAAACTTGGAGTGAATACTTCAGTTCTATATAGTAGAATAAAGCGACTTGTTAAGAAAAAATTAATCAAAAAATTTACTATAGTAGTTGATGAATCTTTGATTGGTATAGGAGTAAGAGCTACTATGGGTATCAACAGGGATCCAAAGTTAAAGGACCAGATCCATAAAGCCTTGATAAAAACTCCTGAGATAGTTGCTATATCAGAAGTTACTGGAAGATTTGATATTCTGTTGACTTTAAGAGCACAAAATCTTGAGGAATTACACACTGTAGCTATAGAAAAGATAGGAAAGATAGAGGGAATTCAAAATACGGAAACTTTTGTTGAATTACAACGAACTGATAAAGACCCAGTATATTCTGTTATTGAATAATTTACTTGAATTTAGCGTCCCACTTACCTGCTTCTAATTCGGCTGTTGCTTCTTTAGGATTCTTGCCATCTATTTTGATTCCAAGTGCTAAACAAGTTCCGATTATTTCTTTTGCAGCAGCCTTGATGTTCAATGCATAAGAAGAATCTATTTTTAATTTGGCAACTTTGACAACTGAATCCGGTGAAATTTCTCCAACCCATGTGGCACCAGAAGTTCCTGAACCTTTCTGAATACCAGCTTCTTTTAGAATTAAAGCTGCTGCAGAAGGAATTCCTACTTCTACTGTCCATGTCTTTGTCTTCTTATCCACATTGACAGTAACAGGTACTTTCATTCCCTCAAAATCTTTAGTTTTTTCATTTATTGCAGTAACTATTTGTAAAATGTTAACACCCAGTGGTCCCAATGTTGGACCTAGAGGAGGACCTGCACTAGCTTGACCTCCTGTTACAAGTGCAGAAACTGATTGCATATCTGCCATGATTTTTCTTCCCTCTCTACTGTAAATTTAATCCTTGCTAATGAGTTGATGGTTTAAGATAATTTGCATCAACAGTAACTGGTAACTGATATGGTGCATCAAGTAAAATTACAGTAGCTTCTTCTTTATCTTGGTCTACTCTAGTTACAGTGGCTTTCATGCCCTTGAAAGGACCTCCAATTATCTCAACTACTTGATCCACGACTAATTCTGAAACTGTGGATTTCTTAACCAAGTATCCTTCTATGTCTTTGAATGTTAACTCTCCTCTTAGTTGACCTCTAATGTGTCTGATTCCTTGTAATGCATCAAATGCTGCGTTGGCATCTATTGCTTCTACAACAACATATCCCTTGAGGTTCTCTAGTAGAAGAACTGATTGTATGTTGAGTTTCTTTAGTTTGATTCTGTTTTCTAATAGTCCCATAACGACTTTCTCTTGACCACCCGTAGTTCTAACTGCGAAAAAGTGTGATTTTGTTTCTTGTGCCATTCTATCTATGTCCTAAATTAATAACGGCAAATGTGAATTGAATGATGAATCCAATAGCTCCAAGTGTAGCCATGCCAAGAATTACTAGTCTCAAATGTTCCATATAGTCTTCTTTATCTGACTTTTTGGCAAGTTTCATGGTGTTGACCATATCCTTTAGCATCTGTTTTGGGTTTACCTTTACCATTGGAGGACGTTAATAAAGTGTCCTTATAATTCTTATTTTATGCAATTACTCGTAGCTTACCAATCTGATCCTGCTGGTTCTAACATGGCATCATTCATTTCAAAACAAATGAAAAAAGAAAATGAGATTTATCGTGGAAATGATTTTGACCTTGTAATAATTCCAACTCCTGCAATATCTGCAGATTGGCTTGAAGAAAAATATCATTACGAAGGTTATGTATTTTTGTCAAAACATGCATCTGAGAGTGGAACTCTTGCCTTGACATGTCATAGTACTGGAAATTTTGGTGATGCCTTGTTTGGAGGATTTCCAAGACAGGTAGCAATTCCTCATCCACATTTGCAAAAATCTTACATGAAACGGTTATGGGAAGAAAGAAATATTTTCTCAAAATTTGACATAACTATTGAAGCAACTCATCATGGACCTACTGCTCTGAGTAAACCTACTTTGTTTATTGAAATAGGTACGACTGAAAAGGAATGGAATGATACAGAATTATGCGAAAATGTAGCAAAAATTGTCCTAAAAGAAATGTCTCAGCCACAGAAGAAATATGATGTTGCCATATGTTTTGGAGGTACTCATTATCCTGATAAATTCAATAAAGAATTACTTGAGGGGGATCTTGCACTGGGAACTGTTATTCCAAAACATGGTTTAGGTGTAATTGATAAAGACCTTTTTGACCATATCATGGAGCGAAACAAGGAATCTAAATTTGCATTGATGGACTGGAGTGGACTCGGAAAGAATAAACAAAAAATTGTTGAAATGATAAATTCGACTGATTTGGAGATTATTAAGATTTGAATCTTGAACATAGAGTGTACAAGAAACTATTGGAAGTACCAAAAGGAAAAGTAACGACTTATTCTGAACTAGCAAAAGCTGTGGGTCTAAAAAATGGACAGCGAGCTATTGGAAGAATGATGAACAAGAATCCTTATCCTGTAATTATTCCATGTCATAGAGTAATTTTGTCTGATGGTAAAATTGGTGGATATGCATGGGGTGAGAATGTTAAAACTAACATGCTATCAAAGGAGGGAATAAAAATAAAAAATGGCAAAATTCTAGATGCTGATAAAATCTATAGATTCTGAATCTATTTCTTGGAACGAACTTCTTCTATTAAACTTCTAAGATGGGCTAAGTTTCTTACCTGATTTCCACCTACTTGTTTGTACAGTTTCCAATAACTTGCATTAGCTATTTCTTTTCTTGATTTTGAAACTTTTAGTTGGTGTCTCATAGCTCTTATTCTTTTGACATACACTTCCTTCTTTCCTACTCTTGATCCCTTTCTACCCTTTTTGGAGCCTTGCTTTGTTCCACGTTTGCGCCTTTGGGATTTCTTAAAATGTGATCTTCCTTTTGAAGTTCCTATGAATGGTTTTACCTGAATTGTTCCCGCTGTTACCAAGCTTCTGATGTTTGCACGGGTAATTGCATCTGTTACATCATCTAGATATTCTGGATCAAATTTTATTCTGGCAGCTCCTACTCCAAGAATTCTGGAGACGAGCTTCCTTTTTGATTTAAGATTTACTACCACTCGCTGACACCCTTGCGTTGAATACTTTGAAGTTCTTCTCTAATGCCTTTGTAATAATCTCAGTTCGCTTCTTCTTTCCTACTCCATGACCAAATCTGATACCATCTTTCTTTGGATCAAGTTTTTCTAAATCTTTTAAGTTGAAAACTAAATTATCTGTAAATCCCGAAGGGTGCAATCCTCTTGCAATTTTAGGTCCTCCATATCCGACTCGAACCAAAACTGGCCATCCTTTCTTCTGTTTTCTCTGATGGTTGTCCATACCTTTTGGCTTTCTCCAAGTCTTTGCAAGTCTTGAGTATCTCCAGCTCTCTTGTCTCACAAAAGCTGGTCTATTCTCAGCCACCTTTTTTCTAAGTTCAAGAGCTTCTTTATTGATCGGCATGTACACGACTCTGACTAAATTTTACAATAAATACGTTTCTTGTTTCATCATTTATGATCCGAAGAGATAATAAGGAATTTCATAGGCAATCGTCTTACCCGATGATAGAGGACTTGGAACCTACGATCACTCGTCAAGTTGTATCTCAATTGGAACAAATGGGAATAAAGCCCACAAAGATACATAGGAATTTACCTGTTAAGAATCTCATTGATCTTATCGAAGAAAAAAATGAAGGTATTCTCACTGCAAATGGAGCCATGGCTGTAAAAACTGGAAAATATACTGGAAGGTCTCCAGATGACCGTTTTATAGTAGATGATGAACAAACCCACAATACTGTTGATTGGGGTAAAATTAATCATCCATTTCCAGAAGATAAATTCGATAAAATATTTGAAAAGATGAAGAAATTCATCGATAACAAAGAAATCTTCATTTTTGATGGATTTGTGGGAGCTGACCCCGAACATAGACTTGCTATTAGAGTAATAACTGATCATCCATGGCAGAGCTTGTTTGTAAGACAACTCTTCATTAGACCTACTGTTTCAGAACTTGAATCTCATAATCCAGAATATACAGTAATTGCACTAAATGATTTCAAAGCAATTCCGGAAATAGATGGAACAAGGTCTGATGCATTTATTCTTCTAAATTATATGAAGAAAATTGTTCTAATTGGAGCTACATCGTATGCTGGAGAAATAAAGAAGGCAATGTTTTCAGTAATGAATTACAATTTGCCATCACGAGGTGTCTTTCCAATGCACTGTTCTGCAAACATTGGAAAAAATGATGATACAGCTTTATTCTTTGGTCTTTCAGGTACTGGTAAAACCACATTGTCAGCTGACTCAAATCGTAAATTAATTGGTGATGATGAACACGGTTGGTCTGACAGAGGAGTTTTTAATTTTGAAGGCGGGTGTTATGCAAAGTGTATAAATCTAAACAAAGAGGCTGAACCACAAATTTGGGATGCAATACGATCTGGAGCAGTTCTAGAAAATGTTGTAATTAATAAAAATACCATGATGCCAGATTTCCATGATGGAAGTATCACAGAAAATACTAGAGCTGCCTATCCTCTTGATTACATTCCTGGTGCTGTAATTCCAAGTCTTGGAGGCAATCCTAAAGTCATCATATTTCTAACAGCAGACGCATTTGGTGTATTGCCACCTATTGCCAGACTTACAAAAGAAGGAGCCATGTATCATTTCATGTCTGGATATACAAGTAAACTTGCAGGTACTGAGAGAGGAATTACCGAGCCAAAAGCAACCTTTTCAGAATGTTTTGGTGCTCCATTTATGTCCCGACATGCATCAGTTTATGCAAAACTACTAGGAGAGAAGATTACAAAACACAATACCGTGGTGTACCTGATAAATACTGGCTGGTCAGGCGGGCCATATGGAATTGGAAAGAGAATGAATATTCATTATACTAGAAGTATGGTTACAGCTGCTCTCTCAGGAGCATTAGATAAGGTAAATTATCGACATGATGAAGTATTCAACTTGGATGTGCCAATTACTTGTACTGATGTTCCATCAGATGTATTGAATCCAAGAAATACTTGGTCTGATAAAGAAGCTTATGATGTATCTGCAAAAAAACTTGCTCAAATGTTTGTAGATAATTTCAAAAAATTTGGCAATGTTTCTACAGAAATAAAAGATGCTGGGCCACACACATAATTTTATCTGCGTCTTATTGTCAATCCGACTATTATTGTAATAATCAAAATAGAAATTATCATTACTAGTTGTTTATTTGGTATGTGTAATACATCTTCCAAGTCGATATTTTCTGTAACATGATTTACTATCAATGTTTGATATGCATGATCAGTTTCATTTCCTGTTTTGATGTCAGCCTGAATCCAATATTCTCCTGTATCATGAATAGATAATGAACTAGTATCTTGTGGGGTAATTGAAGTTGTTTTTACATCATGTGAATCAGATTTGATTAAAGAAATCTTTGCATAAGACCATTTTTCTGGATAATCAATTGAAAAATTAATCTTGCCATCATTTTGATTTATTTTTAAAGCTCCCTTTGTTAGATGAATGAGAACTGGAATTCGATACAAAGTTTTTGAATCATCAATAATTATGAATCCCTCATAATTGCCTATTTTTTTAATATTGTCTGTAATTCGTGCATTAATTGTATCATTGCTTACAGAGTAATTAAAAACAAGACTTGGTTCACTAGATAAAAATTGAACTTTTAATTTTGGAATAGTATCATTATTGATTGAATGTAGTTGCAATATCTTTGTCTCACTAGGATTCTCATAAGATGGATTGAAAACTAAACTATGAGGTTTAATGATTAGATTTGCAGACTCTGCCTTTGTTATGTTTAATCTTCCACTGCCTGCTACTTCTATTGGAACAACATTCCCATAGGCGTCTGTAACTGGATCAGTTGTTGTTGATATGAGCGATGCAACAGATGATGGATCCAAATTTGGGTATTTTTGTAATAATATGGCTACTGCACCAGTTACATGTGGTGCAGCAATACTTGTTCCACTTGTTAGATTGTATTTTCCATTAAGTGTTGTAGTATTAACAAAGACTCCTGGAGCAACAAGATCTGGTTTTACATAGAATGGGGAAACTGGACCACGTGAACTAAATGGTGCTACAAAATCTGGATGATAAAATATGTCCAAGTGAGCTATAGTGTTATTTCTTAACATTGATTTTAATTTAAGACCGTCCTCTTCTGATATTGAAATAGTTGGAATTCTCGGATAATATTCTTTAGAAGAGTTCTGTCCTATGAGCTGACCAAAAAAAATTCCATTTTGATTGTTAAACACTATTAATCCTATTGCACCACTGTCTGCAGCATTTTTCTCTTTCTGAGAAAAAAACACTCTTTCACCTTTTGTATCACTTCCTCTCTGTTCAAGCAAAATTGAACCTTTTACATCTAGATTTTCAAGATCTTTTAATCTTCCATATCCTCCATAGATTATTTTACCTTCAATTGGTTTTTGTATAGCACTGACTCCAAGCATCGGTATTGCACTATACTGTTTACCATCAATCTCAAATGTTGATACAAGACTTGATGTTATGTTGTTATAGGAAGCACCTACTGTTATTACATTGATATCTCTTCCTGGACTTCCAATAGTCTCATTGTCCGGTCCATTATTTCCAGCTGCAGAAACTACTACAATTCCTTTTTTTACTGCCTCGTCCACTGCAGTTTCTAATCCATCATTAGTTCTGTTTACTCCTAGACT
Organism: Nitrososphaerota archaeon; assembly: GCA_028867675.1. GTDB lineage: Archaea > Thermoproteota > Nitrososphaeria > Nitrososphaerales > Nitrosopumilaceae > Nitrosotalea. The sequence goes on along the minus strand of JAGWGA010000031.1, from coordinate 1,188 downwards.
GATGTTGATCACATCTATCTTGTCTGTTATAGCACGTTCAATGGCCTGAACGATATATTCTGAAGAAACCATCTCTCCAGTCGACGACACCTTGTATGAAAATAATTGAGATTTTGGAGCCATTCCGGAAAAATTTCCATTGGCACCAATTATACCAGCTACCTCAGTCCCATGCCCATTAGTGTCCAATGGCCTTTCATCTGAATTGACATAGTCATATCCTCCTATTACTCTCCCCGAAATTCCATACCCAAACAAATCCGGATGATTAAAATCAATTCCTGTATCTATGATGCCGATCTTTACTCCCTGACCGTTTAAGCCGTGCTGTCTTGGGATTTGAACCCCGACCAATTGTATGCTCTTTGAAAGAATATTTTGTTCTTCTTCAACAGAATCTGAAATAAAATATGAAATACATAAAACAAAAACAAGAGAAAAAATTAGTAATTTCTCTATCACAATATATCTCAATTAAGGCCAGATAAAATGCATTTGCAACCAAAACCATAAATGGCAAGAAAAACTTGTAACTCTTATGGCAAAATATGAACTTCCAAAAGTACCATACTCATACGATTCTTTGGAACCACACATTGATGCCAGAACAATGGAAATTCATCACACCAAACATCATCAGGCATATGCTGATGGTTTGAACAATGCATTAGCAAATCTAAGCACTGAACTACAAAACATGGAACTAACCAAGTTACTTTCAAACTTGGATCAAGTCCCAGAAAATGTTAGAGGTGCAGTGAATTTTCATGGGGGCGGTTATGAAAACCACGCCCTATTCTGGAATAATATGAAACCAAGCGGTGGTGGAAAACCAGGTGGCAGCTTAGAAGAATCTATCAATTCTGTGTTTGGAAACTTTGATAGTTTCAAAGAAAAATTTGTAAAAGACACAATTGCTATACAAGGAAGTGGCTGGGGTTGGTTAACTTACAATCCTCAGACAAAGAAAGTCGAGTTTACTACAATGCCAAATCAAACAAGTCCACGTACCAAAGGTTTGATCCCATTGATGGGATTGGATGTTTGGGAACACGCCTATTATCTAAAATATCAAAATAGACGTGCAGACTATGTAAACGCCTGGTGGAATGTAATTAACTGGGATGAAGTAGACGCAAGACTTTCAAAGATAAAAGCATAATTCCTTCTTCTTTTTGTTTTATTTTC
>JAGWGA010000030.1 GCA_028867675.1 Nitrososphaerota archaeon | reverse complement strand
CCTGGAACTACAACTCGTTTTACAAAAGAATCTGAAATTACTAGAACTTCAAAACCTGTGGTAGAGCACTATCCAGGTGAAAGAGGATCAAGAGGACCATCAGGACCTATGGGTCCGCCCGGACCAATGGGGCAACCAGGACCAATGGGTCAACCCGGTGTAAATGGTCCACCAGGACCTATGGGTGTACAAGGAGACAAAGGCTCTCCAGGTCCATCAGGTGACAAGGGAGACAAAGGTCCGCCAGGTCCACCAGGTGATAAAGGAGACAAGGGTGACAAGGGCCCACCTGGTGATAAAGGAATTACTGGTGACAAAGGTCCTCCGGGTCCTCCAGGTCCACATGGAGACAAAGGCCCACAAGGTGACAAAGGTGACAAAGGTGACAGGGGTGACAAGGGACCAATTGGCGATAAAGGAATTACTGGCGACAAAGGCCCACAAGGAGACAAAGGTCCTCGTGGTGATGAAGGTGAAAAAGGTGAACGTGGTGATAAAGGTGACAAGGGTGACAAGGGAGATAAAGGATTAACCGGAGAGATTGGTCCACTTGGAGAAAAAGGGCCAACAGGTCCACCAGGACCAATTGGCGATAAAGGAATTATCGGACCTCCGGGTGAACAAGGTCCAAAAGGTCCACCGGGTGTATCTGGAGACAAAGGATTGCCAGGCCCTCAAGGCCCGCAAGGTGACAAAGGACTAACAGGTCCACAAGGTCCGCCAGGGGAGAAAGGCCCACAAGGTCCACAAGGTCCTGCTGGAGAAAAAGGCCTAACAGGAATTCCTGGTTCACAAGGTGATAAAGGTCCAAGAGGATTACCTGGCCCAAGTGGTGATCAAGGCCCTAGAGGCACACCAGGCCCACAAGGTCCACCAGGTCCCCAAGGAATCCAAGGTCCACAAGGTGAGAAAGGTACTACTGGTCCACAAGGTACTCCTGGTGACAAAGGTCCCCCAGGCCCACAAGGTCTACCTGGTCCATTAGGTCCATTAGGTCCACAAGGTCCTCCGGGAGACAAGGGTCCCCAAGGAGTACAAGGTCCACAAGGTGACAAGGGATTAACTGGTCAACAAGGTCCTCTCGGAGATAAAGGTCAACAAGGTCCTCAAGGACAACAAGGAATACCTGGTGAACAGGGCCCAAGAGGTCCACCAGGTCCACCGGGAGACAAAGGCCCTACTGGATTCTCAGAACAAGAGCGCGCATTGATTACTCAATTACTTGAGATACTATCTTCAAAAAATGTACTTACAACTGAACAGCAAATAAAACTGATGAGCTTCCTTTACTGATTTAGTTTCTTAGATTATTTACTTCGTCAACAATGTATGCAAATTCAGTCAAGGCGGTAAATATTGTCTCTACATCTTTTAGTTCAAGATATGATTGTAAAATCTCACTATTGGTCATCTTTTTTGTAATTGTAATATCAAAAGGAATCAATGTATCGTTGATGTATTCTAACATTTCTTCTAATGGAATTCTATTTTCTACAAGCAATATTTCAATCAAATACATTTGTCTATTTTAGACTTGTTGTAACTGATCATGTCGATCAAAAAAATTTCTTAATAATTTTAGAAATGATCGATATTCCATACCTTTATTATCGAATCATTTAGTTTACTTCAAATAACTCAAACTAGATCCAATTAGCATGAGTAATCCAAAAGATAAGATCGAATTCAAAATGTTGGATCATCAACGAGTAGGAGAGGAACATGTTATCTTCAAGCTTGAAGATGGTACGATGGTAAAAGTAAAAGTTGATCTTGATCGAGTGGGAATTGCTACTAACTACAAAAACCCTGATGGAACTCCACATTATGCAGTAAATGCATCGCTTAAGCTGTCAATAATTCCTAATGAAAGAAAATTTTTTGTAGAGCCGGATGCAGTTAAAGGCAAATCGCCTTCCCCACCGGGTCAAATGTTTAGCTAAAATATTACAAATTATCGCCTACTAGGAAGCGATAACTTGTTTAGAATTTTATCGTCGTCTTCTTGAAACTGCTCTTCTGACGGCTGCTCTTCTTACAAGAGCTCTTCCTACTGCACGTCTTACTAGAGCGCGTTTTACAAGAGCACGTTTTACTACGGCACGCTTTACGACTCTTCTCTTAGCTGCACGTTTTACTACGGCACGCTTTACGACTCTTCTCTTAGCTGCACGTCTTACAACGGCGCGCTTAACAGCTGATCGCTTAGCTGCACGTTTTACTACGGCACGCTTTACAACTTTTCGCTTAGCGGCACGTCTTGCTAGTTTTGCCATTACGTGTTTATGTTTCTACTAGTTTTTCTATAGTGACGCTTAAGAAAATTACACTAAATGATAAGTAATATAGACACAATTTTTTTACAAAATTAATTTTTTGATCAAGATTTGTTAAAATTATTCTGTAATCATTTACTAAATTACATTTGTAATGTTTACATCAATGTAATTTATTTTGTGTATTCTGTATGTTGATGTATGCGATAAGATGATTTCTTGTTTTGTAAAATGTTTCTGATGTAATATTGTATTACATTTTTTTGCAAAGAAAGTTTTCTATTTAGCTTTTATAATTGTGAGCACATCTTCATCTTGCAACACATGATTGATGCTTACTCGCTGTCCACCAAACTTCACACTCTTTCCCCACACTAGACCATATCTGAAATCTTTTTTGAGGTCACGGTGAAGCTTGTTACATATGTCTAAAACTGTAGAGTTTCTTCTTGCAATTAATGGTTCCTTGTAATCTGTTTCGCCACCTTTTGGCCTCATGTAAATTCTGATAAAGTCTAGTTTCTCAAAGATTGCATCTTTTAACGCATTTACGTTAATGTCAGAGTCTGCTGATATGGGAATGAATTTTGATTTTGATTTTTGCTGTAATTCCATTAAAAATCCTTGATTTACAAGATCAATCTTGTTCATAATTGTAAGCGAGTCTACGTAAAATTTATTCCCAGAAATAAAATCGGTGAGTTGGTCTGCATCTACATCCTCACGAACTAACACTCTCCCATTATTCATGCCATATAGTCTAAGAATATCCTTCATCAAACTGATAGACATTTTTGTAAGGGGAACCTGCTGACTAACAGCTATTCCACCATCTCCTGTTTTTTCTACAACTATATCTGGAGGTTTTTGATCAAGACGAATTCCAATGTTTCCTAGTTCTGCTCTTATTACATCTTCGAGATATGGTTGGAATACATCGAGAATTATCAATACCAAGTCTGCGCTTTTTGCAACAGCTAAAACTCTTTTTCCAAGGCCCTTTCCAGTTGACGCTCCTTTGATAATTCCTGGCAAGTCCAGTACTTGGATCTTGGCACCACGATGTTCCATCATTCCTGGAATTACTGTCGTTGTAGTGAACTGAAAAGCACCTACTGCTGATTTTGCTCCGGTTAATCTGTTAAGTAATGTTGATTTTCCTACACTTGGAAGACCAATGAACACAACCGTTGCATCTCCAGTTCTTTTTACATCAAAACCAACTGAGCTTCCTGATGATCTTGATTTTACTTCTTCTTGTTCTCTTTTTAGTTTAGCAAGCTTTGCTTTGAGAAGACCAACATGATGTTCAGTAGCTTTATTGATCTGAGTCCTTGACATCTCATCTTTAATGGACTGGATTTTTTCTGGAATTCCCATCTGCAGGTTAGATGGTCTTTCGCTGAATAAAATCTTACTACTATGGATTTACAAGCCACGCCTAATTTTTTCTTAAAATTCTATGTTTTGATATATTGGAGAAACATATTTCCAAAATACACCATAGCAAATGCGCTAGCAACTCTTGCAGTGCCCATAATTATGAGAAAATTTTTAAAATTATATTTTTTTAATCCAGCTATTATTGTTACAACTTCTGTAAGTATTGGAACCCAATTTAGGGCAAAAATTATGATCCACCCATACTTGTTTATCCATGCAAAGCTCTTTTGATGATGATCCTCACTGTGAGTTCTTCGTAAAATATTGTAGATTTTTCCACCATCATATCCTATCACATATGTAACAACTCCTCCTAGGACTGAACCAATTGACAATACTGTAAACACCATGATCTCACTTTGGCCACTCAAAAGTAATGCTGTAGATGTTACCACAATTGGAAATGGAACGATCGCTGCAAATACTGCATTTAGAAAAAGCCCCAATAGACCATATTTGACAAAGAATGGATTCTCAAGTATGGGTCTTAAGAAATCAATTAACATAAACTGGGTTTTCCCTTCCTTGTAATAGAGCTAACTGCGTTTAAAATATGATTAAATCTGATCGGATTCCTTTTTGTCTTTCTTTGAATAAAGTATTTTGTCTTCTCTTTTGATGTAGGCAATTCTACTTGCAGGTATGACTTCAAAGTTTTCGGATAGTTTTAGAAATTCTGTCAAAGTAACTTGTTTTATCTCGCCCAAGTCTACATACCCTACTGCATATAGTTCTACATTATCAACATGAAGTGCTTTACTAAAAATTTCTGCAACTAGACCTTTTCTTGCCATGTGAATTTGATGATTCAAAACTATTTTAGTTAACAGTTATTATCTCCACCATTATTACTTGATTCTAGTGAAGCTAAAGATCTTTGCAGTTGATATTGATGGAACTATAACCGATAACAAGGGAGGCAGGGTTGACCTTGATGCTCTTGCAGCTCTTCGATATCTTGTAAAACTTGGACACAAAGTAATCTATGTCACTGGACGCTCATCAATTGAAGCATATGTGCTGTCAGTCTTTGGAGGTACGACAAGAATTGCTGTAGGTGAAAATGGTGGGATAATAACTTCAGGACCAAATGAACATAAATTGATTGGAAATAAACCAGAATGCGTCAAAGCTTTTGAATTTCTAAAAACAAAGATTCCCGAGGCTGTTGAAAAACCAGTTTTTCCTCGTATAACTGAAGTCGTATTAGAAAGAAACTTTGATGTTAATTTAGGCAAGAAACTTTTTGAAGATAATAATTTTGGCGTACATCTAACTGATAGTCAATATGCATACCATATCAATTCAAAAGGTGTAGATAAAGCAAGTGGCTTTCTTGAAGTAATGAACATGTTTTCAGCAAAAAAAGAAGATGTTATTGCAATTGGTGATAGTGAAACAGATGTCCCATTATTCCAATTAGCAGGAGTAAGTGTAGCTCTTGGGAATGCTCCTGAAAATGTAAAATCAAAGGCAACAATGTCTGTTCAAGGACATGCTGGAGATGGTGTTATTGAGGCACTTGAAACAATTCAATTAAAGCTGTTGGCAGAATGATATCATGACTCTAAGACTACTTTTCAATGAAATTCGAGTGGGCGTCAAACAAATCTGTGATAGACTTGGTTATCCAGAAACAGAATTTGATGTATCTGAAGCTTCAAGGCCTGAATTTGGAGACGTTAGCTGCAACATTGGATTTCTGTTGGCAAAGGCACTGAAGAAAAGACCGTTTGATATTGCACAAACACTTGCAGAAGAATACAAAAAGAAATCTAAAAAATACGTCCTTGAAGTCTTTGCACACGACTCTGGCTATCTTAACTTCACAGCAAATTATTCTCTGTTTATCCCTGAAGTAATTCATGCATCGCTATTGCTTGATTATGGTAAGATAGACCTTGGGAAAAACTCTAGAATGGTAGTTGAACATACTAGTGTTAATCCTAACAAGGCACTTCATGTGGGACATGTAAGAAATATCATAATAGGAGATACAATTGCACGAATTCTTCACAAAGCATCCTATGACGTAAGTGTTCTAAACTATGTAGATGATTCTGGATTACAGGTTGCAGATATTATAGTGGGCTTCAAGTATGGTGGGTTTTCTGATAAGGCACCTGAGGGACAAAAATTTGATCATTATTGCGGTGATGTCGTTTATGTGAAAATTACAGAACGATATGAAACTGACAAACATCTTGCAGAATTAAGATCTCAAGTTCTAAAGGAACTCGAGGAAGGCACATCTGAAATTGCCAAATTTGGTGATGAAATAACAAGACGGGTACTTGATGAGCAGCTAAAAACTTGCTGGCGTCTTGGTGTCACATATGATTGTCTTAACTTTGAATCTCAAATAGTTCGCTCCAATCTATGGTCTACTGCATTTGAAAAAATGAAATCAATGGGAATTACTGAACTTGAAAAAGAAGGGAAAAACGTAGGATGTTGGGTAATAAAGGCTGAATCTGAAGAGGATAAGGTTCTAGTAAGAAGTAATGGAACTGCTACTTATGTGGCAAAAGATATTCCATATGCTGCATGGAAGCTTGGAATTTTAGAAGATCCTTTTTACTATAAACATTATGCTGTACAAAAGACAGGACGTGTGTTGTGGCAAACTACACTTGACAATAAAGAAACAAAGTTGAATTTCAGAGGTGATATGGTAATTACTGTAATTGATTCAAGACAATCACGATTACAAAAAATTATTACAAAAATAATGTCTGATTTCAAATCAAAACCTGATGCTTACAGGCACTTGGGTTATGAATCTGTGACTCTAAGTCCTGAAACTGCTAAAACACTTGATCTTGATACTGGAGGTAAATCTGTACAAATGTCTGGACGAAAGGGAATCTATGTCAGTGCAGATTACGTCTTGGACGTTTTGGGTTCGAGAACATTTGAAGAAGCAAAGAAAAGAAATCCAGAGCTAGATGAACTAAATCTAGTCAAAATATCTGAGCAGGTTGCTATTGGAGCACTTCGATATGCTATGATAAAACAAGATCTTGACAAGATTATTACTTTTGATCTTACTGAATCTCTAAGCTTAGAAGGTGATACTGGACCATACATCCAATATGCATATGCTCGTTCGTTAAGAATTCTAGAAAAGGCAGGAAGAGAACCTAATTTCAAAATCCATTTAGATCAGTTGGAAACTGTATATGAAAAAAACCTGGTAAAAGTAATTGCCTCTTTTGACTTACAAGTAGAAGATGCAGCAAAGAACCTCTCCCCCAAAGTTGTTGCTAAATATTGTTATCAACTGGCAGTCACTTTCAATGCTTTCTATGAACACGTCAAAGTATTGTCTGCAGAATCTGAATCTCTAACTGATGCAAGAATATGTCTGGTTTATTCATTCAAAGAAACACTTGGTAAGGCGTTACAACTTCTTGGAATTGCTGCACCGGAAAGAATGTGAGAAGAATGGTGTTTAAAAAAGCAGTAATTCCTGTAATTTTTGCTGCTGTTGGACTGGTCTTTACAATTTGGGGAATGTTTGGTCAATCACGAGTTATGCTGTATACTGGAGTGGGTCTTTGGGTAGCATCTGTGGTTTCTGGACAATTAGTTAAAAAAAAATCCAAGACTACCGAAGAACCTCATAAATGATACAACATGATTTGATCTGTAATAAAATCATAATCAAAAATATTAATTTTCTGAACAAATTTTCCATAAAAAATAAATCTTAAAAAATAAATTAATATAGTTCGATCCGTAGTACCTTCCTACCTTATACAATTTATGGGCCGAACTATTTTTTCAAAAATACAAAACCTTAGTAAAATTAAAATATCTATTAACCAAAATATGTTACCGCGATGATTAGAGTTTCTCTAATGTTGTTACATTCAACAAGGTGGATGTGAATGAAGCTACCTTCTTCTATAAAATACAATACTGTGATAATATCTCTTGTCTTAATTGCACTACTTACAACAGGATTCTTGATGCATGCTTCAGCTCAAGAACCGTCTATTCCAAACTGGATAAAAAATACTGTAAAATGGTGGTCACAAGGTGAAACTAGTGATTCTGATTTCTTGAAGGCAATTCAATATTTGATTGACAACAATATTCTACATTCTGGAGGTTCTAATCAATACACTCCGACAAACCCTATTAACAGTAACATGTCAGGACTTTCAAGCACTCAACTTACTGTAAAACTAAACGATTTGCAAGCCAGATACAATTCTCTTGAAACCAAGTATAGTTTACTGATGCAACAGGTACGAAGCCTTGGTGACCATTTACCAAATACTGGCGATAATAATGCCACAATATCTGCAGTAGCTGTAAGCTCAGTGATTCAAAGTGATGGATTTTTTGAAACGACTAGATACCAGGGAAATGTACTGAAAATTTCAGTAGATATTCGTGATGGTACAGGGCTTGTTTTGGTAAATACTGTTATTCCAACAGGAGTGGATTTCCAAACTTCTGCAAAAACTGCAGTTACTGTAGCACACAATATCACTGGAATTGATTTATCCAAGAAAGATGTAATTTTCTCAATTAGTACCGAAAATGACAAGAATCTACAGGCAGTTGATGGAGGAAGTGCAGGAGGTGCAATGACTGTTCTTCTTGTATCTGACATACTTGGTAAATCCATAAACAATCAAGTGCTTATGACTGGAACCATTCAATCAGACGGAACAATTGGTCCAATTGGTGCTGCACCAGAAAAGGCAGACGCTGCAGGTCAATTTGGTGCCAAGATATTTTTGGTACCACAAGGACAGGGTGTAATGGCCGTCCAAACATGTAGTCAAAGAACAGAAGGTCCAATTATTTACCAAACATGTACTACTGAAGAAAAAGATCTCTCTCCTGAAATGGAAAGCAAATATGGTATGAAAGTAATTGAAATAGGTTCCATCCAAGACGCGTTAAAGTATTTCAATTCTTGATTTTCTCATTCTCGGTCTATTTCTGAAGAGTGAAGCTATTTATCCACATTTGATTGGGAGGAGTTGTGGAAAAAATAAAACCAAATGACAATGTGTTGTTTTTTTATAATGATTCAAAAAAATGGCTGATGAGAGTTGCACCAAAACAAAAATTCCATACACATGTTGGAATAATTGATCATAAAAAAGTAATTGGAAAACCCTACGGGATTGCAATAAAAACTAACAAAGGCAAACTAATCTTTGCTCTAAAACCTACCATCTATGATTATGTAATGAAAAGTCAGCGCAGTACTCAGATAGTTTATCCAAAGGATTTGGGGTATATTGCGGCAAGAATTGGACTACAAAGTGGATTTAAGATAGTGGAAATTGGTACAGGCAGTGGCTCGTTTACGACTTTTCTTGCTAGTATTGTAAAGCCAAAAGGTCATGTATACACTTATGACGTTGATGAAAATTTTATGGCCATTGCAAGAAAAAATATCGAAAAAGCAGGCATGTCAAAATTTGTCACAATGACAAAACTTGACATAAAGACTGCCAAAAAAATGCCACAGAAAGACGCAGATGTTGTTATTGTTGATCTTGGAGATCCTTGGGTCGTAGTTCCACAGGCAAGAAAGATGCTAAAAGGAAGCGGATCTTTTGTTGCCATTTGTCCAACAATGAATCAACTAGAAAAACTGGCTGCAGCATTGAGACAAAATGACTTTTTTGACATTGAATGCTCCGAGCAGATTGTTAGAACCATAGAAGCAAGAGATGGAAAGACAAGACATTCATTTAGAGCGATAGGTCATACAACATATGTGGCATTTGCAAGAAAGGTTACAACACCTGCAAGCTTGCGCAAAATACTTGAACCTGTTGAACAACCAGAAGTTGAAACTGAAGAGATCGAGTCTTCTGAAGACGAAAGTTTATCCACTGTAAAAAAATAAAACGACTGTTGACAAAAGTTCTCCAATCTGCCATTGTTCGAAGTTTCATACCTCCACGAAAGGCCCTGTCAAGAAAAGGAGATAATGGAAAAATCCTAGTTCTTGGTGGAAATTATCTCTATCACGGTGCACCAATATTGTCATCAATTGCCGCATTACGTACTGGCACAGATCTGGTATACACATGTGTTCCAAAAATCAATGTAATGGCAACACGTGCATTTTCTCCAAATCTTATTGTTGTACCATTAGTTGATGTAAAACTCACCAGAGGCTCAGTCCAAAAATTGCTTGGAATCATTCCAAAAGAACTGGATTCTGCAACAATGGGGATGGGCCTTGGTATTCAAGATCGTGAGGCAATAAAAATTCTGATAAAATCTCTTCTAGATAGAGCCGTAATGCTTTCACTTGATGCGAGTTGTCTTGTACCTGAAATTCTACCTGATATTAGGGATAAAAAAGTCATAGTTACTCCTCATGCTGGAGAATTTAGACGATTATTTGGAGAGTTGCCATCTGATAATGTAAAACAGCGAACTGTCATGGTTGAAAAATATGCTAAAGAAAATGGTGTAACTATATTGCTAAAAGGTCCAACGGACATTGTATCTGACGGAAAACAAACCTATCTGAATCCAAAAAATATTGCTGCTATGACTGTTGGGGGTACTGGTGATGTATTATCGGGAGTAGTAGCCGCAATGCTTTCAAAAAATAGAAATCCTATACAGGCTGCATCTGCGGCAGTATTTGTAAATGGAAAGGCTGGTTATTTGGCACAAAAAAAATTCGGATTACATATTGTGGCAACAGATCTGTTAGATTTTATACCATTTGCAATGAAGCCATTTGATAAAGTGAAATAAAACATGCAAGAAAACTATGTTGACAAGAATTTTTCTGCACTGGTTTCAGATTTACAAAAACTAATCCGACAGCCAAGCGTCTCTGCAAAAAATATCGGACTGGAGGATTGCTCTAGATTGATTGTTCAAATGATGAAAAAGTCGGGCATCAAGGCAGAGATACTTCGTATCAAAAAAGAAATCCCGTCTGCAATATATGGCGAGGTCAAATCAAAACAAAATCCTGGCAAGACATTGCTTTTCTATAATCATTATGATGTACAGCCAGAAGAACCTCTTGAATTGTGGGATGATAAACCATTCAGTGGAAAAATTAAAGGAAATAAAATTTTTGGAAGAGGTTCTGCTGATGATAAAGGTGAATTGATAACGAGAATCAAGGCAGTAGAGGCGTTTTTGAAAACAACCGGGGATGTTCCTTGTAACATAAAATTTTTCATAGAAGGAGAAGAAGAGGTTGGAAGTGTACACATTGAAGATTATCTAAAAAAATACCAAAAGAAGTTGTCATGTGATGCTGTAATTTGGGAATTTGGTTATGTGGACGAAAAAGATAGGCCGATAATTAGTCTTGGAATGAAGGGGCTACTCTATGTGGAATTATCTAAAATGGAATCCATTCGTGATGCTCACTCTAGTTTGGCAGTGATCATTGAAAATCCTGCTTGGAGACTTATTGAAGCATTAAAGACACTTCGTGATGCTGAGGGTAAAATATTGATAAAAGATTGGTACAAAGAGGTAGATAAATTCACAAATGAAGACCTAAAGATTATTGCCTCTGAGCCATTTGATGAAAAATCCTTCAAAAAAGAATATGGTATTGAAAAATTTGTTGGAAACAAAAAAGGCGTAACAATAAAAAAATCACTTGTTGGTGATCCAACTTGTAATATTGCTGGATTTACATCTGGATATGAAGGGCCTGGTGCAAAAACTGTATTACCTTCCAAGGCTCTAGTCAAAATTGATTTTAGACTAATTCCAAAAATGGATCCACAAAAACAATTGTTCCGATTAAAGAAACATCTTAAAGAAAATGGTTTTGGAGATATTGAAGTAAAATTGATTCATGGCGAAGCTGCTGCTAGAACAAAGATTTCTGATCCTTTCGTAAAAACCGTAAAGAAAGCCGCAGACGATTCATTTGGAAGGTCCATCATTAGCGTATCATCTGCAGGAACCGGCCCAATGTTTTCATTTGTTAAATTCTTAAACTCTCCCTGTATCGCAATAGGTAGTACTTACGTATTTGCAAGAATCCATTCTCCAAACGAATTTGCAAGAATTGATTTGTTGAGAAAAACAACAAAATGCATGTGTAAAATAATACGAAATTTTGCATCCCAGTAGGTTTTACAAATACTGTTTTTTCAAAATTTCAAATTATTGAAATCTACTGATCCCCGCCTCGAAATAATCGATCTACGCCAAATAGCACAGAAAGGCCTTTATTGTGCTCATTTTGAAGTTCAAACATGGCTTACATGTACATGCCGGGTGCTACTGCAGTTGGTATTACATACGACGGTGGAGTAGTAATGGCAAGTGAGAGAAGAATTTCTTATGGCAATTTCGTAGTAAGCAAGACTACAAAGAAAACATTCAAGATTACTGATTTTGTGGGCGCATGCTGTGCTGGAATGGTTGCAGATATGCAAGTTTTAGCAATGCAGATGCGCGCCTTGACTAAGATTAGAAAGATGGAACTCAAAAGAGAGATTCCTCCAAATTCTGTTGCAAAGATGATGTCAAGTTTCATGTATGAAAGAAGATACTATCCATTAATGACTCAGGTTATAGTGGGAGGAGTTGACGGTCAACCAGCAATTTACACTCTAGACCCATTAGGCTCTGTCTTACCTGATGATTATGCTGCAGTAGGTACAGGTGCAGAGATGGCTCTTGGAGTTTTAGATCCTGAATTCAAACCAAAAATGAGTGAAGCAGATGCAGTAAAGCTAGCAATAAAAGCAATCAAAGCTGCAATAATGAGAGACAATGCAAGTGGAGATGGAATTGATATTCTAGTTGTCGACAAGAACGGAACCCGTGAATCAACTCAAAATTAATTTTACTTTTTAATTAGTTTAGCAGCTTCCCAATATTTATCAGAAATATAATGTAAATTCTTTACAACTTCACCTTTTGCAAGTGTTGCCATTTCTTCGCTTGACACCAATGCTTTTCCAACTGATAGAAACTTACTGTGAGCTTCTTCCACCACACAAATTATGTCATCTTTTTTAAATTCTGTAAATTTTTTAATTCCTGGACGCATGACATTTGCCCCATTACAAACAAACTTTATTGCTCCTGCATCCACAACTGCTTTTGGAAATTTCTCCAAAAGTCCAGTCTCTGAAAGAAAAGGTAGATAAATTTCTCCAGTTCGTATAGCCGTAATGCTGTCTCCAGTAATCAAACTAGTACTATCATCAAGTTCGTGAACGACTAACGTCTTTGCTTTTGGTATTTCGATATGCCATTGTTTTGTCATTTCATCCATTACATCTGAAATTTCGCTTTTGGATATGTTATGCGATTTCAATTCTTGACATTTCCTGTTTGATATCTAATAAATCACGTAAAATTGAACTTGCTGTTTCTATACCTCCAGCACCACGACCAATTATTGTCTGCTGACCCGAGTGCTCTGAATTGAATGTGATAGCATTTAGAGTACCGTTAACACACATTGGATCATCCAAAGATACCTCTTTTGGAGAAACTATCAATTCTTTATCACAAGAGGCAATCAATTTTACAGCACTATCATGAGATACAGCCTTTTTGATATCTGAAGTTGTCACATCTCTAATTCCTATCCTTTTGATGTCTTTTATGGTCACTTTCATATCCATTATCCAGTTGGCTAGTATGACAAGTTTGGCTGCTGCGTCAAATCCGTCGATATCCAATGACTCATCAGCCTCTACATATCCTTTCTTTTTAGCATCTGTAAGTGCAGCCTTGAATGTCAATCCTGTAGCCATATTGGTTAGTATGTAATTTGTAGTACCGTTTAGGATTCCTTGGAATGAAACTATTCTCTCCCCTCGCAAACTATTCTTTGCATAATCTAAGATTGGAGTTCCACCTCCTACTGTTCCACTGAATTTTAATTGAACCTGATTATAGTTTGCCAATTCCATTAATGATGGAAATGCAAGAGCTAACGGTCCCTTGTTTACTGTGATTACATGCAAGCCTTTTTTCATTGCAGTTACAATGTGCGACATACCCGGCTCTGCATCTTTGTAATTGCTTGGAGTAGTCTCAATTAGAACTTCAGCATCCATTCCACTAATCATGTCAAGACCGTTTGCATCTTTTTCTTTGTTATGATATTTTCTTATGTTTCCATATTTTTTTTTCACTTCTAACAATCTATTCAAATCAAGACCTGCAGAAGAAGCGGCTGAGCCTTTTGAATCAAATACTCCGACTATTCTTGGTTTTAATCCATGTTTTGCATAAAGATCTTCTGATCTAGAAAGTAAGAGTTTTGCAAAACTTTGTCCAACAACTCCAAAACCTGATAATATTATTCGCAATATTCACAAGACACATTTTGGCATTAATTAAGATTGACGAATTCTAAGATTACTTTATTAAAGCAATTACGAGGAATAATCATGTGAAATCAAAAAAGTATGTTTATGTAGGAATATCTGCCGCCGCTATTGCTGCAGTTATTATTGTAATTGCGCAGTTTAACGTAATTCCGGAGGTAAATGAGAGTGCTACACCGTCTAATCAAGTGGCATTTCTTGATTTTTCTTATGATGAAGCCAATTCAGACATTCGTTCCAATCTGGCTTTGCATCACATCAATATGACAAAACCGATTAGACTGAGTAGCCCAAGCGATGTTCATCAATATTGCAACTTTCTAACTGATCCTACAAAACAGGCTCTTGTAACGTATTGTACCTCGACTGAACTAAAAGATACGGAGGGATTTCTAGGAGATGTCTCTATGCTTGGTACGCCTGATGTTCCTGGAATAGTGGTAGTTGCATTACAGTCAAATCCTATGTTAAGTAATTATGATAGTGTAAAAACCGTTTTTGGATCTGTCATCAACAATACAATTTGTCAATGTTGGGAAAAAGAAGTTCCTGATGGATTTCCAACTTTATCTACCCTAGTAGACAAACTCCGTGATACTCACTTGGCAACAAAAGAGCCTACTACTAGTACACATGTGACCCCCTTAGGAAACAAGCATTTCAAGATTGAACTTACTACAAATGAAAGCGGATATCTTTGGAAACTTCTAGTATCCAAGTAATTAGATCGATATCTTGGTTTACGAAGGTTGACGTGACTCCTTAATCTACAGAAAACATCTTTTGGTGTTATCATTGTTTGAATATTTGTGGCTCTTGCCACTTGGTTTTGTAGCTGGTGTAATCGGTTCTATGATAGGACTTGGAGGTGGATTCATAGTTGTTCCACTGTTAACTTTTTTTGGATACTCTCCAACTCTTGCAGCAAGTAATAGTCTCTTTGCAGCTTTTAGTAATTCTATAGCATCCACTACATCATACGCAAAACAAAAACGAATAGTATATTCAATTGGATTAAAACTTGCACTCATATCAATTCCCGGAACGATTTTAGGTGCATACATCTCTGATGAAGTTTCTCCACCTTTATTCAAAATGTTGTTTGGAATTGTCCTTGTAGTATCTGGCATTTACATTTATTTGCGAAGAAAAATGGAATCAAAAGAATACGATTTATCAAAACAAATAATGATTCTTGTAGTAGCTGCAAGCTTCTTTGCAGGAATAATATCAAGTTTGTTTGGAATTGGAGGGGGTGTTGTTTTTGTACCCTTGATGGTAATTGCAATTGGACTGTCCATGAAACTCGCTGCCCCTACCTCTCAGTTTATCCTGATGTTTGCATCTGCCTCTGGCATGATCATGCATTCGATATTGGGACATCCTAATTACTATGAGGCAGGAATGCTTTCGATTGGGTCATTCATAGGTGGTATGGTTGGAAGTAAGTTGTCTACACGTGTAAATGAGCAGAAACTCAGGATCTTTGTTACTATAGTGATTGGTGCTACTGCTGTCAAATTAATCATTGATGCACTGGTGCATCCTTCTTAATCTGGTATAGATTCTTCCTAGAGATTACCACTGTCTTTTCATCTTCATTAGTTCCCTCAAAATCTATTCCGATTAACCCAAACTCTTCATTGAGTTCTCGTTTCTCAGAGATTCTAAATTTTATCTTTAATCTCTCGTCAGTAAAAAGAGGTTTTAGAAATCTCGTCTGTCTATTATTCCAACTAGAATCACCATCCATCCCATAAAAAATTAAAAGATTTCCATACATCTCTTCTAATTTTGTAAATTCTCCTTCCATCTTTGACAAAATGGCTCTTCCTGAAACCATTCTTTTTTCCTGATTTGAAAATTCTTTATTTTCATAGATTATATTTTTAATTCCAGAAAACGAGAGATAGCCTTCAAGTTCTGAAGATGATATTTTACATTCTGAATAAAACTCGTCACCGATGTTTAGCTGTACAAACTTTTTCATCAGGTTCTTTTTTCGTCTGGATAGTAAATTACTTCAGCATTACTAGTTGATTTTCCAGAAGTAAGATAATTTAATGCCTTGATTATGTTTTCATTGTTTGGTTCTGTACCGTCTACACTTCCTGGTAGAACCAAGTAAATTCTGAGTTTTGATTTTAGCACATCACTTAGTTCTTGATTTACTGTGGTGGTAAATGGTCTTAGGGCTCCTCTGAAAACTTCTACTCTTGCTCTGTCGACTCCTGCAACTTTGCCTCCTGATGGCATGTCTGGTCCTATGACTATCATGGTACCTTCTTTGTTTTTGAAAAGTGGTGGGTTCTTTGCTCCACCTGGTACAAATGTATTGAGAGATTCTTGTAAAAAGATGGCTGGTGTGTTTATAAATTTGTCAACAAGGCCATCCCAATCTTTTCTCGATAGATCAACAAACTTGCCTACCTGAGGGACCTTTCCAGTTATGTAGACGACGGTGCTTATTGGGCCTATTTTCTGGGTTGCCGTATTTAGCATCCTCTTTACATTTTCTTGATTTGATAAATCCATCACGTGAGAGTGGAACTTTGATAACCTCTCTTCAGCAATCTTGGGGCTTGTTTTTGAGATTAGTATTACTGTCTTTCCTCCACTGCTTTCCACTTTTTGTGCTAGAAATTCAGTTCTTGCAACATCGGATTCATCTGTAGCATCAACTGCAAACAAAACAACTTTAGAATTAAAATTTGGTTGGGTCTCTGGAATAGAACATGCAATATGTGGTTTTACTGGATAAAACACACGGTCTCCCGGAATTACTTTACCGTTTAAGATCTTGGCAATATTATCATCACTTAACATCAAAACAGTTTCTGCCACTTGTTGCTGTGTAAGGAATTGCTCATCTGCAATCATTTTACTTGTGTTATTTTGGACCTTTTCTGCAATTTGCTGAATCTTGGCAAGAAGTGCAGAGATTGTGGTTCCTAACTTTTGTATGTCGGACTCTGAAGTCATTGACTTTAATGTCGCAAGTTTAGAAGTTGCTTTACTAATTCCTTCTTTTACTGTCTTTTCATCTTCTCCAAGTAATGGAAGTATGTCACCATTTACTATCTCAACTTCTTCTGGTGTGATATTTTCAAAACCACTAACTCTCATAAATTCTGCAGCGGCCTTTGGATATACTGTCTTGTAAATTCTATCCGAGTGAACTGGTCCTGGATTTGTAGCTATTGATATGATTCCTTTGTCTACTAATTCCCAAGACATTGCTTCTGAAAGTCTATTCTTTGCTCCTTGGGCAGCAGTGTATGGACTTCTAAATCTATATGGTCTCTGCTCATATGGTTTCTCTTCTGTAAAGAATGTGGATATTGTTACTATCTTTGCACCTGGTTTCATAGTC
This sequence comes from Nitrososphaerota archaeon, assembly GCA_028867675.1. Lineage (GTDB taxonomy): Archaea > Thermoproteota > Nitrososphaeria > Nitrososphaerales > Nitrosopumilaceae > Nitrosotalea. Next base: position 1,750 of record JAGWGA010000030.1, on the reverse strand, counting down.
TTGATTGCTTGTGATGATGTCCAAAATGTACCTGTGAGATGAATTCCAACTGCACTCTTAAATTCAGAAATTGGAGAATTAGCAAAACAAGTAACAGGACCTGAAACTCCTGCGTTATTTACAACAACGTCCACTGCACCATGTGATTTTTTAAGATCATCAAACATCTTTGAAACTCCTTCCTCATCGCTTACATCAACACCTGAGAAAATTTTAACAAATGAACCGCTTTTTACTTTGGAAATAACTTGTTCTAATTCTTTAGCTGCTTCTTCGAGGGGCTCTTTTCTTCTCCCTAAAATTACAATGTTTGCCCCATTTTCGGCAAATTTCATGGCAATTGCTTTTCCTATCCCAGTTCCACTTCCTGTGATTACGACAATCTTATTTTGAAATTTCAGCATTGATAGATCTGGGAAGTTTTTGGAGTATTTATTCGATTATGCTTCTATTATGAACTTGAAACTCCGATCCATCTATTCTTGCTAGTTCTATGTGTGATGACATGAAATTTAGTACTGAAGATAAATTAGCCAAGAGTTTCTACAGACATATTTATTTGTGGGTTGGCCAAATCCCCAACATGCATGATTCTGAATCTGATACGATTCATCTAGTAAACAAACATGAAGAATATTGCGAATTGCTAAAAAAAATTGGTATTGCCGCAGAGGCACAACCACTTGATACTGAAGAGATCGAAAAAGAAAATTTCTATTCAAAAAACTTTTCAAATTCTCCTGCCATGGTGACAAATCATGGAATTATTACTCTCAAAGGCTCAAACATTGATGAAGTTCAGATTATTCAAAGAGGTTGAAAATGACCCAAGAACTTAATCCTATACCATGGGGGGCTCAAGACCGATTCCAAGCCCACTTTATTGTAAAGACTACTCGTGATACATCTGATGAAAATATTCTTTCAAGAACAAAACTTGAAACCAAGGGTCATTTTGGCTCAAAGAGAGTATCTGGGGTCCAATGGATTGGCGGTACTTTGGCAGAAGCGTTGAATTCTGATACTGAACTTAAGAATATGATTACAAGATTGTCTTATGATGATGCACAAATGACCATCGAGCCAACCAAAGGTGCAGTACGCATTTACGGCAAATGGAAGGACAGTTATAATTTTACAATCACCAAGGAATTATTTGCAGTGTATGACCGAATTGCCTCTCATATCAAAAGAGAGTTAGGCTCTCCACCAGTCCAAAGCTAGACACTCAACTTTATTTCCCTTTGGAATGGCTAAGATGAATTGCTTTCTTACAGTTGTTGCCAATCTTCCAGCTAAAACTACACTAGTTGCAGATATTGTATCTGTTGAATTATATACTTGAAGTAAATATGGGGCATGGTCAATTCCTGGCCCTTTCTGATAAACTGCAAAATCACAACCGAACTTGATTCCAGGATTTACGATGTATCCTTTGTCTCTAAAATCTTTGTAGACTGTATATTTTTTGTCAAAATTGTGGTATTCTCTTCTACATCTTTCTAAAAGCTCTTTTTGTGTAACTGGTTTTTTTGCATGAAATACTTTTAGTTTTGATTTTTCTTGTAGATAATATCCTTCAATTAGATCAAGAATTAATGGTACGTTAATCTCATCAGGTTTTGGCTTTGTCATCCCGATTGGTTTTCCATAATATCCTTCAACAAAGAGTGCTTTTGAATCTGCAATATTCCAAACTATGATTCTATTTTCTAAAAGATCTCCTTTCAAATCTGTATTTATTAAAAAA
>JAGWGA010000002.1 GCA_028867675.1 Nitrososphaerota archaeon | reverse complement strand
TGTTGCTTGCAAGTGCTCTGATAATCTCATTAATTTTGTGAATTTGGTCTACTGCCAATTCTATTAATTCTGTGAGATCTTTATCGAGCTTTTCTTTTTTGAGTGTAGCAGCTTTGATATTTGAGAGTTTGAAGGCAATGCCCGTAATGTATCCTGCAATTTCATCCATTGTGTATGCCGAATTCAAAAGATTCTCTCTGTTCATCATGAGACCGCCAACATCTGAAATCTCTCGAGTGATTTTCCTACGAAGAGCTTCTACTTCATCTTCAGTATTCTTTATTCTCTCAAGTACTTGTTTTATCTCAGATTTGTCTGCCTTGATAATCAAACCAGGCAGAATTGATAGATCTCGTACAGCGTTGAGAATTCTGTTTATTTCGTCTTGTAAAACGGCAAGGGCCTTTCGCTTTGCTTGAACTTCAAGTTCTCCGCTATACATCTAGAGTTTTTAAACTAGACCTGCGGCTAATAATCCTTGCGTAAATACTGGGAAAACAAGAATGAATTTTTCAATTTTGTCTTTCGTCTTGGACAACACGTTTTTGGCTGTTGTACAAAGTTAAGATCTCATCAATTGTAGTTGCATTTTCAGATGTTTTCTCAAATCTTATCTTTCCTGTAAATTTTGGAAATCTCAAGGCAAGACCACTGCCTTTTCTAATTTTATCCATTGCTACTTTGTGAATTGGACTTAGAGTTATCTCTGATGCAACAATCTCTATTACAACTTCAGGCTCAAACCATACATCTGCCTCAAGACCACTTTCAATTCTTGGATCTTTTTTCACAGTAATTTTATCTGAAAGAATTTGATAGAACTGATCTAAACTGTCATCTGTAAACCCAGTACCAACTTTACAAATGCTAGGGAATGAATCAACCTGATCATCATATGCTGATAATAACAATGCACCATATCTTCCGGTTCTTCTACCTCTTCCATAAAATGCTCCCACTACAACTAGATCTAGACTATCGCCCAATTCGTTTCTGTATTCACGCTTAAGTTTTAGCCAATTACTTGCTCTTGCCCCAGCACGATAGGGCGAATCAAGCTGTTTGAGCATGAGTCCCTCACACCCTGAGTTTATTGCATTTTCCAAACTGTCTTCTACCTCATTATCTGTTTTCACAAGTGTCATTGGCATTACCTTTGCAAATGCATCTTCAACTACAATTTTCTCAAGAAGATTTCTTCTTTCCTTGTATGACATGTCAAGGCAACTCTTTCCGTTGGAAAATAATACGTCAAAGAAATTTACAGTAATGGGATATTCTTGAACTGCTTTTGCAATCTTGTACTTGCGTCTCCTATGCATTAATTCCTGAAATGGAAGAAACTCTCCGGTGTCATCATTTATTGCAACAATTTCTGCCTCTAGTATGACTTCATTTGATTTCAAAGACTTGCCAATGTTTTCTACGATGTCTGGATAATAGCTTGTAATGTTCTCAAGACTACGTGAATACAAAATAATTTTTTCATCTTGTCTGTGAATTTGGACTCGCTCTCCATCTAGTTTGTATTCTGATGCAAACTCTGGACCCATTTTCTCGTGAGCCTCTTGTGGACTTTTTACTCTCTCTGCAAGCATTGGGCGAATTGGATTGAACACTGTTACCTGAAAATCTTTCAAAGAATTTACTCCATTACTTGAAACTGATTGAGCCACTTTTCCCAAGTCGCTGCAAACATTATACGCATGTTCTAAAACAGGTCTATTTTCTTTTGAACCCGTATATGCAATTGACAGCGCATCAAGTATTGTAAAGTCTGCTATTCCTAATCTAAGATTTGATGTTATTATTTTTGCAATAAATCCTCCTTCTATCGGAGTTGCATCATTTAACAGACTAGAGATGTATTTCATCTTCATGTCTTGGGATCTTGCACCTTTGAGTTCTGCAATTTTGTAAAGTGTATCGTAAACTCTTTCCACAGTAATGTCTTCGCTAAGAAATGTAGTCTGGGTTTTTTGTTCAAGTATCTTTGATGCAACCTGGCCAAAATCTCCCGTCTCTTTATACTCGCTGTCTATTTTTTTGACCGATATTCCAGATGATTTTGATAATGCCTTTATTGCAATCTTTTCTGCAATGCCTATCTCAACGCCTTCGTGGTCAGGTCTGAGTTTTCCTTGTAGGAGATAAACAACTTTTGGTATTATATCGGGAGGCGTAATTTTAAAAAGGTCTACTAGATGTTGTGTTAATTCTAATCTCTTTGTTGTACCTTCCATGTACCTCAAGGTATCTGCAACAAGAGAGAATTTCATCTGACGATGTTTACAAGGTGTGGAATAAAAGGTTGAGTTATTTCTTGTACAAGTGGGCTTGAATTTTTAATTTAATTTCTGTTGTTCTTTTTGAAATTATTGTGTGAAAATCAGTATACTCTTCCGAGTCCAAAAATCGTTTGTTTCTTCTTAAAAATCCGTCAAAGAATACGCCCCCGATATGTCCTATGTAAAGTCCGACTGCAAAATCCTCAAGATTTGTAGTAGGCCAAGATTTTGCTTCTGATAATACCATGGTTGGATAATCAAGGGCATAAGTTATCACATCGTTTAGGTTTTTTTCTTCTATGACATCCAAGCCCATGACAAAAAGCAACTTTAGCTAGTATTTAGAATTTATCAAAATTTTGTTCGTTTATAAATAGGACAGAAAAAGAATTAGGCATGGGCGGCGGAAAGAAACAATCTCCTGCACAAGCAGAAAAATCTCAGACAGCAGAAGCTGAGAAGAAGGGAGGTCAAAAGAAGGGAGATAAGAAAGAGCAGAAGCAAAAAATAAACATCTCTGTTATTGTAGATGAAACCCAAGCAATGAATTTCATTAAAGGTGCTAAGGTATTCACAGTTCAAGAATTGTCAAGACAAACAAATGTCAAGATATCTGCAGCAAATGCATTTTTACAAAATATGTTAAAGAAAGGTGCGGTAAAAAGAATTGGTGGCTATAGTGGACATCATATCTATGTTCCAGCCTGAGTTATTGTAAATATATCTCCGGGTTTTACGTCTTTCAAAGATTCTAGATTTGACATAATTTTTCCAATTAATGTCATTGGTTTCATAGATGGTACATCGTCCATGAAAAAACAGATTGAACTATTTGATGCCAAGAAACCGATATCTCCTTTTTTGAATTGAATTCGTAATTTTTCTCCGCCTGCTCTAATAGTTGTATCCATGAATGCTATACTACTTCCAATCATGTGGGCGTTGCCTTCTATTGGAATGGATCTCATGATAGTTCCAACTGTTTTTGGAGCCAAGTGACGCTTTAATTCTAAATTAAGACTAGTCTTTCCCTTTAGAGTTAGGATTAGATCCTGCTTGGAAACGGAGCCTACGCTCATTTTTGTCGAGAAGGATTATGAATATATAACGTTTCTTTATCCAACATCACAATGTCGGATGAACCTGAGGAAGTTATTGCAGATACTGAAGAGGTTCAACTCATTGAAGAAGAAGAGCCAGTTATAGGTCCTGTTGTAGTTGAGACAACCGAAGTTCCATCTGAAGAAGAGGAAGAGGTTAAGCCAGGAAAGAAAGGCAAGAAAGAACTCAGTGCAGAGGAGATTGAAGAACAAGAGAGACTACGAAAGATAATTGACGCTCGTGAAATTATCGATGTAGACCCAATTCATGAAGCCGTTGAATATGAAATGACTGGAAAAGGTAAGATTATGATAGGTCCTCCAACACTTACTCGATTTGAAAAAGCCAGAATCCTTGGTGCAAGGGCATTACAATTGTCATTAGGTGCACCACCATTCATTGCTATCCCAAAAGATGTTGCAACATCACTTGATCTTGCTTATGCAGAACTTGAAAAGCGTGTAATTCCAATTACTATTAGAAGAGTTTTACCAAATGGAGACTTTCAAAATATTCCAATCGATCTTTTTGATTAATGGATGAATGGTCGATAAGACTTTAATAGAATGCATAAATGGTGGTGATAGAGTTGTTGATAGAAGATAAAACGCAGTTAAATGGTAATTTCTCCAACTCTGATGGTAAATTAGTTACTATTCATCAACAGGATATCGTACCTTGTGCACTTGATCTATTAACAGATTTGGTAAAGCACAAAACAGTCACCCTTGTTGCTAGCGGTCAATCAATACCTACTGCAGTGGCTGTTGCAAACATTGTAACTGAAAACATGATGAAAGGCAATTCAAAAATTCTTGACATTATTGTAGATAGTGAAGAGACTAATGACAAGTCTGGACCTCCAATGGTTTCAATTATAAAAATTACTATAACAAAAACAAACTAGTACGAACTGCCAGGACCTTTTAACAACATATTTTCGCATTCTTTGCAAACTGCCTCATCTATGTTTGATTCAAGCTTGTGATGAATATCACAGATTAGAAGACTAGATTTTATGTAATTGCAAAGACCTATGAATTTTGAGAGACTAGCTGGAGTATATGCCATTTTTGAAGCAAGATTGCTAGAAATATCATTTATCATATCTGAGACTTCTTTTACTGACAACAACTTGTTTATCAGAACTGGATCGCCTCTTGTGCCTCTTACATAATTGCTTATTGCAGCTTGGGTTACTCCTAAAAGTTTTGAAACTTCTTCTTCTCTAATTTTGTGTTCTTCAATCAACTTCTTTGCCAGAATTGCTCTTAATGCAGGGATGAGAGTCTTGGTTTCAATCTCTGAAGGAAGAAGCATAAGAAAAAATGTTGTTATAAAATATTTAAACCTAGTCCTCTTTTCATGATGACTTATTTTACAGTACAAAACAGATCTGTGCGTTGCAAGAAATTATGTCAAAAATTAGAGCAATGATATTGGAGGCTACACGAGATTGCAAATCTGATTCATTGGCTCTATCGGGAGGGCTTGATAGCTCCATTCTTGCCTCTTGTATTAATAATAAAAAAGTCAGAGCATTTGCTCTGATTGCAAAAGATTTTTCCTCAACAGATCTAGTATATGCTCAACTTGTAGCAAAAACAAATAATCTTCAACTTGATGTAATTGCAGCTTATGCCGAAGATCTGTTATCTGCAATAGAACAAACTATCAAGATTCTCAAAGTATTCAATCCTATAGAGATTCGAAACAATGTTGTAATGTATATCACAATGAAAACTGCCAAAGCATCAGGATGTAAATCAATCATGACTGGAGATGGCGCAGATGAACTTTTTGCAGGGTATAATTTCTTTAAACGATTAACAGGTAAAGAATTAGACAAAGATCTTGAAAGGATATGGAATGTAATGCATTATCCTTCAAGATCTATAGCACAATCGATTGGTATTTCATTACATACACCATTTCTTGATGATAAAGTAGTCGAGTATGCAAAAAAAATCTCATCTGATCTGAAGATACATGAGGAAAACGGAAAAAAGTATGGAAAATGGATTTTACGCAAGGCATTTGAAAACAGTCTTCCTAATTCGATAGTTTGGAGAGAAAAATCTGCAATGCAGGATGGTTCTGGCACTAGTGGGCTGACATCTTTTTTTGATTCCATGATACCTGATACAGTCTTTCTTGAGAAATCAAAACACTATTCTGAAAAAGAAAAAGTGAAACTTTTTTCAAAAGAATCGCTTTATTATTATGAAATATATAGAAAATATTTTGAGATGCCATCTGCTCTTGAAAAGTCTGATGTCGCTTGCCCTAATTGTAGTTATTCTATAACTAGAAACTCACATTTTTGTCGAATGTGTGGAAGTTATCCTATCTAGTTTTTCTTCCACTTGTTAGGTTTTTTGACAAAAATTCTTTTGCAACCATGACAGCAAAAATAATACTTTTTTCCTTTGTATTCATGTACTAGAGCAAGACTTTCATCCAACTCAATTCCACATACTGGGTCAACTGGCATAATGAGGGTCGTCTGATATTTGTATTTAAAACTATTCTGTAGCTACTTTTATCAATTCAGGAATTTGTTTACCCTTTCCTTGAGAGATTGCTTGTATTCCTCCAGTCAAACTTTCAGTTGAAATGCCTTTGCCTGCAAGTACCTTGACAGCATTCATGGAAGTGTATCCTGCCATACATACAAGTAATGACTTGTGAGTTCCTTCAAGTGCTTTATTCAACTCATCAGGAATTTGTTGAGTTGATAATAGTTGTTCTACATCTCTTGCCTTTGGTACAAAGATTTTACTTTTATCAACACCTAGAGTTTTTGCAATCATTTCTATTCCTTCCTCACGTGGAGTATACTGCGTATGAATCCAGATTACTTTGTCATAATCTCCTACATTTGACACAGCTTCCTGCAAGGAAACCTCCACTCTACTCTGTTTCTTTTCCATTGCTTCCAAATTCTTTTTGTATTTTTGAATTCCGTCTGCAACTATTACAACAAACTTTCCTCCAAAACCTCCAAAGTTTGCCATCTGCATTACTGCATATAGTGCAAGGGCACTACTTTCGCCCATGTCGTATCCTTTATCTACAAAAAACTTTAACAAGTGTTTTGCCTGCTCAAAATCTACTTCATGCTCTGCTGCATATTTCTCAGGCTCATAAAACTTCAAACCAAATGCTTTACTTCGTGTCCTAATTCCTGCAACATCTTGATTGCCAAGCGGGAATACCACATGAAGTGCCTTTTTTGCATATTTTTCAAATACATATCTACTCAAGCCACCAGATGTGCCTCCAGTACCAAATGTACAGACAATTCTGAAGTCTTCTAACGATTGTCCATTTTCATGTAACTGTTGATCTATTTCTGCAGCGGTAACTTTTCTATGTACATCAATATTCATTTCGTTATCATACTGCTCTGGACAAAAACAGTTGTAGATCTTTGCAAGAAGTTTTGCTAAATTAATGATGTCTTGTTTAGCAAGAAGTGATTGTACTTCAGTACTCGCGTTATCGAAAATGGTTGGATCAAATCCAAGCTCCAATAACTGTGATCTAATATTAGCAGCTGTTGCTCTTGCAGCCAATACGTTTGGACTATCTTTCATTCCTGGAGCGGGACAAATATCCATGTCGAGATTTATGATTCGTATTTTTTCATTCCTCAACTCCTCAAAAACTCCTTCTTGAAGCTTTCTTGATACCAGTGCAACTACATCTAAACCAATTTTAGATAACTGCCCAAGGGCAATTCCAAAGTTACCTGACGTAGCTTCAAAAACTGTCTGCCCACTCTTAAGATTCCCTGTAACTATGGCATCGTGAATTATGTTTACTGCCGGTCTTACTTTGATTGAGCCTGCTAGCAAGTTAGAATCGAATTTTCCAAAAACTCGTAAATCTTTATCATCAAGATTTAGACTAAACTGTTTTTTTGCACATTCCTTCAAATCATAAGTAATGTCTATCAGAGGTGTCGCGTTGACAATTTTGCCCCCATCTGTTTTTTCTATATGTGGAACCTTACTCCATATCTCTTTTTGAAAATGTTCAAGCAAAATATTGTCAGTATTGTTTGTTGCATTTGATTCCATTTTCTTTGCCGTATTTCGTTGGGAAAAAAGATCTTATAAAACATATCATCAACTTACAATGGTGTTTAGGGTTCAAAATTGAAGAATCCTCTGCTATTTGATAATCCAGAACTATTTTTGATTCCTGTCTATTACATAAAGCACTATTTCATTCTATAGTGCCCTAAAATTATGATGCTAATTTCTTTAGCAAATCTAAAAATTCTGTCTCGTTTAGGACTGGTGTGTTTGTAATCTCTAGATTTTCCTGTACATGATTTTGTGATTTTTGTCCTATTAACGGTGCAATTATTCCTGGGGTGGAACGGACAAATTGTATTGCCCTGTGAGATGGTTTTGTCAAACCTCCAAATTCTGGCAAGACATTGGGTGTAAGCAATTTTGCCTGCATGAGAGGAACACTTGCAAAGACTCCGATTCCAAGTTTTATTGAAGTCTCAAGTATGCTATTTTGGGTTCCGTCGACATCCTGATTCTTTAATGTAAGAGCTTGATCAAGATACATGTTGTATGGTAATTGTATGAATCTAAACCCGTTATCTTTTCCACCAACCTCTTTTGATATTTTTACAATGTCTGAAATTGAAAGATATTGTGGATGATCTTTAGGAACTCTAAAGCATTCCCAAGTTGCCATTCCATAATTTTTTATCAAACCCTTTTTTCTCTGACTCTCATAGAACTCAAATACTTCTTTTAGTTTTTTCATAAATTCATCTTTTGAAATATCTTGGAGCTGACCTTCTGCAGCATTGTGAAGATACATCAAATCTATGCAATCCAGTCCTAAATTTTTCATGCTATGGTTAAGCTGGTCCTGGAGGTAAGGTATTGTCATACAGTGATATCCAGAAGAAATATCTCCAGACTTGATTACTCCAGGTTTTACAAGAGTATTTTGGATATTTACCCAAAATTCTTCGTTTACATCTCCATCATTTGTAACATATCCATTTTTTGTACTGATGAAAAGTTCCTCTCTTTTTATTTTTCCCGATTCTACAAGTTCAGAAATTGCTCTGCCTACAGATCTTTCTGCTTTTTGTGCTCTATAGTTTATTGCAGTATCAATGATGTTTACACCTGTTGTAACAGATACTTTTATTGCATCTTGAACTAGTTTATCCGTTAAATCATCTGGATTTCCAAGATACGTTCCAACTCCTACAGATGAGAATGTCAGGCCATTGAAATTTCTAAAGTGATTTCTAGCTACATTTGGTTGTCTTTTTGCAAAATTTGCAGTACCCTCGGGTGTTGCAAAACCTGAGATCATAATCTTGATTGAGATGTAGGCGATTTAATTCTACTGAAGACTTTTTAGCAGTAAATCTAATACGAATGAAATTACAAACAGCGCTCCAGTTATCCTACTGTATGTGACAAATCCCTGCATAATTGGAACAAGTTTTTCTAAGTTTTCATAATCTTCCTTAAGGGAAACTCCTGATCTTATTGCCATAGGTATTGTTGCAAAAGTGATTAGGCATGTGACTGGGAAAATCCCAATTATGATTGACACTCCAATTATCGCGTATATTGTAACTGGGAAAACCCAAACAGTGGTTGCAGCCTTTTGCTTTCCAAGTAATATTACTAGTGTTTTTCTACCATGTTTTTTGTCTGCATCAAAGTCTGGAAATGAATTTACAAATAGAACCGTTGACGAAAGAATCCCTGAAACAATGCCTGCAATGATTGGCTCTAGTGTTATATGTGAACTCTGAACAAAATATGTTCCCAATACTATCATGGAACCTTTGATGGCAACAAAAATTTCTCCTAATCCTGAATCCACAATTCTCGTAGAATAAAAATAAATGGAAACAATTGCAAATCCCAAAATTATTGCAATGGTGACTCCTCTCTCAAATATGAAAAATGCCCCTATCGATGAACCTATTATCAGCATCAACATTCCTGCACGATAGACTTGCTTTGGTTCTAGTAATCCTTCAGGTAAAACTCCTGTTCCTCCACTGAATTTTGTTCTCTGTGTTTCAGTATCGATTTGTCTTTTGTAATCCCAATAATCATTTAGCAGATCCACGCTTGCATGTAATGCAGCAACTCCGACAAATGTAAGAATTGCAAATTCAAGATCAAATGTCTTATTCTGCCAGCCATTTATTGCAAGACCTAAACACACTGAGATTATTGATGCAAGAAGAAATCTAATTCGAACTGCTCGTAGCCAAACATTTAGCGTTGCCATTTGTGTTAAATTGCAATTGTTTCGATATATGTTTGGATGGACAAATTATCGTAACTTTTCTAAATCCGTACTTTCTATGGGTTTTCTACCGTTAAATCCTTCGTCTTTTCCATGCCAGAATTTTATCTCTGTTTCTTCTTCCTTCCAACAGAGCCAAATTTCTTCATTGAACATCAAAGATGGGAAATCTAACAAGCCTTGGTCAATACTCTTTATAGATACACCTGTAGACTCTAATTCTTCGATTGATTTGTAAAAATTAGTTATTGCAGTATTGAGTTCTTGTTTTTTTATGATGTAATCTTTTAGGCTTGTCATGTATTTTGGATTTGTCTCCAAATCTGATTGTATTCTAATTACATCGTTTTTCATGGTTACAACATTTTTGAATTTTTTAATTACTGATGGAAGCAATTCGTTTGCTTGGTTTAATGTAAAATGTGAAAACATTGTTTTTTTAATAATCTGGGTAGTTAAAAGTATTAGTAGTATTTGATGTCATTTTGCAGATGATATCACTTCTGAAATAATTCTTGAAGCAAGATGCGACGTTCTGTCTTTTATGTCATAATTTGGACATACTTCCATTATGTCTAATCCACAAATGCCTCTTTTTGCAATCGACTTTAAAAGAAGAACTACCTCAATGTTTCTCAAACCTAGTGGAACAGGAACCGAAACTCCGGGGGCAAATGCAGAATCAATTGCATCCATGTCTAATGAAATATATGTATTCTTTCCAATCTTATCAAGAATTATCTCTTCAGTTTTTTGTATTCCGTTTCTGATGATATCAAATGGTGTAATGACTTGCAAATCATATTTTTTTATGTTGTCGATTTCTTCTTTTTCTGGTGTCCTAATTCCTACCAAAATACTTGTTTTTGTATCGATAAATGGTAAAACATCACTGATCACTGAACCATAGTATCCGTGTATAGAACTTACAAAATCTGGATGTGCGTCAAAGTAGACTAGTGATAGTTTACCATATTTTTTTGAAACTGATTTTATTAATTCAATTGTTAGAGAATGATCTCCACCAATAGATATGGGAATTTTTGATTTAGAAATAATTTTTTCAATGGTCTCGCTTATCTGACTGCGTTCTATGTTTCCAAAATCGTAAACTTTCTTGGTAATTCCCTCTAACGGCAGACCTAGAGAAACATCATCTCCACGCTTGTATGTGTCTCTAATTGATGCTATCTCTCTAATTTTATGTGGGGCCTCTGAGGTGCCTTTTCGAAGAGCGTGAGACTTTGATTCATCAGGAATTCCAACTATTACTATTTCTGCTTCATCAAAATTATCCGTATTTGCCCAACAAATCTTCATTATTTGATTGAGGTTTTGTAATTATTAAAAATTCGTTATTGGCTAGTTTTATGCGATCAATTACATTTGATATCATCATCAAGTAAACAAGTTAGCTTAATTTTGATCAATATAGCTGATAAAACACTATTATAACGAATTTTGAAAGTGTAAATGTATGAAACAAAAAACTGGCGAAACTCTTCTAAGAAGATTATTTTTGCCTCACTTGTTAGAGATTACTACCGGAATCCTAGTAGGAACTAGTTTAATCATAATTTCTCACAAATAAAGATCTAATTCTAAACAAATTTTGTTAGGTTCTTATTTTGAATTTGTGTATGTGATGTCACCAGCTAGTAGTCGTTGTATCTTTCCTTTGTTTGATAAAAGAAGTGCACCACCTTCATCAATTCCCACTACTTTGCCTCTCAATAATCCTGTAGTGGTAGTAGCAGTAACATTTTTTCCGATAGTGGAAGATCTTTTTATCCATTCTTTTCGAATATCTTTAATTGAATTTGATATGACATTGTTGTACAGATGTTCTAGCTCTAACAAAAATTGTTGTACTAATTCAACAGGACTAGTATCTTGTTTTTCTTTTACTAGTGTAGTAATTTCATAATGTCTTTGAGTATTCTTGATTAGTTTTGATATTTTACTTGGTTGAATTTTAAAATTAATTCCTACTCCTATTACAAGATAATCTATCTTGTTTGATTCTATGACTACATCAATTAAAATCCCTGCTACTTTTTTTCCCTTTATCATTAGATCATTTGGCCACTTTAGTTCTGGTTTTATCTTGAGTGTTTTCTCTATAGCAATAGATAATGCAAGAGACGTAATCATTGGAAATAATGACGTCTGTTCTAACTCAAAGTTAGGTCTCAAAAGTATGGATAGCCATATACCTCCTTTCGGAGATACCCATTTTCGATTTAACCTTCCTCTACCTTTAGTCTGTCTTTCTGCTATTATGACAGACCCATTTTCATGGGGTTTTTGAGATAATTTTAACGCAAAATTTTGAGTCGAATCTATTGTATTGAAATAGTATATCTTTTTTCCAATTATATCGGTTTGAAGACCATCTGAAATCTCCCATGGTAAAAGAAGTGGCGTGTTAGTTTTTAATTTGTATCCTGTCTTTGGTTTTGATTCTATCTTGTATTCAAGAGATTGGAGTTTTTTGATATTTTTCCAAATTGCTGCTCTGCTAAGATTTAATGATTTACTTAGTTTTTCACCAGATAAAAATTCTGACTGCTGTGATTTCAATAAAGTGATTATCTTGTCAAGTGGTGATTCATCAAATGATGTGTACATGTGTTGAATATCTATGGTTTTGAATTCCTAAATGAAAACATTATTCACTCAATAATTTTTTTATACTTTCTTCAAGAAAATCATTGGTACCAAATCCTACATCTCGAAGAATTCCTTTTTTGTCTATTAGAATAGTTGACGGAGTACCACGGAGTGCAAACTCTTCAAAAGTTTGTGCAGAATATTCTTTACTCTTAAGATATTGTTTTACTCTTTCAATGATTTCAGATTTTTGATTCTCACTATATGACTCATATCCTGGAACATTTGCTTCGATAATCTCATCAATTCTTGTCTTACTTATTGGGCCGTCTTCTTTTTTGAGCAAATCCATGCCGACAGGAAATGGAATCTTGTAAGAAAGTTTATTTCCATCAACTAGTTGACCATACTGACTTAGTGCTTTCAGGGTCTCTCCTATCACTTCTCCTTTTGTAAGTAAAAGTTCTAAATTTTCAAATGTATTTTTATCAAAATCTTCAAACGCTGTTGCTAATCCTAAAACTGTGACACCTTCTTTTCTATATTTTTGATAGATATCAATTGCTTGAGGAATTCCATATAGAAAACAACCGGGACAATTAACCTGAAAAACTTCTACTAGTACTACATTGTCTTTTTCTTTGTCAATATTGGTCGGTAATCCTTGTACCCATTTTGATACGCCGATATTTGGTGCCTTTACACCTATTTTTGCAACCATTTTGATTTGTATTTCAAAATATTCTGTATCTATTTGTTTTGTATAGATGGGGAATTTTTTTATAGCCCATATTGGTACCAACAATCATGCAGAAAGTATTCCTAATACTATTCCTAACTGTAATTTTAGCATCATCTTTTGTAGTTTCTTCATTACCGTTTGCAAGTGCACTGACAGCGCGAACTGACTTTAGCAATAGACATACTTCTGCAAGCTATGGAAATAGCAAGGTCTGCGGTGATCATATATGTAAACCCGGGGAGCAAACTCAAATGATGATGAAACTTTCAAGCTCACAAAGAACAGGTTATGGTAAAGTTGGAACTACTACACATGGTGAAGATGTGATACACAACATAATGGGGTCAACTCCAGCATCAACAACCATGCATGGAAACATCAAGATGACTGAAAAAGTGTTAATGGCTGCAAATATGACTGATAAAGGTAACGTAACAAAAGGCACCAAATAGTAGATAAATTATCTTATTCTATATCGATCCTGAATCTTAAATGCGTAATTCTTTTATATGCCACGAAGGGATCACGATCGATGTCTAATAAAATAGCATTACTCTTGTTTACAACATCTGTACTTTTGACATCATTTACTGCAATGGTTATTCCACAAGCAAACGCTCTCGTTAATAGTCAATATGACAATAGTCATGTCACAGCTAGATTTGAGGGTGACTTGAAAGTCTGTGGCAACCATTTGTGTGCACCTGGTGAGAAAACATTTTGGGACAAAGCAGTATGGGGTTCACAGAACGTAGGTACTGGTAAAGTTGGAACTACACCACATGGTGAATCTGTCATGCATAAAATGGCTGGTTCTACTCCTCAAGCAACTTCAGGTCATGGAACTCCTATGCCTATGCACGGTACAATGATGAAAAATGGCAATATGACAGGTAATATGCCCTCGGGTACGAAATAGTCATAAGTTCAATTACCTAAAATCTATTTTTATCTTAATTCATAATTCTTTTATATGCCGTTGAGGTCCAGACAATTATGTCTAATAAAATAGCATTACTGATGTTTTCAGTAACTGTTCTTTTAGTATCGTCAGTAGTAGTGGCAATTCCACAGGCTAATGCTTTGACTAAAAGCAACGTGATGACATGGATCTCTACAGCAAGCTATGGTAATAGTAAAGTCTGTGGTGACCATCCATGTGCACCTGGAGAACATACCAAGTGGGTTAATGCTGTATGGCAATCACAAAAAGTAAACACTGGTAAAATTGGTTCTACATATCTTGGTGAAGATGTCATGAATAATTTATCTAAATCAACTTCAACATCAACACCATCTGAAAAATCACAAACTCCAATTACTGGTTACAAGTAACAACGATAATTCGTGTAATTTGAAATTACACGAAATCAAAAACTGTTTTTTAATTTTCTAAAGTTATACTTTTTAAAAGTTAACATCAAAGCCGCCCATGTCACCTGGACCGCCATCCCCGTGGAAATCTCCGCCGCTAAAGTCTTGACCACTTTGGCCTGTATCGGTACTACTACCCATATCATGACCTCCATCCATATATTGATCTGGTATGAAACTTGTCATGGCAAGGCCCATGAAACCCATCATTGTTGAGAACATCATCATATCCATTATGCCTAGGAACATCATTGATGGGATGACTGATTTGTTTTCTTCCATGTGTTGCTGGAGTTTTTGCTTGTCTCCTCCTTTCCACATGGTTACCATTTGGTCCCAATTTTTTTGTAATTCAAATCTTCTTTCATCTAGTTCCTTGTTGCCTTTCTCTGTAAGTGTGATTTCTTTTTTAGGTCCGAACCAGCCTTTTTTTTCAACAACTGTGATGAAACCCTTCTCCTCAAGACGTTCAAGTAGACTGTTTACCTCTTGACCATCAATCTTTGTCTTTCCTACAATTTTATCAAATTTCTTTGCACCTTGGCTAATCGCACTTAATATGATAACATCATTTGGCTCTTGTTCCATAATTCCATAAACGCCACTTGCCCTATAAATCAGTTATTCCACAAGATATTAAGCCAGATAATTACATCTAAAAAATATGGAACATGATACTTATACCGATGATGATATAAGAAAAATTTATTCATTGAAAAATATTGCCGTTGTGGGAATGTCTAAGAATCCTGATAAAGCTGCACACTATGTACCAAAATATCTTCACGAACAAGGATACAATGTTATTCCAGTAAATCCCACCGCAACAGAAATTTTAGGAAAAAAATGTTATTCCAGTCTTCTTGAGATTCCAGTTGAAATAGATATTGTAGATATCTTTAGACCCTCAGATCAAGTCATGCCTGTAATTGAAGACTCTGTCAAAATTAAACCAAAAGTAATTTGGTTGCAGGAAGGAATCCACAATCCTGAAGCAGAAGAGATTGCACAAAAATCTGGAATAAAAGTAGTCTATAACAGATGCATGCTTGCTGAACATCAAAGACTCTTCTAGGATATGACTGATGATTTCACTACATTTCATGAATCTCTTTTGGACTTGGTAAAATCATTTGAAAAGAAAAATGTTCTGGTAAAACTAAATTCTGATCCTGATTCTAACATAATCAGAATTTATGGAGAAAGGTCAAATGGTCTGGCTTTGGCAAAAATTGGTCTTGAAGAAATAGAAGAACTTGCCCTTACAACAGCTGAACACCATCCATATTGGAGCCTTCTATACAATGGCTCTCAAATCCTAAAAATTGTACTTGAGAAATGGAATGACAAACTTTCAGAAGATGAAATTAAAGAAATCCTGTGGTATATTGACGAAATAAAGAATTCATCTAGTAATGTTGGTTCACACAGTCATGATGAATAATCTACGGCAGAGATAAATAGCAAGTAGTCATCAAATGGACTCATGCCAATAAAAATTGGCCTTGTAGGTAAGACAAACACTGGTAAAACTACTTTTTTCAATGCTGCAACATTGGCAGGAGGAGAGGTTTCAACATATCCATTTACAACAAAAAAACCTCAAAAAGCATTGGGCAATGCAATCACACCGTGTGTTCATACTGAGTTTAATGTTAAAGATAATCCACAAAATTCTAAATGCATTGATGGTTGGAGATTTATTCCAATTGAATTAATCGATCTTCCCGGTCTGATAAAAGATGCATGGGCTGGAAAAGGACTTGGGAATCAATTCCTTTCAGTTGCAACACAGTCTGATGCAATATTACATGTTGTAGATGCATCAGGAAGTATCGATACTACGGGACGAATTACTGAAATAGGAAATGGAGACCCAATTGCAGATGTTTCTGATATTGAAGAGGAGCTCATCATGTGGTATCTAAAACTATTAGAAGGTAACAGAGATAAAATTTCTAAACTCATCCAGTCTGAAACAGAACCTATAATTGCAATAACTGATGTATTTAGGGGAATAGGTGTAAAAGAAAGTCATGTCAAAGATGCGCTCAAAGTAACAGGCCTTGAAGACAAACCGTTTGACAATTTTGACATGCATGATAGCAAAAAATTTGCATCTTATCTTAGAAAAATATCGAAACCTACTTTGATAGTTGCAAACAAGGTTGATGTTCCTGGTGCTGAAAAGAATTTTGATAGACTAAGAGAAAAATATGTTGATACGATAATAATTCCGGCTAGTACTGATAGTGAACTTTCGCTAAGAAAAGCAGAACAAAAAGGACTAATTAAATATGTTCCAGGTTCCGAACAATTTGAGATACTTCAAAAAGACAAATTAAATAAAACACAGCTCGATGCACTTGATTTTATCACCCAGGGAATCTTGGGAGAATATATGAGAACAGGTGTCCAATTTGCCATCAATGTAACAGTATTCAAATTGTTGAAGATGAACTCCATCTATCCTGTAACTAATCCTGAGAGTCTATCTGATAAGAAAGGTCGTATTCTTCCTGACTTACTTTTACTAAAGGATGGTGCAACTGTTGAGGACTTGGCAAAGGAAATACACACGGATCTAACAAAGGGGTTACTTTATGCTAAAGATGTTCGATATGGAGTACGGTTACCCGTAAACTATCAATTACGAGACAGAGATGTAGTATCTCTAGTTAGTGCAAAAACAAAAAAGTCTTAATTTTCTATACCTATTTTCTCTTGCTTCATCCAGAGCGTTTTATTTTTATGATCAATTAGAACAATGTCCATATCTGATATTTGCTTTCTTATTGCATCGGCCTCTTGGAATTTTTTCTGATTACGTAACATATTGCGTTGTTTTATTAGACTTGATATTTTGAGTTTCTCATCATCTGTAACTTCTATTACTTTTAGACCTAAAATTGATAACATCTTAAGAAATGTTGGAAGAATGTTATCTGATATATTTCGTGTAAGTTTTTCTGATGATGCTAGTTGATTTGCACCTTTGACTAGTTTAAAAAATACAGAGAGTGCTAATGGCGTATTAAAGTCAGAATCCAAGGCATCGTCAAATTCATTTTCTGCTTCATTGACAACTCCTTTGATCAATTCATCAGATTCCGAAACAGAATTATCTGCAAGGATTAATTCAAAATAACAATTTTCTACCTGGCGCCATTTTATTATTGTCTCTTTTAGAAGGTCTTCTGAATAATCAATTGGTTTTGAATAATGTCCTGATAAACAAAATAATCTAATTATGTTGGGTCCCCATCTTTTGAGAACAAAATCAATTGACTTGGTATTTCCCAAGGATTTGGACATCTTCTCACCATTTATGGTGACCATTCCAATATGCATCCAAATCTTGGCAAAATTGATGCCTGAAAATGCCTCTGACTGGGCTATTTCATTTTCATGATGTGGAAATATTAAATCTCGTCCTCCGCCATGAATTTCAAAATTACTTCCAAGATATTTTAGACTCATTGCAGAACATTCAATGTGCCAACCTGGCCTTCCCTTGCCCCATGGACTCTCCCATGTGGGGCTTTCGTCAGCAAATTTCCATAGTGCAAAATCTGTTGGGTCTTTCTTTGTCTCATCTACTTCTATTCTTGCTCCAGAAATCAACTCCTCTATTTTTTTCTTGGAAAGTTTTCCATAATCTTTGAATTTTAACACTGAAAAATAGACTCCGTTTTTAGAGACATATGCAAATCCTTTGTCAATTAATCCTTGTATGAGATTAATCATATCTGGGATATGTTCTGTGGCCTTGGGGTAGGAATTAGCTCTCTTTACATTGAGTCTATAAAAATCATCAAAATAATTTGTAATGTATTTGGTAGATATTTTCTCTGCAGATGTATTTTCCTTATTTGCACGATTTATTATCTTATCATCAACATCGGTAAAATTTTGAACTAGATTTACTCTAACTCCCTTTGATTCCAGATATCTTCTAAGTGTATCAAATACTATGATGGTTCTAGCATGACCTATGTGGCTCTCATCGTATACTGTTACACCGCACAAATAGATTCTAACTGAATCTGATATGTCAACGTCTTTCTCTGCCCCTGATAAAGTATCAAGAATTTTCAATTTCTCTTATCCTATATGATGCAAGGAGTAGCTAGTGTTCTTTTATGTTCGCTTTTTTCATACATTCTGTAAATCCTATCTACATTTGAAACTGGTATATCTGTAATCTTGGAAGTTTCTTCAACTGGAAGGCCTTTGTCAACAATACAGTGTAAAATAGAATCTATTTCTTCATAGGTTACGCCTATCTCTGTTTCAGCAGTGTGGCCTTCCCATAAATGTGGCCCACTGGGCTTTGAAATTATCTCCGTTGAAATATTCAAAGTCTTTGCAAGTTCACGAATTTGAGTCTTGTATAGAGAAACTATGGGCAATAAATCTGAAGCACCATCGCCAAATTTTGTAAAATATCCGATCAAAAATTCACTCCTATCAGAAGATCCTAGAACAAGAGAATTTCGAGCATTTGCATAATAGTATAAAATATTGGCTCTAATCCTTGCTCCAAGATTTCCAAAGGCCAATGGGTTCGGTTCTAAATATTTTGAATATTCTTTATGAATAAATCCAATGTCGATTAGCTTGTATTCTATCGCATAAGTGTCTACTATCTTTATTGCATCCTCTGTTTCACTCTTTGGGGTAATCTTTGAATTTGGCATGATGAGAGCAAGTGACTCATCTTTTACAAATTTGGCACACAATGTGGCAATAACAGCTGAGTCTATTCCGCCACTTAATCCAAAAACAACACCACCTGACTTCCTTTCATCAATTTCAGTTTTTAAAAAAGTTCCAATCTTTTTTTGAATCAAATCATAGTCTTTCTTTACTAATTCATCTATGATTTGACGATTCAATGTTTTTTAAAATATGGTTAAAGAATTAAACTTATCAGACATCTAGATAAATTCCGTCTTTTTTTACCTCAACGTTATAGGTCTGCAACTTAACCCCCTTGATGTAATCTTGCAACTCACCTGTCTTGATGTTGTAATGCCAAAAATGGAGTGGGCATTCTACTATATCGCCATCAAGTTTGCCTGGAGCAAGAGATCCGTCTTGATGTACACAAACTGAATCCAATGCATGAAAACCATCCTGATTGAATATGGCTATTCTCTTTCCGTCCACCATGAACTCTCTTCCTTTTCCTGGAGCAACTGCGTCCTTTTCTGCAACTTTCTTCCAAGCCATGTTTTGTAAAACTAAATCTATCCAATATTTAGATTGTTATTTCTGATACTGTTTTATACCCCTTAAAATCGTGATTTAGTGTGAGCCAAGTAAAAGATCCTAGTCTTTCAGAAAAGGGAAAGATGTCCTATGAATGGGCAAGGGATCACATGCAAATTCTTACTAATACTGTTAATAGACTAAAAAAATCTCAACCCCTTAAAGGACTGCGAATAGGCATATGCCTTCACATTACAAAAGAAACTTCTGTCTTGATTATGGGTGCTAAGGAATTAGGTGCAGATGTAAGTGCATGCGCTGCAAATCCTCTCTCAACTCAAGATGATATAGCAGCATTTTTGGCAGAAAATGGAATTCATATTTATGCATGGACTGGTCAAACTTCTGAAGAATATGATTGGTGTATTGAACAAATGCTTAGTCATAAACCACAGATTCTAACTGATGATGGTTCTGACAGTCATAGTAAAATCCATGGTAACAAAAAGTTTGCATCCATGAAAGTATTGGGAGGAACAGAAGAGACAACAACAGGTGTAATAAGACTAAAAGCACTGGCAAAAGAAAAGAAACTGAAGTATCCAGTTATTGCTGTAAATGACGCATATACAAAACACATGTTTGATAATCGATATGGAACAGGCCAAAGTACAGTTGACGGATATCTAAGATCAATGAATTTGTTAATTGCAGGAAAACATATCGTTGTAGCGGGATATGGTTGGGTTGGAAGAGGTGTTGCATCAAGATGTCGCGGAATGGGTGCAAAAGTTACAGTAACAGAAGTTGATCCAGTTCGTGCATTAGAAGCTCATATGGATGGCTACGAAGTTTCACCAATGTCTGAAGCCGCAAAGATAGGTGAAATTTTCATAACTGCAACAGGTCAAACCGGCGTAATACGAAAAGAGCACATCTTGACTATGAGAAATGGTGCAATCATGGGCAATGTTGGTCACTTTGATGTTGAGGTTGATGCAAAATTCTTACTTACAGAATCCAAATCCGTAAGAGAAGTGAGACCTAACCTTGATGAATGTATTCTCAAGAATGGTAAGAAAGTGTATCTTATTGGAAAGGGAAGGATTGCAAATCTTGTTGCAGCTGAAGGCCATCCACCAGAAGTCATGGCACAATCATTTTCAAATCAATTGCTCTCAATGATTTACATTGCAAAGAATCACAAAAAAATTGGAAAGAATGTGATTACAGTTCCTGCAGAAATCGACAAACAGATTGCAGTGGATGCACTAAAATCCATGAATGTTAACATGGACAAACCAACTATAGCTCAGATAAAATACGGCCAAAGCTGGGCATAGCTTAAATCACACACGAACTTTACTCTGATAATGAAAAGGGCGATTATTACAAGTGCATTACCTTATGCTAACGGAGAAATTCATCTTGGCCATGTGGCATCTACATACTTGCCTGCTGATATTACCAAAAGATTTCTAAAACTAAATGGGGTTGAAGTGTATTACTTTTGTGCCTCTGACGATTTTGGCACACCAATTTTAATCCAAGCAGAAAAAGAGAACAAGACTCCTGAAGAATATGTTAAAGTATGGAATAAACGTGACTATGAAGATTTTGATTCATTTGGTATAGGATTTGATTTTTTTTACAGAACAAGTTCTCCTGAAAATATAAAATTTGTCCAAGAAGTTTTTAAAAAGTTACAGGCAAATGGCCATATTTATGAAAAAGAGATTATACAATTCTATTGTACTATAGATAAAAAATTTCTGCCTGACAGATATGTTCTAGGAAGATGTCCATATTGCAAGGCTGAAGATCAGTATTCTGATTTATGTGAAAAGTGTGGAAGGGTTCCAGAAGAGATTGAAGATCCAAAATGTTCTATATGTAAAACCCCTCCAACTAAAGAAAAAACAAAACACTATTTTTTCAAACTAACCAATTTTGTTAATGAATTAAACCAATGGTTGGAGGCAGACTCTCATCTACAAAAGGACGTCAAAAAATACGTACAAAATTGGATAAAAGCAGGTCTAGTTGACTGGGATATTACAAGGGATATGAATTGGGGAGTTCCAATTCCTCTTGAAGCAGCAAAAGGACAGGTATTCTATGGTTGGTTTGACAATCACCTTGCTTACATTTCTACTGCAATGAAATTTCTAAATGACAAAGGTATTGATGGAAAAGAATTTTGGAACTCTGCAGACATTTATCATTTCATTGGAAAAGATATTGTGTATCATCACTATCTGTTTTTGCCTGCAATGAGAATTGGGATACAAAATGAATTCAAACTACCTGATTATATCCCGACACGTGGTCACTTGATGCTACAATCTAAAAAAATATCCAAGAGCCGTAATTGGTATATTGGTCTAAAAGACTTTATTTCAATTTATCCTGCAGATTATCTAAGATTTTACCTTGCGTTAATTACACCATATAGTCAGGATGATCTTAATTTTGATTGGGACGAATTTGCATCAAGAATCAATTCAGAATTGATTGGAAATATTGGAAATTTTGTAAATCGAGCACTTGGATTCACACAAAAAAGCTTATCAGGAGTTGTACCACCGACAAATGAATTTGATGTAAATGATAAAGAAACACAAGATAAAATAAATAATTTCTCAAGTGAACTTTCACCTCTGATGGAAGATAACAGTCTTGATAAAGCATTAAAAAAAATAATAGAGTTTTCAGCCCACTTTAATCAGTATTTTCAGAAAAAAGAGCCATGGAAAGGTGGTGCTGGTGCAAACAATTGTGTATTCATTTCTGTAAACGCAGTCAAAAGCTTGGCACTCTCACTCTGTCCATTTTTACCTGAATCTTCTCAGAAAATATGGGAACAGCTTGGAATGAGTGGCAATGTATCAGATCAGTCATGGAGTTCTATTTCTAAAATTGAAATAAAAGAGGGCCATAAGATAGGTCCTGTCTCACCTCTCTTCAAAAAGGTAGAGGCCACTGATATTGAACTGCATAAAGCAAGACTTGGCAAATAATGAGCCTAGACTGGGTTTCACGAGATGGCAAGCTCTTACTTGGAGCAAGAATAGTT
This sequence comes from Nitrososphaerota archaeon, assembly GCA_028867675.1. GTDB lineage: Archaea > Thermoproteota > Nitrososphaeria > Nitrososphaerales > Nitrosopumilaceae > Nitrosotalea. Next base: position 69,370 of record JAGWGA010000002.1, on the reverse strand, counting down.
AGAACATTTTCTTACGGGTTTCTTAGCATAATTCTTGCAATCTATCTGAAACTAATTGGATTTGGTGATATTTCAATTGGTATAGTTCTTACTGCTACTCTGGTAAACAGTGTATTTTTTAATATTTTTTCTAGTGTCTATGCTGACAGGATTGGTAGGAGAAAAATTCTTGTCTTGTTTGCAGTTTTGATGATAATGTCATCTATGATATTTTTTGTAACAGATAATTATGTTGCACTTGTAATTGCTGCACTTGTTGGAACCATAAACGTCACAGGTTCTGAGGTAGGTGCATTTCTTTCTTTGGAGCAGGCATTATTACCTAAAACTGTGAGTGATGTTAAAAAGAGAAATTCTATATTTGCAATTTACAATACTGTTGGAACTTTTGCAATGTCTGCAGGAGTTTTACTCTCAGGATTGCCTTCCATTTTACAACAGCATTATGGACTTGATCAAATTGGTGCAATAAAATCTCTATTTTTAATTTATGCATCTTGTGCAATTGTTGTACTTGTAATTTATCTTGCACTTTCAAAAAATATTGAAGTAAAAGACATGATAACAAAATCTAGTTTTTCAATAAAAGAACTTTCTCCAAAATCTCGCAGTATTATAACAAAAATGTCTTCACTTTTCGCAGTTGATTCTTTTGGCGGTGGTTTTGTTATCCAAAGCATTGTATCTTACTGGTTTTATACAAGATTTGGAGCAGATCTGTCTACTCTATCCTACATATTTGCAATTGCTGGAGTATTGACAGCCATATCATTCATGGCGTCTACGAAAATTGCTTCAAAAATAGGTCTGGTAAATACGATGGTCTTTACTCATATTCCGTCCAATATTTTGATGATTATTCTTGCATTTGCACCAACTTTCTCAATTGCAATTTCAATATATTTTGCAAGGATGAGTCTTTCCCAGATGGATGTTCCAACTAGACAATCGTATCTTATGGGAGTAGTAAGTGAAAATGAGCGAATTCCGGCAGCTGCCATAACTAATACCTCCAGAAATATCACTCAAGCAATTAGTCCGTCCCTTAGTGGAGTTTTGATTCAGACATTGTCACTTTCTGCACCATTTGTCTTTGGAGGTGTTTTAAAAATTGTATATGATATTGGGATGTTTTTTAGTTTTAGAAAGATTAAGCCGCCTGAAGAGCTATAGATTATTTTGATTTTTCAAGATATGACAAAATTCCTGTATAATCTATATCTCCAAATCCTTCCTTGATTGCTTTTTGATAAATTTTATTTGCAAGCTTAGTCATTGGCATATTTGCATTTACTTTTCCAGCCGTAAATTCTATCTCATCAAGATCTTTTTGCATCATTTTAAGAAAGAAACTAGGTTCAAAATCTCCTCTTGCCATCTTTGGGCCTTTGTTGATGCTCATTCCTGTCTTAAAATATGTCGAATTTAGAACTTTGAGAAATGTAAGTGGATCTAATCCTGATCTTTTTGCAAGTATTATGCCTTCAGATAATGAAAGAGCAAGAATTGCAATCTGGGAGTTCATTGCAAGCTTCATTGCGTGACCTGAACCGTTTTCTCCCAAAAGAAATGTTTTCTCTCCAATTGCATCAAATACTGTTTTACACTTTTGATATGTCTCATTTTTACCTCCTACCATTACTACCATCTGCCCTTTTTCTGCTAAACTAGGTCCTCCCATTACTGGAGTATCAATCATCGAGATTCCCTTATCTGTAAATTTCTTAGCAATATTTTTTGATGAAATGGGGCTAATCGTACTCATATCTGCAACGATTAATCCATCATGTTTTCCATGAACTATTCCATTTTCTCCAAACGCCATCTGTTCGATAACTGGTACATCTTTTAGTATGGTTATCACTAATTCACATTTGCTTGCAAGTTCCTTTGGGGAATCAACAACTTGAATTTCAAATTTTTTTAGAGATTCTGCTTTTTGCCTAGTTCTATTGTATACTAAAACACTATGTCCTGATGATGCCAAACGCTTGGCAATTGCACTTCCAAGAAGACCTGTGCCTATAATTCCAACGTTCATTACCTGATGATTTCTGTAATGGTATTTTTTTCTATTGGATTATCTAGGCAGTCAGAGCCTTGAATTTTGTATTGTTTCTTAATATTTCAAAATCCTTATCTTGAGAAGCTTTCACTGCATATTCTGAATCTATAAGTATTGCTTTCTCTAGTAACTCTAAAGCTTGTTCGATATCCTTTTGAAGTGATTTTGTACAAGCCTTGTGGTATAACGCACTAGAATCATTTGGAGTTTTCTGTAAAATTTTGTCATAACAAGATAGAGCTTGGTCAAATCTTCCAAGGTAATGCAGAGCAAGTCCTTTGTTTAAAATACATGTTGTGTAATCTGATTTGAATTTCAAGACTATGTCATAACAACTAATTGCCTGATCGTATTTCCCAAGTTTTCCTAATGCATTTCCCTTATGTGCAAGTGAATTAATGTGATCCGGTTCGACTTCAAGAACTTTCTGAAAATAAAATATGGCGTCATGGGGACTGCCTCGTTTTTCATGAGATAATCCTATGTTGTAAAGATATTCTAGATTGGTATCTTCATCATCTTCTGAAAAATTGATAAACCCGCTCATGGTAAATTCATTAAAAATCTTTTAGATAAATGCTGTTTTTTACTTGTAATGATGTAGTGATGGAAAATAATATCTCTGTGGGATGAATTAATAACTCGTGGAAAAAATCAGGGCGTGCCCAATATGTCCTAATTGTGGTTCAAAAAAGTTTGATAGGATTCAGGCTGATGAAACTGTAGTTAAATGTGTGACTTGTGGAAAAGAGATTGTAATCTGAGTGGCCTGATGAAAACAGTTTTTAGTTCTAGTAAGTTTTTATTTCCATGATTTTATGTGTCATGCATGGCTAAAAGTTGGAAAGATGCGGATGTAAATTTAGATCTTATTAAAAATCAAACAATAGCGGTACTTGGATATGGTATTCAAGGCCATGCTCAGGCAAACAATCTCAAAGATTCTGGTCTTAAGGTTGTAGTTGGATTACAAGAAGATGGGGCAAGCTGGAAAAAGGCTCAAGCAGATGGTCATCATGTAATGTCGATTTCACAGGCATGTGATAAGGCCGATATCATTCATGTATTAATTCCTGATATGGTTCAGGCCAAAGTCTACAAGGAACACATTGAATCTCATCTTAAAGCGGGAAAAGCACTTTCATTTTCACATGCTGCTGCAATCCATTGGAACTGGATTGAAGCTCCAAAAGATGTTGATGTGATAATGGTTGCACCAAAGGGCCCAGGTTCTAAGGTTCGTGAAACATACCAGCAAGGATTTGGAACTCCATCAATTGTTGCAGTATACCAAGATTATACGAAGAAAGCTTGGGAGCGAACACTTGGAATTGCAAAGGGCTTGGGAAGTACAAGAGCTGGTGTAATCGAAACAACGTTCAAAGAAGAAGTGGAGACTGATTGGTTTGGAGAACAAGTAGATCTTTGTGGAGGTTCAGCTTCCATGGTGATGAATGCATTTGAGACGTTGGTAGAAGCAGGTTATCAACCAGAGATTGCATACTTTGAAGTTTTACATGAATTAAAATTAATTGTAGACATGATTCAAAGATATGGTATTGCAGGAATGTACAGAAGAGTCAGTGAAACTGCAAGATATGGTGGGCTGACAAGAGGCCCAATGGTTATGGATAAAGATGTTAAAGAAAAAATGAAGAAAGCATTAAAGATGATCCAAGATGGAACATTTAACAATGAATGGATTTCTGACTATCAGAAAAACGGTAAAAATTCGTTTGACAAATACATGAAAGAGATAGATGCACATCCTATTGAAAAAGTTGGTAAGAATATGCGAAAGATGATGTGGCCAGATTCTACTGAATAAAATTAATTTTTCTTAGTCTTTGTTAGATTAGTCTGGATAAAATCAATTATTGATTGAAGTGGAGTTCCTGGACCAAAGTTTCCCATTACTCCTCCTTTTTCAAGTGCTGGCTTGTCGTCTTCTGGAATCACTCCACCACCAATTACTAAGACATCGTTAATTCCTTTGTCTTTTATTGCTCTGGCAACTCTTGGAAATAGTGTAAGGTGTGCTCCATTTAGAAGACTTAATGCTACGACGTCAATATCTTCATCTTCTACAATTTGGGCAATTCTTTCTGGCGTTGCAAATAATCCCGAGTAGATTACCTCCATTCCTGCATCTCTGAAGGCTCGACACAACACAAGGGCTCCTCTGTCATGACCGTCAAGACCTAGTTTTGAAACTAGAATTCTGATTCGCTTTGTCTGGACCTTTTGTGACATGTATTTTTCAACTATACTTTGTCTTTTAAAAGCTTTATTGGGTCAAAGTAAAAACGAAATTCCTTCAAACTATGAAATAATTTTAAAACTCATTAATTAATTCTAACAGGTAATTTGACACTTTTCTGGTGTAATCTCTTTCCTAAATAAAATGCTCCTGTGATAATCCCCATCTCAATAGGCGCAATACACCATAAACCGATTAATAGGATCTTTTTCTTTCTAGGCGATAATCCCATAACTTGTCTGTACCATTGTGATACATACTTCATTTCTTAAACCTCAGTTGGTCATACTTTGACTTAAGGTTATCTTATACTGTCAATTTTCAGACACGATCCAAAGATTTTGTTAATGTTTTCCAAGCATTGGGCATTATTTGAAAAGACAGACTCTAATTTTTGGTATTTTATACATTCTTCGACAACAAGATTTATTGTGTATTCCTTATCTGACTCTTCTATGGATATTGTTGGAGAACTTAAAAAAGGAAATCGAAGGGCTATCGCACGTGCAATATCTATTGTAGAAAATAACGAGAAAGAAGCTAAATCCATAGTAAAAAAAATATTCAAAAATTCTGGCAAAGCCATGAAAATAGGAATTACTGGACCTGCAGGTGCTGGAAAAAGTACTTTGATCAATCGTACCAGTATGGAATTGAACAAACTTGGTTACAAAACTGCGGTTCTTGCCATAGATCCAACAAGTCACATTACTGGGGGTGCAATACTTGGTGACAGAGTAAGAATGACTGAATCAACAGACTCTGGTACATATATCAGAAGTATGGCATCCAGAGGTTCTACTGGAGCTATATCAACATCGCTTAGAAACAGTATACGGATTTTAGAATATGCTGGATTTAATCCCATAATAATAGAAAGTGTAGGAGCAGGTCAGACAGAAGTTGATATTGAAAAAGTTGTAGACATTACAGTAGTAGTTTTTAATCCCAATACTGGTGATAACATTCAAACCATAAAAGCGGGACTTACAGAGATTGGTGATATCTATTTGATTAACAAAAGTGATCTGCCTGGCTCAAACCAACTCTTTGATTCTGTTCGGGATTTCATAGGGATGTCTGAAAAGAATCCTATTGTAATGATGACTTCGGCAAAATCTAACAAGGGCGTTACTGATTTTGCAAAGAAACTCCAAGAATTGATGAAGGTAAAGCAAAAGACAAAGACAAAAGAGGAAGAATCAAGACTTGATTCTGAACTACGAGATATTGTTTTAAATAATGTCAAAACTAAAGTTAGCACAATGCTTGACTCAAGTAAATCATACACTGCTTATCTTAAAAAAGTCCGATCAAAGAAAATCGATCCGTTTGAAGCAGCAGACAAGATATCCAAGGGGATAGTATAATTCCATGAAAACCATCAAGACTGATTCTAATATTCCAGTAAAACGCTTTTACGATTCAACGGTAAAACCAAAAAGTAAGACCGAAGAGCCAGGAAAATACCCGTACACTAGAGGAATCCACCCTGGAATGTACAGAGACAGACTCTGGACTATGCGTCAATATACTGGATTTGGAACTGTTGAGCAGACCAATCAACGATTCAAATATTTGCTTGAGAGGGGTCAAACTGGTCTTTCAATGGCATTTGATTTACCAACTCAGATAGGATATGATGCAGATGATTCACATGCCGAAGGCGAAGTAGGAAAAGTTGGAGTATCTGTTACTTCGCTTAAAGACATGATGAAATGTTTTGACGGTATTCATCTTGACAAAGTAAGTACTTCGATGACCATCAATTCTACGGCTTCAACATTGCTTGCATTATACATTGCAACAGGTGAGTCACAAGGAGTAGACAGCAAGCAACTTAGAGGAACTACTCAAAATGATATTCTAAAAGAATACATTGCAAGAAACACCTACATCTATCCTCCACGTCCTTCAATGAGATTAATTGGCGATATGATTGAATATTGCTCAAAAAAAGTTCCTCAATGGTATCCAATTTCTATTTCAGGATACCACATGAGAGAAGCTGGATGTAATGCAGTTCAAGAAGTTGCATTCACACTTGCAAATGCAATTCAATATATTGAGACTTGTGTTGACCGAGGATTAAAAATTGACAACTTTGCACCAAGATTGTCTTTCTTCTTCTGTTGTACTAGTGAATTTTTAGAAGAGATCGCAAAATTCAGAGCTGCAAGAAGAATCTATGCCAAGATACTAAAGGATCGGTTCCATGCAAAAGACAAAAGATCAATTCAGCTTAAATTCCATGTTCAGACTAGTGGTGAATCCCTTACTGCGCAACAACCTGATAATAATATTGTACGTGTTGCTATACAATCAATGGCAGCAGTTCTAGGAGGTTGTCAATCACTTCACACCAATTCAAAAGATGAAGCACTAGCTTTGCCAACTGAAGCCGCAGTAAAGATTGCATTGAGGACTCAACAAATTGTAGGATATGAGAGCGGTATTACAAAAACAGTAGACCCACTTGCAGGCTCATACTATGTGGAAAATCTTACTGATACAATAGAGGCTGAGGCATACAAGTATCTCAAAAAGATTGACAAAATGGGGGGCTCTCTTGTTGGGATTGAAAGAGGCTTTTTCCAATCCGAGATTAGACAAAACGCTTACCGTCTTAAAAAAGAGATTGACGGTGAAGAGAGAGTTATTGTAGGTGTTAACAAATTTACGGATTCAACTAAAGAAAAACCGGAAATCATGAAGATTGATGATAGTATTCAAACAAAGCAGGTCCAAGCACTAAAGGAACTTCGAAGTACTCGTGATAATATTAAAGTTGAATCTGCTCTGGGAAAAATGAAAAGTGCTACTGATAAAGATGAAAATCTCATGCCATACATCTTGGATGCAGTAAAAAGTTATGCTACATTAGGTGAGATAAGCAACACATTCAGAGAAGTCTTTGGAATTTACCAACCAAAGGAGACATTCTAAAATGCGAATAGATCACATTGCTATTGCAGTAAACAATCTTGATGATACAGTAAAAGAATACCAAACAGCTCTTGGAGTTAAAGAAGTAGAATTTGAGATAGTAGAATCAGAAGGTGTCAGAGTAGCCATCTTACATCTTGACAACTCTAGAATTGAATTGATGGAGGCAACCAAGGATACAAGTCCAATTAAAAAATTCCTTACTACAAAAGGTGAAGGACTGCATCATATCGCACTTGAAACTGATGGTATAGATGATGAAGTTAATAGAATGAAAGAATGTGGAATTAAATTCTTGGGAGAAGTAAGACCTGGTTCAAGAGGAACTAAAATAACATTCATTCATCCAAAATCATTACACGGTGTTTTGACAGAGCTCTGCTCTCATCCTAAATCGCACTAGTCTACAAGCTTTAATGTATCTGACGCAGTAATTATTCCAACAATTTTGCTTTGCTTTGATACTAGAACACATTTTGAATATCGGATTAGTGAGACCAATGTCTTGACTGGTGTGTTATAGTCTACAATTGGGGGTCTTGCATCCATTATCTGGGATAATTTGATCTTTTTTCTCTCAGTCTCATCACTATCTAAAATATGTTTTACAATACCGTCTTCTGTAATTACTCCAACAACTTCCTGACCGTCAAAGATTGGTATTTGACTAATGGATAACTCTTGCATTTTTTTTATTGCATCATGTAATGAATCATTAGCCTTGAGTTTGGCAACTTCCTTGCTACAAATATCTCCTGCTTTGGTTGATGATTGACTGTCAAGTGACCACAAGACCTCAAATATCTTTCTTGCGGTAGAATAACTTGGCTGGCATCTGCCTGACTCGATCTGATTTATCATTGACGTACTTACACCTGTAAGTGATGCAAGTTTTTGTTGAGTCATGCCAATCTTCGTTCTGGCCTGTTTTATTGATTCAAGTCTTGGAAGCATTATGCGAATAAAATGTATGATTCAATATTTCAGTGTTCTTTAATTACTTGAATAAAAAAGTAGAAAAATTTGGTAAGGGCTACTTCAAGCCCGTCTTTGCTGCAGATTTTGCTATTAGAAAGATAACTAGAGAAATTATGGCGAAATCTATCATTGCTCCGACAAAATCTCCTATGCCAAAACTCATCCCATTTCCTACTGGAACCGTGATCACTGCTTTTCGCCAGTCTCCTCCTGGTATGAGTGCTCCAGGGACTGGCATGATGAGATCTTGTACAAGAGCTGTTACTACTTTGCCAATTGCTGCTCCCATGATGAAACCTATTGCTAATCCCAAGACTCCTGATTTTCCAATAAATTCTTTGAATTCTGCAATGATTCCTTTTGGTGCCGGTGGCGCAGCTTTTGGTGTTACCGCCTCTCTAATCTTCTTTAGTTCTTCAAGTATGTCATTTTCTAATGCCATGTAATTGGAATTAATTGTATCATATATCATCCATCCCAAAAATAAAATCTGCTTTGTATTATTTTTTAGAAAAAGCTAGTGCAAATTCTTGTATTGTTTTTTCCCAATTCTTGGCCTTTACGATTCCACTTGCTACAAGTATGCCTTTGGCACCAAGTTCGAGCGCTTTTGCTATGTCTTCACCTGATACAATTCCTGCACCGCATAATAACTGAGTAGAGTTATTTGCTTTTTTTACAGCTTTTACTGATTCTGTTATGATCTCTGGCTTTTCCTTAGAGACTGCTTTTCCACTGCCTATTAGTTCTGGGGGCTCTATTGCAATAAAATCTGGATTTAACTTGGCATATTTCTGCGCCTCACTAACATCTTGAACACAAACTATTGATGTCATGTTAAGGACTCTGAGTCTTTTTACTAACTCCACGATTTCATTTGATGGTATTCTATGTTCGCTGTGATTAATGAGTGAACCCGTGACTTTTGATTTTTTTACAATCTCTGGAATGACAAATCCTGTAGAACTTCCAATCTTTGAGTTATCTAGATGTTGGGCAAATACGTTTGATGAAAATTTGGCAATCTCTGACATTAGATGTTGAGGCGGACATACCACGATCTTGACTTTGTATTTTTTTGAAATTTTTAATGCGCTTTTTGCTAATCGTACTGATTTTGTACCTGCAATTTCATCATAATTTTTAAAGTTAATTATGAACAAATTATTTTCAAAAAATCTTATAGTTCCCCATATATCAAGAGATCTTAGAAAATTCTTATACTGATTCTGAATTAAATAATTATGCCTCTCTCTGAAAGAACACTTGTTTTGCTAAATGAACTAAAATCTATTGATTGTAATGGACCACTTGCACGAGAACAGGACGAAATGATAAAGGAGGCATTCAAAAAAATTCTATCAAGTGGAGATGCTTACAAAATAAATGAGATAGAAAATTGGCTTGATGCTAATTCAAAAACAAATCCGCTAGTTGCTGAAAGGATCTTAAATGTGGCACACTATCAAAAAGCAAAATTTGATGCGAAAAATCCATTAAAAATGGCACATGATAATTGTGGATGTGGCGGAGATTGTTGATTACTTTTTGATACCTAACGTTCTGTTCTTTAGTCTAAGGTAAATATTGTGACATTTTCTACACCTTGATGCACTAATTGGATTTTTGGCACCACATGAGAAACAGACCTTAAAGTGAAGTCTTGCCTTCTGGGCTATTGATTTTTTTAGTGGATCGGTGATTGGCATTTTCTATTTCTCCATTTTCCTGCTATTTGATTCTACCTTTTCCAAGCTTTCCTGCAAGAAGCATGGATACTTCTGCTGGTCTCTTGGCAACTGGTACGTTTGCTTTGGCGTACATAGATACTTTTGATTCAGCGGAACCGTAATTTCCATATACTATTGCTCCTGCATGACCCATTCTCTTTTCTTTTGGAGCTGCCCTTCCTGCAATATATGCAACTACTGGTTTGTCAAATTTAGTATCGATAATGTGCTGGGCTAGCATCTCTTCAGCATCCCCTCCTATTTCTCCTACTACAATTATTCCATCGATATTTGCACCGTTTCGTATAATGTCAAATGCCTGGATTAATGGGGTTCCGTTGATTGGGTCACCTCCAATTCCTAAACATATGCTTTGACCAAAATTTGCGACTGATAGATTATGTGATGTTTCATACATCAAAGTACCACTTCTTGAAATGACTGCAATTCTACCTGGTTTGAATGGTGATGCTGGCATGATTCCTATCTTCATTATTCCTGGGATGATTATTCCTGGAGTGTTTGGACCAATTACTATGGCATCTTTTTTCTTTGCAAGTTCTACTACTGTTAATGCATCTTTTATTGGAACGTGTTCTGGTATTGCAATTAATAATTTGACACCTGCTTCAAGTGCATCTACTGCCGCAGAAAGAAAGAACTTTGCTGGTACAAATATTATTGAGATCTTTGCACCTGTTGCAGATGCCGCTTCATTCATTGTCTCATAAATTGGAACTCCTTCAAGTTTTTGTCCTCCCTTACCTGGGGTTACTCCAGCTACAATGTTTGTACCATATGCCAACATTTGTTGAGTATGAAATGCGCCAAATTTGCCAGTAATCCCTTGTACTATGACGGGCTTTTTTTGGTAATCCTTATCACCTTCTTTTCCAATTAATATTTCAAAAAGATCAACCATTTTTATTCATCTCAATTACTGCTGCATTTATTGCTTCTTCAATTGTATCAAACATCTTTGTTCTTGAACCTTTGAGCATCTCTTTTGACTTGTCTGCTTCTGCACCTGACATTCTTGCAAAGACTGGAAGGTCAAGGACTTTGTCTTCATATGCTTTTATAAATGCGGTTGCAACTGTGGTAGTCTTTACAATTCCTCCATAGAGGTTTACGAGAATTCCTTTTACTTTTTTCATTTTGCTAATCAAAGTCAGTGCTTCATACACTGTCTCAGTAGTTGCACCGCCTCCAACATCCAAAAAGCATGCAGGCTTTCCTCCGTTATCTGATAACATGTCAAGTGTAGACATGACCAAACCTGCACCGTTTCCTACAACTGCAATATTTCCATCAAGTTCTACTAGTGAAAATCCACTTTTTTCTGCTCGCTCTTCAAGCTCTGAAATTTCTTGAAATTTTCTTAATTCATCATGTCTAAACATTGCATTGTCATCAATGATGACTTTGCCATCCAAGGCAACAACGGACTCATCTCCTAGTATTGCAAGTGGGTTTATTTCTGCAAGTTCTGCTTCTTTTTCTATAGTAATTTTTGCTAGCTTTTGTAAAATGTCTATAAACTGAGTTAATGGCTTGTCTTTTAACCCCATTTGCTTTCCTACGTCTTCTGCAGTTTTTGCATCTACATTTCCAAGTCCAACTTCATGGATTATCTGATTTTTTACAGATTCGATTTCTACACCGCCTTCCGCAGATGCAATTATTGTAAAACATCTTTTGCCACGGTTCAAAAACAATGATAGATAAAGTTCCTTTTTGATATCTGCCATCTTTTCAAGTAAAATTGCTCTAGTCTTTTCTCCTTTGACCACCTTTTGCATTATGTCTGGATATTTTAATTCAAACTCATCTGCGTTTTGACATTTCTGAATTGCTCCTGCCTTTCCTCTTCCACCAACTGCCATCTGGGCTTTAATTACAAATGGAAATCCTAACACGGATGCATCCTTTCTGCCCTGTTCTATGTCTGTAGAAGTTATTCCCTTTGGAATTGGAATTCCATACTCTGCAAACAAAGATTTTGCTTGATATTCAAGTAAACGCATTGTGATTTTTCATTTTTAAGGTCTTTATAATCTGTTTGATGTCTTTTTTGTCACTCAAATTCACAAATCTTCAATCAAATCTATTTTTGATCGCAAATCAATTCGTTAATTCTTCAAGTGTGATTTTACAGATTTTGTAGGTATTGTTTCTTTAATGAATATCTACATAATACAATTATGCTTTATCTTTGAATGTCAACAGGTTTCGTAAAAACTAAAATACGAATGTTTTGGGTCGGAACCGAGTGTCAAATGACACCCTCTTGCCTGGCCCGGCCCAAAACTAAAATCCGATTCATCTTAGATATTTTTAAGGCTCCTTGTCACAAAAATAAAATTTTATGATATAATTGGGGCAAAATGACTAGCTGAATTGTTCTTCTAGCAAGTCAACACATTGTAGGAACAAATCCTTACTTTTTCGCATAAGCCAAGAAGGAAATTCATCCAGTGTAAAGACAAACTGCTGTTGAAAACTTGGAACTACTCCGCCACCTGATGTTATTACTTGGACTATGATGTATCCGTCAGTAATAGTACAGACTGTTTCTTGATATGCTTCTTCCTCTTCCTCTAAAGTATTTCGGTATAGTACAAGCGGTATCTTGGTCTTTGTAACATGAGATGATGCCTTTTTTAATAAAATGGTAAAGTGTGATATGAGCCAACCATCTAGAGTTATCTGCTTTGTCATGGGATATTATGTAATTTTTTATTATTTAATTCAATGGATGAATCACTACTCAACTGAGATTCGAATCTTTTGACCATCTAGGTCCTCATCTTTGTAGTTTTTGGCCTTGTCTTCAAATTCTATTCTTTTGACTCTGACTAGGAATGAGAGATCTGATTGTTTTTCTTTTGCCATCTCAAGAGACTCTTCGTCTAGGCCTAAAATGTATGCTGCATCCAACACATCGGTTGGATTGTATCCTCTCTCTTTTCTTAATACCTGCAATCTTCTTGCAATATCTCGTATCAATCCTCTTGCCAACATCTCACGATTTCTGGTTGTACTGATAAATACTACAAGTGAGTCCCGATTTGACATTGCAAAACCCTCCTTTTCAGAATATCCTACTATGAAGTCTTCTTTTGATAGTTCAATTTTATTATCTCCAAGATCAAAAGTGTATGTCCCATTTTTCAAAAGACTCTCAGTAATGACACTTGGATCTGTCTGAGAAAACTTGTCTAGTAATCTTCCCATGTCTTGTTTTGCCTTTGGACCTATCTTTTTTCGTTCCAATTCTACCTTGGAAATAATTGGCAATCCTGCTTGCAATAGGTTTGAAACAAGTTCCAATCCTTCTGATTTTTGTAATTCAATAATGCTGTATTTTTCTACATTGAGTTGCGAGAGTAATAATTCTGAGAGGGATTCTAATTTTGCTTTTTGAGTTGGCTCTACACAAATTATTGCATCATTTAATGGCCATCTCCTCTTGAGTTTACCCTTCATTCTAGCTGCAGATGATACAGAGACTGATTCTTTCATCAGATCAAATGCTTCCTCAACTCTGTCGTTTGTAAGAGATACTTGTGCTACCGGAAAGTCTTCGAGAAGTATATTGATTTTTTCAGCAAACATTATTCCATACAGATACTGGGTGGTAAAGGGGCAAATTGGGTGTAAAAGTATGTCTAGAGTTCTTAGTATTTCTGAGAGTGTTGCATAGATTGCAAATCTTCTCTCTTTTTGAGATTCATCTTCGGCCCATAATTCTTCACGAGTGATTGGAATGTATACCTGACTTACAGAATTTATTAGATAATCATCAATTGCTCTTGCAGTCTCATGAAATCTGCACTTGTCCTGAGATTCTATTACTGATGAAATTAATTTTTGAAGTTTTGATAAAACCCAAATCTCTGGTTCTTTTAATAGATTTTTTTCTTTTGCCCATTGGATATTGTAAGTTTTAGTATATTTGTCGTATTCACTATTTTGTTTAAAGTACAAATGAAGGTGATACAAAGTGCTTAGAATCTGATATGGTCTTGATACAAGTTCATCAGTGCTAAAATTAATTGGTTCAATTGGACTTGATTTCCACATAAAGTATAATCTTATCAGATCAACAGAATATTTTCCAAGTAACTCTGCAGCATCCATTACATTTCCTTTACTTTTGCTCATTTTGTTTCCATTTGCATCAAGTACATGACCTTGAAACAAAAATGATTTGAATGGAGCAATTGGGGCATTATTCAAAATTACGTTTTCTATTAGTAGGGTGTATGCCCATCCTCTAGTCTGATCAATTCCCTCTGTTAAAAAAAGTGCTGGAATCAGTTCGTTATACTCTGAATCTGAGAGTGATGCATAAGGGGCCGCACCGCTATTATGCCAAGTATCGAGAACAAATTGTTCTCTTTCCATTTTATTGCCACACTTTTCACAATTTATGACGATGTTGTCTATCCACGGTTTGTGAAGCTCAAAATTTGGTCCGTCTGGAAGTTCAGTTGCAGTTTTTACAATCTCGTCTCTTGAGAAGAACCATTTGTTATGATTGCAGTTTTTACAATTCCAAATGGGTAAGGGACATCCCCAAATACGTTCCCTTGAGATGCACCAGGGGTGTCTGTCTTTGATTATCTCCAAAAATCTATTGCGTGGCGGTTCATAGAAATATTCAACACTTTCTGCTGCCTTTACTGCCTTATCTCCTAATCTGTCAAGAAAATAGAAAAATCCTCTTCTTGCTAACCACAAAAGCTTGTGTTGAGACCTCCAGCATAATGGGTATTGGTGTTTAATCTTTCCAATTTTAACCAGTGCACCCTTTGCTTTTAGTGAATTGACAATTTTTTCGTCTGCATCCCTGACAAATAAATCAGAATAAAGTCCTGCATCTTTTGTAAATTTTGCCTCGTCATTTATTGGATTGAAAATTGGTATTTCTCTTTTTAACGCAATCTCAAAATCTTCTTCTCCGTTTGCGGGGGATAGGTGAACTAGTCCACTACCTGTTTGGATGTCAACAAAATTTTCTGCAACTGCAATGTGGAATTTTGGTAATTTTGAAAATTTATCTAGTCCTGAAATTTCATCTAGTAGTGGGTGGATGTATTTTTTTCCTTCAAATGTGGAACCCTTGACGGTTTTGATAATTGTGTAATCTTCTATTTTTGCTTCTTTCATGAATTCTTCTAATCTTTTTTCTCCTATAATCCATGTCTCGTTTGCAACTTTTACCTGAACATAATTTTCATTTGGGTTTAGACCAACCATTGTGTCTGTAACTAGAGTAAATGGCATTGTCGTCCAGACAATTAGATACAGATCTTCGTCTTGCAATTTTACTTTATAGTAAAGTGACGGATCTACAACTGTGTCATATCCTTGATTTACTTCTGCATGACTAAGTGAGGTTTGACAGCTGGGACAATATGCTACTACCTTGTATGATTCTGATAAAATTCCAATTTCGTGAGCCTTTTTTAGATACTTCCACTCTCGCTCAATATATTCATCCTTGTATGTCCAATATGCTTTTTGTTGATTAAATGACATGCCAAGTAATTTGTCAACTTCAACCCATTGGAGATTGAATTTGTGAACAATCTTTTTGCATTCTGCAACTATCTTCTCAACTCCTGCAGATTCTAAAACCTGCGACTTGCTACCTGAAATTCCCAATTCTTTTTCTACTTGTAATTCAACTGGAAGCCCTTGGGTATCCCATCCTGCATTAAAAATTACCTTGTAACCACATAAAGTTGCATATCTGTACCATAAATCTTTCATGATTCTTCCACGAAGATGTCCTGCATGTGGTGTTCCATTCATTGTCGGTGGACCTTCTATGAATGCAATTTTTTTTGTCTTGTTTTGTGACTCAAAAATTAATTTCTCTAGATCTATACTTGATATCTGAACTTTTACTTCATCTTCTATCTTTTTTGGGTTAAAATCAGTTGCTAACTGCATTCAAGGTTGGAATGAATTACATCATATTATAAAGGTACAAAATTTGAAAAATTGAAAAAGAAAAGTTGTTGTTTGTATTGATCCCTTATTGACCAACACTTGAGAATTGATATGGAAGATATCCTATCTTGATTGCATTTAGAACAACAACTTGATTTTGTGAAAGGTTGAGGTCCCATGCTCTTATGATAAGACTACTTGTGTCCATAGTTTTACTTGGAACTATGTGGAATGTAAGGTACATTAAATGTCCATCGTATTTCACTGATGAAGTTACACTCTTGAACAAACCATTAGGATCTGACGCTGATGTACCAGATTTCTTATCCCAGTCAATATGGGTATTGGTCTCATATGATTGAGGATCCATGCCATAAAGATCTAGGAATATTATCACATGTTGCATCATTTGGATGTCTTGATGGTTGTAGATCTTTACTGTGATATCTGATGGGTTGTTTACATACAATGTTTGTGTCTTAATTGTTGTTGTATAGTGTGAGATATCAAATGTGGCACCATTAATTTTTAGGCCGTCATGATATGTTAAATATGCACCACCTGAGGCTCCGATACCGGTTCCTCCACCAAACTGTGGACCACGTCCCATTGTCGTTCCATGTCCATTTAGTGCAAAAGCTGGTGCATTTATTGCCACAACTGATGCCATAAGGACTAACAAGGTCAAAGCACTTGATGCTTTAACGAGTTTGCTATTCATGATTTACTTTCCAAATAGAGTACATATAACTATTTATCATATGTAAATGCCTAAACACTCCTCATAAGATATGGTGATGAAAATATTTGTTATGTATCCTATGGTGTCAAGGCAATCTTTGAATCAACTTTGATATGAATTCGTTCGCCATTGTGAACATGATCATTATAGATTAATTTTGTCTTGATTCCTTTCTTGTTTAGATATCCTTCAAGTAACAAAGCCCATGGTATTGAATGACCACTATTGACTTTGGATTCTATTACAAAGTGATTAGAAGTGGATTCGTATTTTAGACCTCCAGAACATGTGATATCAAGTGTAGAATCGACAAGGGATATTATTTCGTCCAATGTTTTTGATTCCAAATCAATTCCATTTTTATCTAAGAAATTCAAAATATCTATTCCCTTACTCTTTGAATTTATCATGGAATTGAGTACATATCCTAATCCGTTTTGAGTTATAATTTGAATTGCCTTTAGTGTTTCTTGCGCATCACTTTTTGTCATGTCTGCCAAATTGCTAATTTTGATTCCATTTTTCCATATTTGATCAAATGACTTGACCTGATTGGTTCCCAAAACGTCTGTAGAGTGAAATATGGCACCTTTTCCATTATTGCTGTTTATCATTAGGATCTCAGAATCGTCAAAGATGAATACATTTTGAGAAATATCTGATGTCTTAATCTTGATGCCTGCGGGAAGTCCATGAAAAGTCTCAGAACCTACAAGGCTTGGCGGAATCACTATTTTGATATCAATGTTTTTTCTCAAGGCGTGAAGAAGTTCTTCCTTACACTGCGATAAAAGATTGAGTCCCCACGAATCCATTACTACATGTATTGATGTCTTTGAACCATCTATCATTGTCTGTAACTGTTTGAATACATAATTTGCAGACAAGTGAAAGTATCTCTGTTCCTCAGAACCTCGTGATTTTTTACTATCTTCGCTTAGTTGCTTTAATTTTGTAATAAGACTATTCATTGCATTTACTCTGTTAATCTGTTCTTGAATGATTTCATCAAAAGCATCTTCTGGTGCAATTCCTGTACACATGATTGGTTTGCTTTTTGATATGATTGCAATCTTTTTTTTCTCAAGTTTAAGTAAAGTTGGATAAACCTTGGTTCTTGGTAGATTCGAGTAGTATGCAAGTTCTCCTGCAGAAATTGTTCCCTTTGTAATCAAGGCCACGTAGGCTTGCGCCTCATACTTGCTTAATCCAAACTCTTCTAGGCTTACGGCTAGGTCTTGCCCTTTTA
The DNA here is from genome assembly GCA_028867675.1 of Nitrososphaerota archaeon. Taxonomy (GTDB): domain Archaea; phylum Thermoproteota; class Nitrososphaeria; order Nitrososphaerales; family Nitrosopumilaceae; genus Nitrosotalea. Next base: position 51,436 of record JAGWGA010000002.1, on the reverse strand, counting down.
CCATTAACTGGAATTATCAAGTTGAAAGGTAAGGTGAATAGCTAAATTCATTGAACAAAGCTTTGAAAAAATACTAAGCTGTATCCACTCTTCATGTTACTGTAGTGACATGATTTGACGTAACAAGGCCCGTATAAGTACAAAGTCTAGTCTCTTGTTGGGAATGATAAATCAATCAAAATGGGTTATTGAAAATGAAAGTAAAAGCCAACTTGTACGAGCAAGTACAATAAAGCCAAGAATTGACTATTCTACAGAGATTGTAGATGGTTTACTTGATGTCCTAGTACAGCACAGACAAGATGTAAATCAGAATAATTTGGAACTTTATAGGAGATTGGACAAAGACTGTCAATCGCTTTCTACACTTGAAAAGCAAATCAAATACGAACTTGAACTTGCATATACTATTGAATCACTAAGGCAAGTAAGACGAAGTCTTGATTGTATTGTGGGACTTGGAAATGTACCCACAGTATTATCGCCTACAATATCTATTGTTAGAACAATTCGATCTAAACTATTGGCATTAATGCCCGCAATGGACTTTCAGTTAGGTGAATTATCACTACTTTTAGGTGGAATAATCATAGATGCGGCACACTTGGCAAGCACAAACTTGGACTTTGGCAAAGCAAATGAAGTCTCAAGCAGGCTTTTGGATGAAGCTAAATTGATCGCTGACTCTAAAATATACAAGCAGTTCCCTAATCTAGATTTCTGGTAAGGCCTTGATATGTTAAATTTTATAAAGAATGATGGCCAATCTGATTTATCTGGTCATCTTGACAAGATAAAATCATTATCTTCAAAAATAGAACAAAAGATATCTCAAAAAGGAAAAGATGAAAGTGATTCTTTTATTGAGACACTTTCTGTCGAGGAACTAAAAGACCTGCGACAAGTAATGCTGGCGGCTGAATATCTTCTTACAAAATATCAAGATAAGCGCGATATCAAGGAATTTTTGCAAGAGTTTATTGGACTAATTCTAAACGCATCGAACTCTGTCAATGGTCTTAAAGATGAACTAGAAGACTTGGTTATGTCTGCAGAATTTGCTCTACAGCAGATTCAGACACTTCATGGCGAGGTAACTGAGAATCTAGCCTTTGGAAGGGGAACTCAAACCAAGATTGATGACTTTAAGATTCCTTCACTTTTAGATACTCTTTCTCCAAAAGTGCCTGTAAAAACGACCCCTGTAAATATTGAAATTCCAAAACAAGAAGTTAGTTCAATAAATTTAACAAATTCTGCTAGACGAATTAACACTAGTGATTACCTTGAAAGAACAGCAGTCGAGATATAGTTGATGATATCATGAGTCTAGCCCCACAAGAATTAGAAAATAGTGCAAGCAAGTTTGCCTCAGAAGCAATAAAACTTGATTCTCAAGGCGCTAGAGGAATGGCAATTGCAAATTATCAAAGAGCGATTGAATCACTTGCAAAATTAATCCAACTTTATCCAGAAAACAAACTTAACAAAGTTTACCAAGAAAGAGTTGCAGCATATCAGAATCGTATCAAGGCACTCCAGATGAACAACGTCGAATTAGAGCCAGCTGTAGACCCGAAGGCAACTCCTGAAGAACAAAAACAATCTCTTACCAAAAACGAAATGGATTCTATGATTATGAAGGAAAAACCAAACGTAACATGGAAAGAAGTTATCGGTTTAGATGATGCAAAGAATGCTTTACGAGAATCAATTGTATATCCTGCAAAACGACCAGACCTTTTCCCATTGGGATGGCCAAGAGGCATCTTACTTTATGGTCCACCGGGATGTGGAAAGACAGTCATTGCTGCAGCTACTGCAAATGAAATTGATGGCTACTTTATCAACGTAGATGCAGCATCAATGATGAGCAAGTGGCTAGGTGAAGCCGAGAAAAATGTCTCCAAACTATTCCAGATGGCAAGAGGTCTTGCAGAAAAAGAAGGACTTCCAGTTATACTATTCATTGATGAAGTAGATTCACTTCTTGGTAACCGTAACAGTGAGATTGGTGGAGAGATTCGTGTCAAAAACCAATTCTTAACTGAGATGGATGGAATCAACGGTAAAGGAAAAGACCTCAAACTCTATGTCATTGGTGCAACAAACAAACCGTGGAGTCTTGACTGGCCGTTTCTTAGAAGATTTACCAAGAGAGTCTATGTCTCACTTCCATCACTTGAGGCAAGAGAAGCCCTGTTTGATCTATATACGTCTCAATTACACAAAGATGATAAAGTAAAATCAATTGAACTTGCAAAATTGGCAGATGGATATAGTGCATCAGATGTCAAAGATATCTGTCAGTCTGCACAACTGATGGTTGTAAATGACTTGTTTCATTCTCCACACTTTGGAGAAGAGGTATTGGGTGAGCCAAAGTCCCAACCACGTATACTCACAACAGCTGACTTTAAGGAAATTGTCTCCAGAAGAAAGCCAAGTGTTAGTATGGAAATGATTAGAGCATACTACAAGTGGACTGAACAGTTCAAAGCACTCTAAATTTTATTTTCTAATAATTTTCTTTGAAAAATTGATTTTCAATTTTAGATCGGCATAAAATTTAAATTCCTATCAAAATCCACATGCAGAGGGTTTCAAGGATACCGACAAAAAAAGCCAAACATGTGAACAAGTTTGGTGTTTTGATTTTAGAAGATGGAACAGTTTTTGAAGGAATGGGTTTTGGCTATCCTACCATTGCCTTTGGTGAAGCAGTATTCAATACTGGTATGACTGGATATACTGAAGCACTTACTGATCCTTCCTATAGTGGACAGATTTTGACACTTACATATCCTCTTGTTGGAAACTATGGTGTTCCCGACCCCCTGGCAAAAGACTCTGATGGAATACGAAAGAATTTCGAGTCTGAGAGGATACAGGCAAGGGGGCTAGTAGTTCATGAATTATCCCTTACTGCAAGTCATTGGAATCTGTCCCTTACACTTGATGAATGGCTATATGGTGAAAAAATTCCAGGAATTTCCGGAATTGATACAAGGGAACTTACGATAAAACTTCGAACAAGTGGAGTTATGATGGCAGCACTTGCAGTATCTGATACTCCAATAGATATTATGGAATTAAAAAAGAAATTGGCATCAGCAAAAAAATACAACGATGAAGAATTTATGAATACTGTATCAACAAAAGAACCGCAAACATTTGGCTCAGAGTCTGAATCTATTGTAGTAATTGATACTGGAGTTAAAAATGCGATATTGCGAAATATTCGTAGTCTGGGATATAGAGTAATTAAAGTTCCATGGAATTATTCAGTTGAGAAAATTTTATCATATAATCCAAAAGGTATTGTATTTTCAAATGGTCCTGGAGACCCACTAAAGTGTGATGAAACAATGAAAACTGCAAAAAGCATGATTGAAAAAAATATTCCCACATTGGGAATTTGTCTTGGTGCACAAATATTGGGACTTGCAGGAGGCGCAAATACTTACAAATTAAAGTATGGTCATCGAGGGCAAAACAAATCTTGTGTTGATCTTGACAATGATCAAGTCTATGTCACAAGTCAGAATCATGGATATTGTATTGACCCCGAGTCTTTGAAGAATACTGATTTTAAATTATGGTTTACAAATACGGATGACAAAACAGTGGAAGGAATAAAACACAAACAAAACAAGATAATTGCAGTACAGTTTCATCCCGAAGCATCACCTGGACCTTTCGATTGCATGTTTATTTTTGAAGAACTCAAACGACTCATAGGGGAGGACAATGCCAAAAGATGAGTCGTTAAAGAAGATTCTAGTTCTTGGCAGTGGGGCAATCAAAATCGGAGAAGCAGGCGAAAGTCACTTCAAGTGGCCGTCAATTCGACTACTCCGGTAGCCAATGTCTCAAAGCCATTCAGGAAGAAGGAATCAAGAGTGTACTTGTAAATCCAAACATTGCAACAATTCAAACTGATACAAGATTTGCAGACAAGGTGTACTCTATTCCAGTAAATCCTGCATATGTGGAATCTATCATAGAGGCAGAAAGACCAGATGGTCTAATGCTTGGCTTTGGAGGCCAAACGGCACTCAACTGTGGAGTAAAGCTAGATGAGCTCGGAGTACTCAAAAAATATGGTGTAAAGGTACTTGGAACTCAGGTGCTTGGAATACAGGCCACAGAAGACAGACAACTCTTCAAGGATTCCATGATTGCATGTAACGTACCAGTTCTCAAAAGCAGGACTGTATACAACTTTGACGACGCAAAAAAAATTGCAAACGAACTAGGTTATCCTGTAATTGTGCGAGTTGCATATACTCTGGGTGGTAAAGGTGGAGGTGTAGCACACAATGAAATCGAACTACATGAAATTGTATCTCGAGGTCTTAACGCAAGTCTTGTAGGCCAAGTTTTAATCGAAGAATATGTTGGACACTGGAAACAAATCGAGTATGAAGTAATGGCAGACTATACTGGAAACAATGTGATAATTTGTAACATGGAAAATGTTCTATCCATGAGAGTGCATACTGGAGACAATATTGTAGTTGCCCCCTCTCAGACACTTGACAATTATGAATATCAACTATTACGTTCTGCAGCATTACGTGCTGCAAAACATGTCAAAATTGTTGGAGAATGTAATGTCCAGTTTGCACTAGACCCAAATTCTGACAAATATGTTGCAATTGAAATGAATCCTAGACTTTCTCGCTCATCAGCTCTTGCAAGTAAAGCAACTGGGTATCCAATTGCATACATGGCAGCAAAAATTGTGATGGGATATACATTGCCTGAACTTGTAAATCGTATCACAAAAACAACAACTGCTTGTTTTGAACCATCTTTAGATTACATTGTCTGCAAACACCCGCGATGGGATTTTGGCAAGTTTGAGCTTGCAAACCGTAACTTGGGTCCTACGATGAAATCTGTAGGAGAAGTAATGGCAGTAGGGAGATGTTTCGAAGAATCATTACAAAAATCAATCCGAATGCTTGAAATCGGAAATGATGGCCTAGTTGCAAATCGTAATGGGGATAAAAAATACGATGTAGAAGAGATTGAAAATAAACTTCAACATGCAGATGACCGAATTTTATACTATGTTGCAGAGGCGCTACGACAAGGAATGACTGTAGAGCATATCTACAAACTTTCTGCAATCGATCCATGGTTTATAGAAAAAATCCAAAATATTGTAAATACTGAAAAAAAAATCAAAGACTCTGAACTTGAGAAAAATGTCCTTCATGAGGCAAAGATTTTGGGATTTTCTGACAAGCAAATAGGAAGACTTGTTGGAAAAGACGATTTAGAAATTAGAAAAATACGAAAAAAGGAAGGAATCTTGCCTGTAGTCAAGCGAATTGATACACTTGCAGCAGAATGGCCTGCTAAAACCAACTATCTGTATCTGACATATGGTGGAAAATCAAATGATTTTGAGGTCACATCTGATTCTCAAAAAATTGCAGTACTTGGTGCTGGACCGTATAGGATTGGTAGCAGTGTAGAGTTTGATTGGGGTACAGTAAACATGGTTTGGGGATTAAAAGAAAACGGAGTAAAAGAAGTATCGGTGATTAATTGTAATCCGGAAACTGTATCAACTGACTATGATATTTGTGATAGATTATACTTTGAAGAGTTGACGTTGGAACGAGTACTGGATGTATCTGAATTTGAAAAACTTGATGGAATTGTTACAGCTGTTGGAGGACAAACTGCAAACAATCTCACTCCAAAGCTTGCACAAAATGGAATAAAAATAATTGGAACTTCTTTTGAAGATATTGATAGGGCAGAGAACCGTTCTACATTTAGTAAGGTGCTTGATGATCTAAACATCCGCCAGCCTCCTTGGCAGGCATTTTCAAGTCTTGTTGATGCCAAAAAATTTGCAGTTAAAGTTGGATATCCAGTTCTTGTCAGGCCTTCATATGTCCTAAGTGGAGCTGCAATGAAAGTAGTCTGGTCTGAAACCCAACTTAAAAAATATCTGGAAGAGGCAACAAATGTTTCACCTGATTATCCTGTAGTTATTACAAAATTCATGCTAAACTCACTTGAAGCTGAAGTTGATGGTGTGGGTGATGGAGAAAATGTAGTAATTGGTGCAGTAATTGAACATATTGAAGGTGCCGGAGTACATTCTGGCGATTCTATGATGTGCATTCCTCCATGGACTCTAAACAACAAAGTAATTGATACAATACTTGATTACACCAAAAAAGTGGCAGTTGCATTTAAAATCAAAGGCCCATTTAACTTGCAATTTTTAATTAATCAAGACCAGGTCTATGTCATAGAACTGAACATTAGAGCATCACGCTCCATGCCTTTTGTATCAAAGTTTGTAAGGATGAATTTAATCAATTTGGCAGCACGTGCAGTATTGGGAAAACCTCTTCCACATGTTGCAAAAGATAGGTGGAGAAAAATTCACAATTATGGAATAAAGGTACCACAATTTTCCTTTATGCAATTAGAAGGAGCTGATGTTGTATTGGGAGTTGAGATGCAGTCAACTGGAGAGGCAGCATGTTTTGGCGAGAGTTTCTATGATGCGCTTGCAAAGGGTCTAACTTCGGTAGGGTATTCTCTTCCAAAACAGGGCTCTGTTCTAATCAGTGCGGGTGGTTCTGAAAACAAGGAAAAATTGCTCCAGACTGCACTGTTGCTCAAAAGTCTTGGATACAAATTACTTGCAACTGAACATACTGCTGAATTTTTATCCGACAAGAGAATAGGCGATGTTGAAGTAGTCTATAAAATAAGTGAGCCTGAAAGAAAACCAAACATTGCCGATTTGTTATATGAGAGAAAAATTGATTTTATCATAAATGTCCCAAGTACTTCTACACTCGAAAAATACGTTGGTATGCTCTATGATGAATATCAGATTAGAAGAAAAGCGGTAGAGCTTGGAATTCCTGTGTTGATTACAACTGAGCTTGCAGATTCTTTTGCAAAAACATTGGAGTGGTTAAAACATAATGATACTACAAAGAAGCCACTAGAGTCATACGAAAAAGTAGACTGACTAAATTATATTTTCCAGTGCTGACTCGTCTCCAATTATGGACCCGTCAAGTGTTACAATCTTTGCAGAACAATTATTCTTTATTCTCTCAAGTATGGGCGAGATTGATTTTTTGTGATATCTCTTTGATGTTGCATAAAAATACTTGTTAAAAGATGGAACTATGATTATCTCAAGTTCTCCCTTATTTGATGGAAATATCTTACTCTTGTCAGTCTTGATGGATACCCATAATCTCTGTCCGTCCAAGACCGATCCTTCCTGAAAATATACTGGGTGAAGATGACCCATCACTATTTTGTCTATATGCGAAAAATTCTCAGATGGCATTGCATGACCATGTGTTAGTAATATGTCTCCAACTACTAGGCCTGACTGACCTGTCATGGTAACATAATCTGGAACAAGGCGAGCCAAGTTACCATCGTGGTTTCCTGGTATAACTATGGTGTTTATCTTTTTTCCAATCTCGAAAAACATTGGAACTGTCTGCCATTCTATCTTTGAGATGGAATCTATTCCTGATTTTATGTCTCCTAAGAGAATTAGAGTGTCTGGTTTTTCAGATTCAATTAACGCATCAAGATTTGTATGTATTTCCTCAATCATTCCTTCGGGTCTTACATTGATGTCATTTGAGATCATGCCAATCTCAAATCCTATATGCAAATCTGTTACAACTAGAAACCTCTGCCCGTCTTCTAAAATCAAGGCTGGTTGGAAAGGGATTATTCTTGTTTTAACCATCTAAGATATACGGGTCTTTTTCAATTAAATTCTTGTGAAAGAGTCAGGTAATGTAGAATCTGTTGTATCATCAAATGGTGTGAAACTTCATCTGTTTGAGCCAAGCAACAGAAAGATCTGGACTGTTGTTGGAAAAGAAAATGAGCACTGGCTTGACTTGGATTTGGGATATTGCTCATGTGAGGATTATTACTATAATGCAATGGAAAAGGGAAGGCAATGTTATCATCTGCAAGCGGTTCAGACTGCAATTGCACAGGATAAAATTGAAAAAATAAAATTTCAAGATTCCGAGTTTGAGAGTTTTATCTCAGCTCTGGTTCAAGATATTGTTTAGAAAAAAGTTACTATCTACTTTAATGGTATGGTAAAGAGTTCTTCTTTTGAGACTCCTTTCCAGAGTCCTATCATGCCTTCTGGTTTTACTGCTTCTACCTTTGTTATTTTTTGTATTTTTATATGATCAGGAGTCGGTGGCATCCAAAGCATTGCCATGTAATCTCCTACACTTCCTACAGTATCCGGCTTGGCAGAAAATATCTTGTCTTTTGAAAAACCATTTGCAATTAGTGCATCTGTTGCAGATTGTTCTAAATCTCTTCTACCATGAGTAAACAGATAAACTGATTTTGTTGTATCGACTTGAATCAATATAATACGTTTGAAACTTGCTTTAATGAAGATTTCTAAAACCGATCTTGGATTATATACCTCGTAATAAAAGCCGAAAGCGTTGGTCAATGTTCTAGTTGTAGGCTCTGGGGGGCGGGAGCATGCTCTTGGTTGGAAACTTGCCCAGAGTTCTAAAGTGGATAAAATTTATTTTGCTCCTGGAAATGGAGGGACTTCTCATAATGTGGATATATCATCCGAAGATATTGAAGGTCTAGCAACGTTTGCAAAAGAGAATAACTGTGTAACAGTTGTAGGGCCAGAGGTTCCTCTCTCAATGGGCATAGTTGACGAGTTTACAAAAAGAGGCCTTAGAATATTTGGTCCAACAAAGAGTGCCGCACAGCTAGAATCAAGTAAAATCTGGGCAAAAAATTTCATGAAAAGAAACGGGATTTTAACTGCACGCTTTGAGGTATTCGATGATCCAAAAAAAGCAATCGAGTATGCAAAATCTGTTGATTATCCTCTGGTGGTAAAAGCAGATGGACTTGCTGCTGGAAAAGGTGTTATTGTTTGCAATGATTCTTCAGAAGTAATTGATGCCATTGATAAAATTCTAGTCAAGAAAAACTTTGGTAATGCAGGTTCAAATATTATTTTGGAAGAAAGAATTGATGGTGTTGAAGCCTCTTTTATTGCCCTGTCTGATGGAAACACTGCATATCAAATGGCAACAAGTCAAGATCACAAGAGAATTTATGATAATGATAAAGGCCCAAATACTGGTGGGATGGGAACATATTCTCCTACCCCTGTAATTGATGATGCTACCGCAAATGAAATTCAAAAAAATGTTATAGAAAAAACCATATCGTCTATGAAAAAAGAAGGAATTGTTTTCAAGGGATTTTTGTATGCTGGAATAATGCTAAAAGATGGCAAGCCATATGTTTTAGAATTTAATGCAAGAATGGGAGACCCTGAATGTCAACCAATAATGATGCGGATGGATTCTGATTTGATTGATTATATCCAGGCAAGCATTGACGGAACACTTTCAACATTATCTCCAATCTCGTGGAAAAAACAAAGTGCAGTATGTGTTATACTGGCATCTAAAGGATATCCTGAATCTTATCCAAAAAATGAAGAGATCTTAGGCCTTGATGATTCTACTCCCAATTCTCAAGTATTTCATTCTGGAACTAGAAAAGAAGGTGGTAAAGTTCTAACAAGTGGTGGAAGAGTGCTTGGGGTGACTGCTGTTGGAGATACTCTAGAGTTTGCAATTAAAAATGCGTATGCACGAGTGGATAAAATCTCATGGCCTTCCAAGTATTATAGAACTGATATTGGCAAAAAAGGTCTTATTTTACATGAATAACCGCATCTTCTGTAACTAGACAGTTCATTTTGACATCGTGATTATCATGGGGAAATGTCTTGAGTACATTTTTTGCATATGACATGCCAATCTTTTTTGATTTTTTCCCATGGAGGTATCTGTCATAAAATCCAAAACCATATCCTAGTCTGTATCCTTCACGTGTAAGTGCAATTGAAGGAACCAGTACTACGTCTAGATTTTTTACAGTTTCACATTTTTCCTTTGGCTCCATTACTCCAAAACTACCCGGCTCCAGGTCTGATAGACTTGAAATCTTTTTGAAAACAAGATCATTTTTTTCTACCCTTGGAAGTGCAAACTCTTTTCCTTGATTGAAGAACTCTTGTATTAGATCATGTGTTTGAACCTCACTTCCTATTGAATAATATATTCCAGTAGATTCTGCATTTCTGTAAAAGTCAATCTTTCTTAGATTATCTCTAATTCTGCCACTTGCAATTTTTATAAAATCAAGTGAGAGTTCATCTCTTGCATCTAACATCTGTTTGCGAAGTCTCGCCTTTTCAATCGTGTTTGACAAATTCTCTACTAATTGATGCAGCTGTAACGGTGTTTTTTAAAAGCATCGCTATGGTCATAGGTCCTACACCTCCTGGAACAGGAGTAACATATGATGCTTTTTTGATGACATTGTCGTAATCAACATCTCCTACAAGTTTTCCTTCCAATCTTGCAGTGCCTACGTCAATTATGATGGCTCCTTCTCTTATCATGTCTTCAGTAAGAACAAACTTTGCTCTGTTACCAATAGCTGTAATTATAATGTCCGCAGCAAGGCAATGTTCTTTGAGATTTTTTGTTCTAGAGTGACATGTTGTAACTGTTGCATTTTTCTCAAGCATTAGATTGTAAAGGGGTTTTCCAACTAGATTGCTTCTGTTAATTACGACCACATTTTTTCCTTCAAGTGAAATTTTGTAATAATCAAACATTTCCATTATTCCCGATGGTGTACAAGGTTTGAGAATTGCCCTACCTGATGTTAAGAGGCCTATATTGTATGGAGTTAATCCATCTACATCTTTTATTGGGGAAATTCTTGATGTTGTTGTAAATTCGTCTAATTGGTTAGGTAATGGTAATTGTACCAGTATGCCATGAACAGTATCGTCTTTATTTAGCAAGTCAATTAGTGAATTCATTTCTTTTTGAGAAAATGATGCAGGAAGCTTGTGATCTTTGGTAGTGATCCCAACATCAGCACATGCTTTTTGCTTGTTTTTAACATAAGTTGCAGATGCAGGATCATCCCCTACTAGGACTGTTGCAAGACATGGTGTTACATTTGAATTTTGTAATTCTTTAACAGCTGCTTTTACTCTGTCTTTAACAGCAGTTGAAACTGCAATTCCGTCTATTTTCTGTCCTGTCAAACAAACATGGATGATTTTTTGGATATTTAATCTTTGGAAATTCGACTTACTATATGTGACACATCAAATCATTTTTTCTTTTGCTGAGGGTATTTTCTTGGTTGTAATTCCTCGAGTATGTCATGAATATAACCGCTATCTGACCATTCAGTTTCTCTGATCAGTTTTATTAGATTGTTAAATGTGTCAGGTTTTCCTTCTTTGTACTCTTGTTCAAACTTTGTTAATAGTTCATTAGATATTCTCTTTTTGGGGTTGTTTGCTAATCTTTCTAGCATCTCTATTGCTCGCTTCATTGTCATGACTTTTGTTCTCCACTTATCATGTATTAATCAAGTTTAATATTTTTTTCATTACGTGATATCTCTTGTCAAAGTTTGTACTTTTTCAAAATATGGCTATTCTGGATGGTTTTGAATGAATACATTGCAAATCAATATGTCCGTTTTTGGGTCTCTGTATTGTACATTACATGTTACAAATTTGCCCTTTAATGCACGCTCTAAATCGTGGATTGTTTTTTCTTCATATTGTGGGTCGTCTGGATTGTCTACTTTGGCAATTGTAATTCTCTCAACTTTACCATATTCTTCCTTGTTGTCTTTACGAAAATGGGTAACTGTCATCTCAAAAGTATTTCCAGATAGACAACTAATTACAGGACCGCCTATTCCGTCACCCATGTTTTAGTATTTTTTACACATTATAATTAACTATACTAAAACAATATCCGGAAATATGATACTGGCAGTTAAAAGTGTACAATAATTTTGGGTTAATGTTTAAAAAACCTATAACCATTGCCAATTCATTATGGTCCAAATATGTGAAAAAAAAGGTTGCTCTAAGGAAGGAAACTATTCTTCAAAGATTGGCTACTTTTGTTTAGACCATATCCTAGACTATGATATGCCATGTCCTGAGGTTGATTGTCCAAGAAAGGGACTTGCCATGGACAAACTAATTTCTGAAATAAAAAAAGACATCAATGGAGACTTGTATCAGATATTTGTATGTCCATCCTGTAATTTCAGACATGACCACACGGTACACACGTCTGAATCTTGATTTTATATCTGATGAGACTGAATTGCAAACGTTATAGTTAAAATCATTAAGTACCAATTTGTATGCAAATTATTGAAAATAGATTATAATACTAACGAGTTTGTAAAAAAAATTGCAAAAAGTGATACATATTTTCATACGTTTATCAACAAAGAAAATCTGGCAGCGGGAATTCTTAGATTGGCTCCAGGTGAAGACGATACTCAAGAACCACATGAAAGCGACGAGGTTTACTATGTAGTAAAAGGCGACGGATTTCTTTCAGTGGACAAAAAAGACTATCCTGTTTCAGAAGGAGTGGCATATTATGTTGGGAAAAAAATTCCACACAGGTTTTACGGAAACAAAAAAGAACTCATTGTAGTGTATTTTTTTGGTGGACCTGACACTTAGGATGTAACTGTCTTTCTTCCCGATATCTTGATCTTGCCCTTGGCAAACATCTTGACAGCTTTTGGATAAATTTTGTGTTCCTGTTTTAAAATTCGCTTTGAGAGTGACTCTTCGGTATCGTTGTCTTTTACCTTTACAATTGACTGTAAAATGATAGGTCCGGTATCTATTCCCTCATCTACAAAGTGAACTGTGCATCCTGTATATTTTACTCCGTAATCCAAGGCCTGTTTCTGAGAGTGGAGTCCTGGAAAGGATGGCAATATTGCAGGGTGGATATTCAAAATTCTTCCCTTGTAATATTTGATAAACTCTGGACTCATTATTCTCATAAACCCTGCAAGGCATACTAGACCATTTTGAGGGGTGACCTTGTATTTCTCTAATGCTGCAACAAGTTTTGAATCGTACTCCCAATTTCCTCCCTTGAGGCCATTGCTTTCTATAATCTCAGTTTTTACTCCAAGTTTTTTTGCAATCTCAAGACCTTTTGCATCTGACTTGTTTGAAATCACAACTACAGGATTGACCGGAATTTTATTTTTTTTAATTGATTTTACAATATTCTCCATATTGCTTCCTCTTCCTGATATCAGGATGGCAAGGTTGAGCATGTTCTATCTTGAAACATATCTGAATAAACACTTTACTAATTTTTATGATGTGTAATGATTGGTGTAGAGTCTATTACATCAAATGTTATACTCGATCAATCTTGCAATTTATAACCACTCTGATGACTACTTGTTTTAAATTGAAATCTAAAGTTAAGATGACCTCAAACGGTATTGTAGTGACACATGATGATAAAACCGTGAATCTTGATCCGAAACGTGGAACCGAAAAGGGGATAAGTTTTGTTTCACATGCGCATTTAGATCATCTGCATAACCAACGTGGTCAAGGTGTTCTAATTGCATCAAAGCAGACAACAGAGATTGCAAAGCTTAGGGGCTATTCAATTGACAACTATGTCGAAGAATATGAGAATTTCTCCATGGTTGATGCCGGACATATCCTGGGTGCAAAGGGGCTCTTGTTTGATGATGTTTTCTATACTGGGGATATTTCTATTCGCGATAGGGGATTTATGAAGGGTGCATTGGTTCCAAAATGTAAAACTCTGATTACCGAATGCACGTTTGGTATGCCTGAATATGTATTTCCAACAATTGATGATACTGTAAAAAGAGTGAATAAGATAATCTCAGAACTTTATGGCAAGGGCAAGCCTGTTATTTTATTAGGATATGAACTAGGTAAAGCACAGATTCTGTCATATCTATTTTCACACTGGCAGCCATACTATCATGATTCAGTAAAAAAAGTAAATGACTTGTATCGAGAATTTGGAATGCCTCTTACAGAATCGCTTGGACATACAGAAGCAGAATCAAAAGGTCTGCTTGATAAAAAACCGTGGCTTATGATTGCACCAAACATGAGTGGAAGAAATACGTTTATCAAACATATGAAATCCAAGTATGATGCAATAACGATAGGGTTTAGCGGGTGGGCACAATCGTCAAGGTTTTCATTTGCACGTGGACATGATTATTCCATTCCACTAAGTGATCATTGTGATTACAATGAATTGCTTAGCTTGGTAAAACGATGCAATCCTGAAAAAATTTACACTGTACATGGATTTGTAGATGAGTTTGCAGCAGACTTGACCAAGATGGGATATGATGCACAGCCATTAAAAGAAAATTCTCTTGATGAATTTATTTAATGTGTATCAAGTAAATTTTCGAATTGCTCTGTTATACGCAACACCAAATCTATGAGCTTCATCTCTTGCATGTTGTAAGATCTTTAATGCCTGATTATTCTTTGGAATTATAATTGGTTTTGTTAATCTTGGATGATATACTTCTTCGTTTTCTTTTGCAAGTGAAACACAAGAAACTTTTACTCCAACAGAATGTAATGCCCCAAGTGCTGCGTTTAGTTGACCTCGCCCACCATCAATTAAAATCAAGTCTGGCATGCCTGTTTTCTCTTCTTTTAGTCTCAAATAGCGCCTTTTGACTATCTCATTTATCATTGCAAAATCATCTCTTCCTTTTATCGTCTTTATCTTAAATTTCCTATATCCTGATTTGTGAGGTTTTCCATCTACAAGGCATGACATGGAACCTACCGCATAATCCTCACCGTGGTTTGAAATGTCAAAGCATTCTATTTTTCTAGGGAGATTTTCTAGTCCGAGTTTTTCTTGAAGTTCAATTAGTGCAGGGTCTGCACCTTTTGTTATTGCTAGAGAGATATTTCTCATAATGAGATCTATTATTTCTCGTCTTTTTCCTGAGATTGGAACAACGATATTTACTTTAAAGCCCAAATTGCGAGAAAGTATTTCTTCAAGAATTTCTTTTTTTTCTGGCATTTCACTTACTATGACATGCTTTGGAATTGGGTTTGTAGCATAATACTGGGACAAGAAACTAGAAAATGAATTGTCTCCAACTAGATCAAAAGAAAATTTGTTTCTATCTTTTATTACTCCATTTGCAAGTCTGAAACTCATCACATATGCAGTCTGATCTTTTATCTTTATTCCAAAATATTCTTCATCAGAGCCAACTCTTGCAGTTTCCATGTTTTGTTTAATTTGTAAACTGGATAGTCTTTGTAGTGTTTCATGTATCTCCTTTGCTCGCTCGTACTGACGACTCTCTGAAGATTGCTTCATTTCTAAATCTAATTTCCCAACAAAATCTTCCAATCTTTGCTTGCCTTTGAGAATTGATTCCAATTCTGCGATATTTTTTCCATAATTTTCTTGGGCTTGTTTGAATTGACATGGAGCTTCGCAGTTTCCAAGGTGATATTCAAGACATGCCTCTTTTGGAAGTTTTTTACAGATTCTAATCTTAAACGTCTTTCGTAGTAGTCCAATTGATAACATCTTTGAACTTCCGCGTGTAAATGGTCCGTAAACCCTACCTCCACCCAGAAATTCCCCTGTTCTAGTACGCCTGGCTACCATGAGGCGTGGATATTGCTCATTTGTAATTCTAAGGTATGTGTATCTTTGTTGGTCTTTGAGTTCAATATTGTATGGAGGTCTGTATCGCTTGATCATATTTGCCTCAAGTAAAAATGCCTCTTCCTCATTGTCTGTTAGTACAAATTCGATATCGCGAATCTTTTCTACTAGTTTTTGAGTCTTGTAGTTTTGATTTTTTAAAAAATATGACTTGACTCTGTTTTTTAGATTCTTTGCCTTTCCAATGTATAGTATCTTATCATCCAAATCCTTCATTATGTATATGCCAGGATGTAATGGAATTGTTACCTTTGATATGTCAAGAATCATTTTTTAAAATACGTTTTAGATATTGACCTGTATAGCTTCTTGGATTTTCTGCAACCTGTTCTGGAGTTCCAACTGCAACAACTGTTCCTCCCCCATCTCCTCCTTCTGGACCTAAATCAATAATCCAATCTGAATTTTTAATTACATCCATGTTGTGCTCTATTATGATTATGGTGTTTCCAAGTTTTACTAGTCTGTTTAATACTTCGAGTAATTTTTGAACATCTGCAAAATGCAGTCCAGTTGTTGGTTCATCCAAGATGTAAACCGTTCTACCAGTATCTCGTTTTGATAATTCAGATGCAAGTTTTACACGTTGGGCTTCTCCACCAGATAGTGTAGTAGCAGCTTGTCCAAGTTTGATATATCCAAGACCCACGTCAGCTACAGTCTGAAGCTTTCTCTGAATTGAAGGAATGTTTGTAAAAAATTCTAATGCTTCATCTACTGTCATTGCAAGAATATCTGAAATATTCTTGTCCTTGTAATGTACTGAAAGTGTTTCAGAATTATATCGCTTGCCCTTACATTCGTCGCATACTACGTATACGTCGGAAAGAAACTGCATCTCGATTTTTTTTACACCGTCTCCCTCACATGCAAAACACCTGCCATCTGCAACATTGAATGAAAACTGACCTGGGGTGTAACCTCGCTCTTTTGATAATTCGGTTCCTGCATATAATTCTCTAATGGGAGTAAACGCACCGATATATGTGGCAGGATTTGAGCGTGGAGTACGCCCTATGGGGGATTGGTCTATGCCTATTACTTTATCAATATCATCTAATCCTAAAATTGCCTTGTGTCTGCCAGGTCTATCCGTAGAGCCATAGATTTCCACAGCTAATGCGTTGTATAGTATATCGTTTATCAGGGTAGATTTTCCAGAGCCAGAAACACCTGTTACAGTGATCATCATACCAAGCGGAAACTCGACATCGATATTTTTGAGATTGTTTTCTGCTGCGCCTTTTAGAACCAACTTTCCTTTTTGTTCATGCTTGTTTCTGACAAGCTTGATGGCATCATGATTTTTAAGATATTTTGCAGTAACTGATTTTTCACTTTTTAAAATTTCCTTCGTTGTACCTTCAAAGACTACATTTCCTCCGTGGACTCCTGCCCCTGGACCTAAATCTATAATCCAATCAGAGCTTCGCATTACCTCTTCATCATGCTCTACTACTAAAATTGTATTTCCTAAATCGCGAAGCTTTGTCAGTGTTTTTATTAATTTTGCATTGTCTCTTTGATGTAATCCGATTGTAGGTTCATCAAGAACATATAGTACTCCTGTGAGGTTTGATCCTATTTGTGTTGCAAGCCTGATTCTTTGAGCTTCTCCTCCTGAAAGTGTAGAACTTACTCGATTAAGTGTAAGATAGTTCAATCCTACATTTTTTAGAAATTCAAGTCTTGAGAGAACTTCTTTTAAAATGGATTTTGCAATATATTTTTCAGTATCGCTTAGTTGAAGATTTTTAAAAAATTCATAACAAGAATCAATTGACAAGTCGCAGACATCCATTATTGATAATGAATTTATTGATACAGCGAGTGCTTCATCTTTTAGTCTTCTACCCTTACATGTGTTACATGGTGTCTCCCTCATGAATTTACTTAGCTCTTCTCTCTTTGATTCTGAATCAGTTTCTGCAAAATTTTTCTGAAGGCTTGGTATTACGCCATGAAATGTATTGGTATACTCCCATCTGGAGTCAGTCGATTGAGACTCGTATGAGAATTTTACCGCCTCCCCACTTCCGTACAGTATGATTTGAAGTTGTTTTGGAGTCATTTTGTTAATTGGAGTCATCAAATCAAAGCCATATTTTTTCCCCACATCTCGCAGGGTTTGTCTTCTAAATGATGAAAATCTGCCTGACCATGGAACTATTGCCCCATCTAGGATTGATTTTGTCTTGTCTGGGATTAGTAGATCTGGCTCAAACTCCATCTTTACACCTAATCCGTGGCAAGTCTTGCATGCTCCAAATGGTGAATTAAACGAGAAACCTCGGGGCTCCAATTCACCTATTGATATTCCACAAAATGGACATGCATTATTCTGAGAGTAAATCTTTTCTTCGGTATCGACAACCATGACATCTCCCTTTCCTGCCTTGAGGGCTGTCTGGATTGATTCAAAGAGTCTACTTTTTTCCTCCCATGATGCCTTGACTCTATCAACTACAATCTCGATATTGTGCCATTTTTGTTTGTCAAGTGTTGGAAACTCTCCTGTAATCTCAATTATTTCCCCATCTACTCTAATTCTTGAATATCCTTGTTTTTTTACATCCTCAAATAATTTTTCATAAGTTCCTTTCTTTCTTCTTACAAGTGATGCGAGAATTAGGATCTTTTTTCCTTCTGATTCTTTGAGAATTGATTCACAAATGGATTCTACTGATTGATTTGATATTTTTCTAGAACATCTTGGACAGTGCGGTGTTCCAATTCGTGCATATAATAATCTTAGATAATCGTAAATTTCTGTTATAGTTCCTACAGTAGACCTTGGATTTTTGCTTGTAGTTTTTTGTTGTATTGATATTGCAGGAGATAATCCTTCAATTGAATCGACATCTGGCTTGTTCATCATCTCAAGGAACTGTCTTGCATATGCTGAAAGCGATTCGACGTATCTTCTCTGACCTTCTGCATATATTGTATCAAAGGCAAGTGTTGATTTTCCAGAGCCTGAAAGTCCTGTGATTACAACTAGTTTATTCTTTGGAATGTCTACATTGATGTTTTTTAGATTGTGCTCCCTTGCACCACGGATGATTAATTTGTTATTCATTTCTTAATTGTCGTTGTATTTTTGATAATTTATCTCGATACTCTATTGCTTTTTCAAAATCTAATTCTTCTGCATAACGCTTCATTGTAGTTTCAATTTCAATTGCCAGTGTTTGTAAATCATGCTTTGACATGTGTTTTGTCTCATCTAGAACTATTGTCTGCTGAGGAATGGATTTTACAATTGATGCAGGTGTAATTCCCATTTTTTTATTATATTCTAACTGCTTGTTTCTCCTTCTCTCAGTCTCTGATATTGCATTTTTCATGGACTCCGTCATTTTATCAGCATACATGATCACTGAACCTTCTAGGTTTCTTGCGGCTCTTCCAAAAGTCTGTATTAAACTGGTAACATTTCTCAAAAATCCTTCCTTGTCTGCATCCAAGATGGCAACAAGGGCAACTTCGGGAATGTCAAGACCCTCTCTTAGGAGATTTATGCCTACTAGGACATCAAACTCTCCCAATCTTAGCTGCCTTATAATTTCAGTCCTCTGCAAGTTTTCAATCTCTGAATGGAGATATCTTACCCTGACCTTGTTCTTTGACAGGTATTCTGCCAAGTCTTCTGCCATTCTTTTTGTCAGTGTAGTAACTAGAACACGTTGATTTTTGTCAACTCGTTTTTTAATTTCAGATATAAGGTCATCCATTTGATTTTCTGTCTTTCTCACTTCGACTTGTGGGTCTACAAGACCTGTTGGTCTTACTACTTGTTCTACAATTTGGGAACTTTTACTTTTTTCATAATCTGCAGGTGTCGCAGATACAAAAATTGTATTTTTGATATACTTTTCAAATTCCTCAAACTTTAATGGTCTGTTATCAAATGCACTTGTAAGTCTAAAACCGTAATCAATCAAGGATTTTTTCCTTGTATGATCTCCATTATACATTCCATGTAATTGTGGCAATGTAACATGTGACTCATCAATTACAAGTAAAAAATCCTCTCCGAAGAAATCTAAAAGACAAAACGGAGGCTCACCAGGTTTTCGTCCATCAAAGTGCCTTGAATAATTCTCAATTCCAGAGCAATATCCTAATTCCTCAATCATTTCCAAGTCATACTTTGTTCTCATCTCTAATCTCTGTCTTTCAAGTTCTGGAAGTTCTTTGAGTCTGTCTTTGAGCTCATCTCTAATTGACTGGACCGCGGTCTTTCTTACATCTGCTGCTACTAGGTAGTGCTTTGCAGGATAAATTTTGATTTTAGATACTTGTTTTTTTACTTCAAGTGATACCGGGTCACAAACTGTTATTTTGTCTATCTCATCACCAAATAGGGAAATTCTGACAATTGAATCTGAATATGCTGGAATGACATCAATTGTATCGCCCTTGATTCGAAATCTTCCAGCTAAAAGCTCAGTGTCGTTTCTATCATATCTTGCATTGACTAGTTTTTTTATCAATGAACTCCTTCCAATCTCTATTCCTTTTTCTATTGTAATTGACATCTCTTCCCACTCGCTAGGTGAGCCTAGAGAGTAGATGCATGATACTGTGGATACAATAACTGTGGGCTCTCCAGATAATAGCATTGCAGTTGCCTCAAGACGAAGCTTTTCTATTTTTTCATTAATCTGGGTGTCTTTTTCAATATATGTGTCAGTCTGTGGGATGTAGCTTTCAGGTTGATAGTAATCATAGTATGATACAAAATATCCTACATTGTTTTTTGGAAAGAATTGTTTTAGCTCTGCATAAAGTTGAGCAGCCAAAGTCTTGTTATGTGAAATGACAAGTGTCTTTTTTCCAGTCCGTGCCACAACATTTGCAACAGTAAAGGTCTTACCGCTGCCTGTCACACCTAGTAAAGTTTGGACTTTTTTCTTTCTTACTCCTTCTACTAGCTGTTCTATTGCCTGTGGCTGGTCGCCAGTTGGAACAAATTCAGATGCTAACTCATAGATTGGATTTTCTAGCAAACATAACAAATTGTCTTATTTCAAATTTAAAGCAATGGTAGTTATGATATATTTTTACCAACTAGGTTCTTCTGAGATCTCAAGACCACTCTTTGTCTTTTTAACCCCCATCATCTTGACTGTGTTTTCAGCAGTAGCGGTATTGCGCTCTAGAATCTTTTTTGCAATCTCTAGTCTTGTTTTTTTATCCATATGCTGACCTATCTTGTATTTTCCTCGCATTGTAACAGGTATTACCCTGATTATTGCAACTTCTTCGACTACTCCCATATGTGGAGTGAGTTTTTCATACCCTCCTTCAGGCTGGTATTTTTTCATCAACTCGTTGAGTGCCATTACCTTCTCTTTTGTGTCAGTTACTAGTGATGCCTTGCCCTTGATTACAACGCTGATGTATAGTGTATCTGCCTGTGATGCATCGGTAGGTGATGAAAAATATGATGGCAAAAATTCAAGGCTATGGTCTACCTCAAAACCCACCTTTGGGTTTTTTAAAATATTTTCTAGTTTCTCGCCTCTTGGATGAGAGTGCATGTAGACGGCATCATTTGTATAAACAAAATTCATTGGTATTATCTGGGGGAACCCATCCTTGTCGATACTTGACACTCTTCCAGTTTCTTGTTGATTTAGAAATTCAACGATCTTTTCTTTTGATTTTATCTCTAATCTTCCTAGTAGCTGCACAAAACTTGTTAGATGTAATGATGTATTTCTGCGTAGCTTTTTAATAGATAAATGCAAGTATGTCTAATACCAAATATGAAAAGAAATTTTGATTATTCTAATCTGATAGTCGACGTTGTAGTAGGCGCAGTACTGGGGTTTGCAGGCTATGTGTACAATCTCTTTGGATATACAATTCCTGCATTTTTTGCAGTATATTTGAAAGAAATTGGCGCTGCATTAATCATGATGGCAGTATTTGTATTTGCAATTGCTTGGCTAATGAAGGCAAGACCTCACAAAAGACCACAACGTTATCTGGTCAAAATCTATGATCTCTGTGGAATAGAGACTCGTATTGATAGTATAAGAACTGAGTTTAAGACACACGATGTTGCATGGAGCTTTATGAAAGAATACAAGAAGTCATATCCTCTCTATAACTTTGCTCTGGTCTCTGATCTTCCAAACTCTGAGAAGATGACTATATTCAGATATCTATAAGCCAAAAATTATTAATTTTTAACGAGTCTGAGGCTAGATTATTTTCTTGGGTTGTTTTGATCTTTAAAGTACTTTAGCACAGTAGAGCCAAACTTGTCAATTGATGCAAAATATCCAGAACCCCAGAATCTTACAATAAAGTGGTTTACACCTGCTTTCATGAATCTCTCAAAGACTGGAATGATGTCATCTGGTGTGCCAAGTCCGATTGATGAGCGTGCAACACTATCTGGAATCGTTTGTGATGCTTCTCGCATCTTTACAATCCATTCTTGGTTTGACATGGAATATTCTGTAAAGTACTTTTTGAAATCAAAACCTGCAATATCTTGGATTCCGTGAACCTTGAGAACTTCTGGCTTGAATAGGCTAACCTTAACAGCATTTTTCATTTTTGCCCAGGCAACTTCTGCATCGTCTGAGAAATATACGTCGATATCAACTGCATAGTTAAAGTTCTCATCTGTTCTTCCATTTTCTTTCATTGATTTTTTAATTACGGAAACATGATCTTCGTATAGCTCTGGGGTATAGCCAATTGGAATCCATCCATCTCCATACTTACCACACAATGCAAGTGTTCTTGGTGCGCCTGCTGCCATGTAGATCGGTGGGCCTGGTTTACGAATGCTTTTTGCTTGTAAACATGCTTCTTCTAACTGATAAAATTCTCCCTTGAAATTTACTCTGTGTTCTGGTGATGATTCATAAAGTAATTTTATAACTTGTAATTGTTCTTCAAATCTTCCTACTGGTTTATCCCATTGGATTTTAAACTCCTTGAGATTTTGTGCCTCTCCTGCACCGATACCCAAAGTACCTCTTCCATGTGAAACTCTGTCAAGTGTAATTGATGCAAGTGCAATGTTTGATGGATGTCTTCTTACTGCATCTGTAACACAAGTTCCAAGTTCTACCTTGTTTGTAACTGCGGCTATTGCAGAAAGCATAACCCATGGATCGTTTACAATAGCTGCACTCCATTGTGGAACATTACTATGATCCATATACCAAATAGAATCATAACCTGTCTTGTCTGCTAAAACACATGCTGTAATAATCTGGTCTTCGTTTAATCCCAGTCTAGCAACGTTAAGTCCTTGTTGAATTCCAAACTTTAGCATTTTCGAAACCTTTCAACTACTGTCAGATATTTGATATATTTAAGTTTAGTAATAATGTGAAAATACTTGCTAATTTCTGGTGTTAAGCTGCTAAAAATTCAAAGAATAATATTGTTAGAATGTTGTTGGATTTGAAAAAATACTTGACAGTGATTATGTAAAATAAATATAAAAAAGTAGACTCAGAGTCTTCCGTCTACTATGTCTTTTAGAAGCTGGACAACATCCTGTTTTGTTACAGGTAGTGGATTTGGATCCAAATGTCCCTTGTCTGTCATTACCACATCTGCAGCTTCTTCATAAGGTGTCTTTAATGGTAGTTTGTCAAACTTCAATTTTTCAATTACTTCTTTGAATTTGTCATAGAAGATGGATTTGTTGAATCTATGTGCAACTGTTGTGCATGAGGATAATGAATACCCGTGTGGTACACCTTCGTTTGAAAAGACGTAGGACAAGGCATGTCCTAATGTGGTTGACGCATTTCCAAAACCTATTCCAGATAGCATTGAACCAAATGGATAGTTTTCTGGTTTATTGTTCATTATTGCGTCATATAGTACATCAAATGCGGACTTGCACAACATCTTGGTAAACTCATTTCCTCGTTTACTGTCATATCCTTCTGTAGCTTGTGCACATGCGTCACAGACAGAATTTTTGACAATTGCTTCTGGAGTTCCATCCATGAAATAGGCATCAATTACTGCCATGTCTGCCAAGAATCTCTCATCTTGCAAGAGTTTCTTTTTTCCTTCAAACTTTAGTACACAATAAGTTGTCATCTCTGCACCGGTTCCAAATGTTGTTGGAATGAGTATCTTTGGAATCTTCATCTCCATTCCCGCATATTTTGCAACATCAAGTGAACTTCCCCCGCCAAGACCAATTATTACTGATGGATTCTTTGGTTTGAATTCTACCATCACTTTGTTTACTGTTTCAATTGATGGTTCTGGTTCTACTTTGTCATATAACATATAATCTTGAATCTTCATTCTTGCAAGCCACTTTGCTGAAACATCCGGAGGTGCCGTGGTTACAACAAGTGCATTTTTTGGATATTGAGTTTCGGACAAGGCATCTTTTCCGAAATTAATTGTCTTTGGCATTCTAACTGTATTCATAAAAAAATTAAACCTGAAACAATTATTATACTATTGCCTTGTCTGCAAAAGGGAATTTATGATACCTGAATGATTCCAGCTGTAATTAGATATTGTATCCCCTTGACAAATGTGGCATCATCGATATCTCCCGTAGACCAATATCCTGCATTGTTCTTGACCCAAACTGGAATTGTCACTCCTGGTTTTGCCTGACCGCTCTGTGTTGGTGGAATTGTAATTATTCCTTGTTTTATCATGTATTGTATCCCTTGAGCAAATGTCGAGTCATCAATTGATCCATCATGCCAGTATTTTGCATTGTGTTTGACCCAACTTGGGATATTGATTGTTCCACTAGTCTGGTTTGTTCCGGTAGTGGGACTTCCTCCTACATTTAGATCAAAGGTTACTGTCTCTGGAGGAATTGGTTGAAAGACCAGTCCTTCTACATCGACTATGATCTGATATGTTCCTGCTGTTTGGAATTGATATGGAATACTGACAGCTCCTTCTGCAGTATGGGTTATTGGTATTCCAAATACCTGATTTGTTCCTTGCATTACGGCAATTTTGTAATCAACATGAGGTTGTAATGCATTTGTCTGTTTGTTGATAAAATCAAGCTTGATCTGAGTAGAATCCCCCGGATTTGGTGTAACAGGATCTGTTGTAAATCCTACATTGATTGTTCCAGCACTGGTTGGTTTTACAATTTGATCTGCATAAGCTGGACTTACTAGTATTGCAAATACTGCTAGGACGGCAAAGTATCTTTTTTGAATCATGTGTACAAAATTGCTTGTATGATATCCTATATAAAAAAAGTGTAACAAAGGTAAGCAGTCTTTAAATCAAATTTTTCTTAAGATGTGATAAAAAGACTCAAAATTAAGCAAATTCTTCTTGTTAAGTAATGACAAATTACGATGATTAAAAATTTCCAATTACTTTCTACAACTCCGGCAAAAAAAGATGTTCTATCAATAATTGAAGCTGGTCTTAAAGCTGCACTGCCACAACACCATATTGAAAAAATCCTAAAAAATGATCACCTAATAATAAGTGGAAAAAAAATCAATCTAAAAAAATATGATCGTGTGTTTGTTATTGCAATTGGTAAATCTGCATATTCCATGACTGAATCCATTATTTCACTTACTAGAATCGATGGTGGTCTGTTAGTAGTTCCCAAGAAAACAAAAACGAAACTGTCTAAAAAATTCAAAGTGATTCAAGCTGGACACCCTATTCCAAATGGGAATAGTGTGATGGCTGGGAAAAATATTATTGGATTTCTTGAAAAAACCGCCCCCGAAGATTTTGTTATATTTCTAATATCTGGAGGTTCGTCCTCGCTAGTGGCATTACCTGATGGAATAACGCTTGGAGAAAAACAGGCAGTAACTGATCTGTTGCTAAAATGTGGTGCAAATATTCAAGAGATTAACTGCATCCGAAAACATCTTTCACAAATCAAGGGTGGAAGGTTAATGGAACGGCTAAAGTCTGATGCTATATCTCTTGTAATGTCTGATGTTGTAGGAGATGACATCTCAAGTATTGCCTCAGGGATTACATATTGTGATAAAACTACCTTTTCTGAGGCTGAAAAAATTTTAAAAAAATATCACTTGGAGAGTTCAGTTCCAAAAAGTGTTCTGGTACATTTTGATCTTGGAGTGCAGGGAAAGATTCCAGAGACTCCAAAAAAACCAAAGATAACAAATCAGATCCTTTCAACTAACAAAAATTGTCTTGACGTCATGAAAGATCGTTCAAAAGAACTTGGTTTTTCAACAAATACTTTGAATTGTATGTCTGGAAATGTAAAAGATCTTGGCATAAAAATTGCAAAAATATTTTCTAATAAAAAAATTGACTGTGTAATCTTTGGCGGAGAACCCACGGTTGTTGTAAAAGGTAAAGGTAGGGGAGGACGAAATCAGGAACTTGTCTTATACATTGTATCCAATCTTGCAAAGAAAAACATTAATGCAATTGTTGCATCCGTTGGAACTGACGGAATTGATGGAACCACTGACTATGCCGGCGCAATTTGGCAATCTGATTATGAAGTGGATAAAATAAAATCATATCTTGACAAAAATGATTCTTATAATTTTTTTAAAAAGTATGGAGGGCTTATACTTACAGGCCCCACAGGCACAAATTTGATGGATATTGGTCTAGTTTTTAGACAATAACAACCTGTTTGCCTGATTCTGAACCGGTTCTATCATTTGGTATCTGACATCGAGATTTCTCTGTTGAATTATTTGATCAATGAATCGCATTCTTCTTTCAATGAACACGTCATCAGTTGATTTATTTTTTACAAGACGATCAAACATTGATTTTAGATCCAACATCACCTTTACAATATCACCATTTTTTATTATGAATTTTCCAATACTCCAAAAGATCCCTACATGTAATGCAATATACTTTGATTGTTCCGTTGTAACTTTGTCGTAAAAATATTCTGCATGGATTCTACTCTCTTCAGATCTTGTCTGAGAATTTTCAATTATCCATGAGATCTTTTTTTGATCACCATCAAAAAAGTAGATGTGTTCCATGTCAACATATTTACCAAATATGTCAATATATTTTCTGTATATTCCTGAATAAGAAAAATAAAAACTTGTTATCATGTTAGAAGCAAATTCCTTCTTTACAAACATGGTCGACGAACTTGTTGATTTTTCAGAGTATGATCCAGAACTTGCTGATGGTCTAAAATGGATTGACGGTGAGGCACAAAAAAGAGGAATTACTTTTTACGAGATGGTGTTCCATGTACTGCACAGACACGATGTTGATTCAAAAGCTAAAGACTGGCTTGCAAATAGAAATTAGATTTTTTTAATTGCTTTTCTGTATTTTTATTTTGAAATGATTTTGTTTTATTCTGATAAAACTATGCGTTAGTTGGAGCTAGACGTTTCTCAATTGAAATGTATTCGCATCCTGATGGTCCACAATATTTTCCAACATATACTGCCTTTGGTCTGTATAGCATTGGCTTTGGTGCAGCTTCTGCAAATTTCTCTTCTATAATATGTGCAGTCCAACCAGAGACACGGGATATTGCAAAGATTGGCGTGTTAAGATCCATTGGAATGCCTAGCATGTAATATACAGATGCACTATACAGATCAACATTGGGGAAAATATCTGAACTCTTTATTTTCTTCATTTCTCCCTCTGTAATTTCTTCAACTTTCTTTGTTATGCCATACCATGGCTGTCCCGTCTTTTCAGCAAGTCTTCGTGATAGCTCACGTAACACTTCTGCTCTTGGATCAAATGTCTTGTATACTGCATGACCCATTCCCATTACTTTTTGACCTTTTGCAAGTTTTTCCTTGATGGCTTGTTCGACTTTGGATTCTGCACCAATTTCTAACAACATCTTCATTACCTGAAAATTTGCTCCTCCGTGAAGTTCTCCACTGAGTGCACCTACTGCGGCACTTACTGCAGCATACATATTTGCACGAGTTGATGCAACTTCTCTTGCAGCAAATGTCGATGCATTAAAACTATGTTCTGCATGTAATATCAAACAGATATCAAAAATTCTTGCAGTTTCTGTATCTGGTTCCTTTCCAGTTATCATATACAAAAAGTTGCCAGCGTGGTTTAGCTTCTTGGATGGCTCTATGATGTCCTTGTCATTTCTTACTCTATCCCAACATGCAACTATGATTGGAATCTTTGAAATTAGATCGATTGCTCTATGGTAGTTTGTTGTTCTATCATCAGTTTTTTCCTTATCATATACTGCCATCAAAGAAACTGTAGACTGTAAGACATCCATGGGATTTGCAGTCTTTGGTATGTTTTTTAGTGTCTTCTCCAATCCTTCTGGAATCTCACGATATGCTACTAGGTTTTCTGAAAATGATGCAAGAACCTCTTGGGTTGGCAAGTCATCGTTGAGAAGAAGACATGAGGTCTCCTCAAAGGTTGATTTTTTTACAAGGTCTAAAACGTCATATCCTCTATAGATTAGTTTGCCGTTAATTCCATCAATTGCAGAAATCTTTGTATCGGCTACCTCAATATTTCTAAGACCGATATTCTTTGTTTGCACGGGTAACAATGCACAAAATATGTATTAAATTATACCGATTTTGGGGCTAAAAAATTAAGCAGCAAGTCAAATCTAACAACTATAGTCCATAAAGCAAAATTTGTAATGAATTATTGGAAATGAGCCAATGGGATGACGAATTTGTGCGTCTTGTAGACAACTTTGTAGTCGAAACCAAAGACCCTAGAGTCTTACAAGAGATTTCTGAACTTGACAGAGAGTCACAATTACTTGGAATCTCATTTTATGACATGTATTGTGTTGTATTGCAAGATGTCAAAGGCCATCAGACACTAGTTGCAGAATTTAAAACGTATATGAGCCTAAAGAAAGCAAAGCCTGTTTTTTAGGATTAATTATAACCCTGCTATGTTTTTGAATCAATTTTGAAATGTTTTCAAGTTATGTCCTTATAATAATTTAAAATGTAATTTAGTACTGATTACCGATCAATTAGATAAAAAAGAATTTTGAAAAACTGATAAATCAAAAAATGTCGATCAATTTACCATGTGAAAAAAGATCATCATGATGATCATTTAGACCGGGATGGAAGTAATTTTTAGAAAAAAATTCCACATTACTTTAATTTCAAGAATTAATCTCTATCTTGATGCATTACTCGATTACAATCAGTCTACCAGAAGCTATGGTCAGACGAATTGATGAGATTTGCATAAAACAGGAAAGTAGTAGACAGGACTTAATCCGAAAAGCTGTATCGCGCATGATTTTTGAAGCAACCTCATCACTTCAATCCAAAATCCCGATAACTCATAAAATATCTGACATGTCTGAAATAAATTCACAAAAATCAGAACATAGAATGCATGATGAAGATCATTCTATTGTAAATGCCATAGTCATAGAAGATGATGTTGATGCAAGAGATTCTTTTGTAGAGTTGCTGCAGACATATAATATCAAAGTAATCGGGACTGGAATTAATGGTAAAGAGGCTGGAGAGTTGTATGAAAAACTTCATCCTGATATTGTTTTTATGGATGTAATCATGCCTGCATATGACGGGCATTATGGACTTGATGCAATTAGTCGTATTAATCCAAATGCAAAGATAGTTTTTGTTACTGGTGCAGTGTTGAATAAAAATGATATTTACAAACACAACACAACTGAGATCGTAGAAAAACCATTTCAAATGGAACGAATCTCAAAAATTATACAAAAAATGATGGAATGTAATTAGGAAAAATCATTTGTTAGAAAAATATACTCAAAAAATCTCATTAGAATATCTTGGTTGGTTAGTATAACAAATACTTCATAGTGAATGTTTTACTCTTCTTTTGCTTTAAATGAGGGCATTCTATCACTTCAATAATCCATGGCAAGAACAAGAACTGTTTGTCTGTCTCATAAAGAAGATGCTGACGGTATAAGCTCTGCATCACTAATTCGTAAAGCCTTCGGTGGAGAAACCAGACTTGTAGATTATCCTGGATTAATGAGTGAACTTGAACAACTAGTATCTGATGAGAAACTAAAGAATCTATACATCTGTGACCTAGGATTAAGTAAATCTAATCAAGACCAGTTTATCACGTTGTTGAAAACACTTCGAAAAAATAAAGTTGCAATTACCTACATTGATCATCATGATATCGAAGAACCTATCAAAAAGAAGATCAAGGCCATGAAAGTAAAACTAATTCATACAATTAACGAGTGTACTACAGTTCAGGTGTATAACGCATTCAAGTCAAAACTAAATGATTATGGTTCCTTTTTGGCTGCATGTGCTGCAGTAACTGACTATATGGAAGACAGACCAATAGGTTCTGCACAATTACAGAGATTTGATAGACAGTTTGTATTACTAGAAGCCACAGTTCTTACATTTACAATTACAAGTCATCAAAAAGACCCTGAATACTTGCTATATTTGGTAGACGAGCTAAGCGAATCAAAATATCCTCATGAAATTCCAAATTCATTTGAATTCGCAAGAACTCAAGCGGAAAGAATCTCGGGTGTAATACAAAAAGTAAAAGATAACATGAAGAAGATGAAAAATTTGTCCTATATGGAAGTAAAAGACTCTGGTGCAAGCATGGCAGTAAACTTTGTCTTGGGATTATCTGGAAAAGAAGTTGGAGTAGCGTACAAATTCAGAGAGGAACCTGGCATCTATGCAGTATCAGTTCGTGGTGCAAAATCCTGTAAGATTCATCTTGGGAGAATAGTAAATCAACTGGCAACAGAACTTGGAGGTTCAGGTGGAGGTCATGATAAGGCATGTGGAGCAGTAATCCCAAAAGAAAAGATTGGATTATTTATTAAAAAGTTTAATGCAAAACTCAAGTAGTCTCTGCAATTAAATCAATTTCTACTGCAGAATTTAAAGGCAGACTTGCAACTCCTACTGCAATTCGCGAATGTTTTGCTCTTTCACCAAAAATTTCAAAGAGCAGGTCTGATGCAGTGTTGATTATTTTTGGTTGCTCGTAAAATTCTGAAGAACTATTTACAAATCCTGACACTCTGACAATTCTTGATATTTTGTCCAGTGTTCCAAGTTCTACTTTAAGCTGAGCCAAGACATTGATTATGCATAATCTTGCAGCTTTTTGAGCATCTTCAACAGAAATGGTTGTAGGAACTTGGCCTTTGAATTGCACCTGACCATCTTTCATTGGAATCTGTCCTGAGACAAAGACTAGATTTCCAGTCCTCACAACTGGGATGTACGACCCAGCAGGCTTTGGCGGTGTGGGAAGCAAAATTCCAAGCGATTCTAGCTTTTCTTCAATCATGATAGTCATCTGATGTTCTTTGATTTTAATATGTTCATATATTCTATAATCCAAAACCAAACTGTTGGACAAAACCAAGCATCATGGCACTGAAATTAAAAAAGAACTAGATGTGTTAATGTCTAAAGTTAATGCACTAGAGGCTTCATCTTCTGACCGTGATACCAAAGCATTAATGGGTGTTATTTCAGTGATTGTAGAAAATCAAAAACACTTTGTTGACGAATTTGAACATCTCAAAAAAGCATTAGATCTGTTAACAGTACAGATCTTCAAAATGGATCAATCCAAGAAATAGGATTATGCTTTCCAATCTTTGGTTTGCCGCTCTGTGTATGATGACAATAAAAGATTAAATTCCACCGCCCATTGTTGGGTTTCAAATGTCTCATTCTGATGAGCCATCGGATAGCTCAAAGCCAGTCGTAAAAGACAAGAATCCTCATAATTACAGAAAAGTTGGGTATACCATGATAGTGATATCTGTATCACTTGTTCTCATAGGATTACTTGTATTGGAACTAGGTAGCAATTATCATTTTTCAGGAGATATCATGGCAAAACAAGAGATTGATGCCATGACCCCAAAAAATGGCTACACAATAGTTGCATTTGATTATACTCAGCCAGTGGGTGCTAAGATTCAGCTTTTGGGTACAGCAAACAACTTTGATGATGCAGTACAACTAAAAAAACAATATACTCCAAATTACCAAGGTCAGAAAGGTCAAGTCTTAATCTTTGATACGTCAACGAAAAACAATACCCTTTCAGTTTCTCTTGCAGAGGTATATGCAATGACCCCTACCAGTGGGTATAACATTGTCTCGTTTAATACTGGAATGCCTGTTGGTGCAAGACTTTCTCCTCAAACACTAGACTCTTCGCTTGGTGCAGCAACAAATGATTCTGCAAGATATTCTACAGCAAATGTGGACCAGCAAGTAAAGATACTTACATTCACTTCCTCATTTGATGATAACATGCAACAGATACTTGGCCCAAGTTATTCTCCTACAATGTCATCCGAAAATATTAATCAGATTACATTAACTCCGCCAAAATTGATTTCTCCGCCGCCACCTGCTCTTGTGGTACAAAATACTATAACTACAACTCCTGTTAATGCAACTAGTGTAAATCAAACAAAGTCTACTATACCTACAGTTCCAAGTTCTCAAAATCTAGGGGTTAATACAACTATAGTAACTCAGTCTGTTAAAAATAATGCCACATCTGTTTCCAAGATTGGTCAAAGCCCAGAAAACTTGGGAATGAACTCTACTGTATCAATTCATGTATCCCATATGAATAATACTGCTGCAAGTACAACTAATAATACAAGTGCAAAACTAGCTAATCAAAAATCCATATCTGTTTCAGATAATGTGGGAATTCAAGCAAAATAAAAATAACTAGACCAATTCATCATCTATTTCTTCTATAGGTTCGACAAATTGTTTACAAGAGCAAGTCTTTATCAAACATTTGCCAAATTTTGTAAGCGACCTACTCTCCTGTGACGGCATATGTGCATCAATTGTATGGTGACATCGCTTACAATTCATAACTGAACCATTTTCAAGTTTTATTTAACTCAACCTAGAAAAAGTTAGTTTACTTGGATAATTCCATTGGTTATCAACCATTGTACGCCTTTAACAAAATCCCTATCTGAAATCTGTCCATCTGCCCAAAATCCTGCATCTTGTTTAACCCATTTTGGTATGGTCACTCCGGGACTTGCTTGGCCGCTTTGTACTGGAGGTATGGTGATCATTCCTTGTTTTATCATATACTGTATTCCTTGAGCAAATGCGGTGTCATCAATTGAATCATCATTCCAATACTTGGCATTGTTTTTCACCCAGCTTGGTATGGAGATAGTGTTTGTCAAAGCTTGATTTCCAGATGAATCTGAATTTATTATATTGGTATCAACTAATGTGTTTGAGATATCAACAATCTGCATTCTTTTTCCAATTGTAACAAGAGATGTA
The DNA here is from genome assembly GCA_028867675.1 of Nitrososphaerota archaeon. GTDB lineage: Archaea > Thermoproteota > Nitrososphaeria > Nitrososphaerales > Nitrosopumilaceae > Nitrosotalea. Next base: position 18,471 of record JAGWGA010000002.1, on the reverse strand, counting down.
GCTTGCTCATCTAGTAAAATTCCTGTTTCTGTATCATACTCTGTTTTCGAAGTGGTGCTACCGCTTGGATGAAACTCTACCAATGACGTTCTATTGAAACCATTGAAGTCTGTTGTTGCTTGTGCTATTGAAGTGTCTGATTTGTTATAGTCCATTGGAGAGGCAAGTACTTGAAGAAATGGATGTGTGATTGTTGAATCTTGTTCGCCACTCTCGTATCCTGTATTTAGATTGAGGATCATGGTGTAATTTTGGATGCTGTTTCCAATCTGATCTTGTTCTATAACTCTAATATGACTTGCATCTATCATATCTCCAAAATTAAAAGTCTGAGTACTGTTGGCAGAATTTAACGTAATAGAATACTTGAGCATATCGCCAGGATGTACACAAACTGTTTGAGGCTGACATGCACTCTGCTGTGCAAATGCTTGCTCTGAATGCGAAATGTACAATCCCAAAATTGCTAAAATCAATAAAGATACTATGAATTTCATTAATTGTTTCTAGTCTTTGAGGTGGTAAGATTATCCTTTCTGTTAAAGAGATCAATACAAATACTGTAATTTTCTTGTATGATCTATGCAGCCAAATAATTTGATTAAAGAATCCAGTCCTTATCTTTTACAACATGCTTACAATCCTGTACAATGGTATTCTTGGGGAGAAGAGGCATTAAACAAAGCAAAACAAGAAAACAAACCCATCTTTCTTAGTGTCGGATATAGCGCGTGTCATTGGTGTCATGTTATGGCTCATGAATCATTTGAAAACGAAGAGATTGCAAAAGTGATGAATGAATTTTTTGTCAATATCAAAGTAGACCGAGAAGAAAGACCTGACATTGATGACATTTATCAAAAAGTCTGTCAATTAACAACTGGACAGGGAGGATGGCCTCTAAGTGTATTTCTAACGCCTGACCAAAGACCATTCTATGTTGGCACATATTTTCCACCACTAGATAACTATGGACGACCCGGATTTGGAAGTCTAGTTCGACAACTTGCCCAGGCCTGGAAAGAAAAACCTGCGGATGTCAACCAGGCGGCAGAAAATTTTGTCAATACTCTACAAAAGACTGAATCTGTATCACATGACTCTAAACTTGAAAAATCAATTCTAGATGAAGCAGCTGTTAATCTTTTATCTATAGTTGATATGACAAATGGAGGATTTGGACAAGCACCAAAATTTCCAAATGCATCAAATCTTTCATTTATGCTGCGTTATTCCAAATTATCTGGGATTGCAAAATTCCAAGAATTTGTCTTAAAAACTTTGAGTAAAATGGCAAATGGCGGATTGTATGATCAACTAGGGGGAGGATTTCACAGATATTCTACTGATGCTAGATGGCTAGTGCCTCACTTTGAAAAGATGCTCTATGATAATGCACTATTACCTCCTGTTTATGCTGAAGCATATCAGATATCAAAAGACCTGCGATATCTTGAGGTGATACAGGATACATTACGCTATGTAATACGCGAGATGACCTCACCTGAAGGGGGATTTTACTCTGCACAAGATGCTGACTCTGAGGGTGAAGAAGGAAAGTTCTATGTCTGGAAGAAAAAAGAAATTGAAAATATTCTGGGAAAAGATGCAGATGTCTTTTGTCTATACTATGATGTTACAGATGGGGGAAACTTTGAGGGGCATACCATTTTGTATAATGGAATAAACTTGTCTTCTGTAGCGTTTCATTTTGGCAAGTCCGAATCAGAAGTAATTCAAATCCTAAAACAATCTAAAGAAAAACTCTTTGCAATCAGACAAAAGAGAGTTGCACCTGGAAGAGATGATAAAATCATGACTAGCTGGAACTCGCTTATGGTATCTGCCTTTGTCAAGGGGTATCGTGTAACTGGAGAACCTGACTTTATCAAGTCTGCCCAAAATTGCATTGAATTTATTGAAAATAAATTAACAAAAGATGGAGAGTTGCTTCATACATACAAAGACGGTCAGGCAAAACTTAGGGCATATTTGGACGATTATTCCTATTTTGTATCTGCACTGCTTGATTATTTTGAGACTAGGCCTTCTAAAAAATATCTTGATCTTGCTGTATATTATGCAGATTATCTGCTGGACCATTTCTGGGATGAATCTTCCAAGAACTTTTTCTTTACTGCTGACAACCACGAGAAACTAATCATTAGAACAAAGAACATCTATGACTTGTCATTGCCGTCTGGAAATTCAGTTGCTGCAGGTGTAATGTTGAGACTATATCACATCACACAGGACAAAAAATATCTTGATGTATCCATCAAAGTGATGGAGTCACTCTCTGTGGTTGCTGCAGAAAACCCGTTTGGATTTGGGCAATTACTAAATGTTGTATATTCATACCTGAAAAAGCCTCTTGAAATTACTGTGATAAATCCAATAAATTCTGAAGTCAAAGACTATTTATCAAAAAAATTCATTCCAGAGGCAATTCTTGTTATTGTATCTAACAAACAAGACCTTGAGAGTCTACAGCACTTGCAATTTTTTGCAGGAAAGGAATACAATGATTCCAAAACAAAGGTCTATGTCTGTAAAGACTTTGCATGCTCTTTGCCACTTGAAACCATTCCTGATATTGAAAAACTAGTCTAGATCTTTTTTATGTTGATTTCAAGTCTCTGACCGACTGCAGGGCTGCCCATTCTTTCATATCTTCGCTTTGGCATTGTGATTATGATGGAAGTTTGTGCATAGCTCTTGATTGCAATTGTGGGCTGGGCCTGAAGTATTGCCTCGATAAATGGCGCAATCTGGTCTCTTAATTCTGGGTCTAGTTTTTGATTTATTGCATCAAGCATGAGTTGTTTTTGTGAAACTGGCTCTGTCTGGACATCTTCTGCAAGTGTTAGTTGCACTGTTTGTCCATTGTCAACTAGTTGTTGAATTTGATAGTGGATTAATTCGGACATTGAATATCATTAAAAATATTGCAATTTAACTTTATACAAATTATCTCTAATCCTTTGTGACTAGGTCTAATTTTCTATTAAATCTGGATAATTCCATTATTTATCAAATATTGTAAAGTCTTGATAAAATCACTATCTGATATTGTACCGTTTGCCCACAAACCTGCATTAGTCTTGATCCATTTGGGAATGTAACTTGAATGAGCGGTACTTGATTGAGTTGATGGTACATGCATTATTCCTTGTTTTATCATGTATTGAATGGCACTGATAAAATCATTATCTGTCACAGAACCCTTTGCCCACCAACCCGCGTTGGTCTTGACCCAATTGGGAATCTGGATTGGTGTTTGAGTTGTCTGTACAGGTAATGATACTTGCAAACTTTGTTTTCCTATGGTAAATCCGGCGTAATCAAAGTCTCCTGTAATTGGATTGAGTAATTCCACCCAATACTTTTTGTTATTTTCATATGGGTAGTTCAATGGTATGGTAGAATTTAATTTTGAAATTCCAAAGTTTCCGATTAGGTGGTTGTCAGCATCAACTACTAGAATTTCTGCAAATGATTTGTCACTGAAACTATCTGTGTTTGTATGTAATGTTATGGATTCATCTGGTAGGAAGGATTGCTTGTCTAGACTCAATTGATGAACTCTTTGATATCCAAATTTTGGCATGACTTGATTATCAAATCCTCCATTGCCATAGATTGATTTGATTTGGGCAACATCTAGCAGGGTAATATCAAAATGCTTTACGCCCAAAACTGTTACTGTATCTATCATAATTGATGGCATGTCCTCCATTCCGTTGATTATGTCCTGTAGTTCTCCATTTGGTACGATATAATGGCCAAGTCCTAACGAGTGTCCTATCTCATGTCGTATGGTTGAATCAAGCTGGGTGGTTGTGGCAACTAGTCCGGTGTAGTATGGCTTGTCGACATAGATGTAATACATCTGATTGTTTTGGGTCCATTCAACTTGTTCCCAGTTTGGTTGGATGTCTAAATAATAGATTTCAATATTTGTCTTGCCTGTTTCAAAGTTTGGAATTGTTACCCCTGTTGCAATAAAACCATTTGAGGTTTTTTCTGGTTGTGGTAAATAGTGTATGGTGATATCACATTTTGTATAATTAAATCCTCTTTGTTGATTCACTGGAACTTTGATTAAATTAATATTCCAAACTGGATGTTTCCCAAGACCGTCGTTTAATTTGTTCTTCCAATCCATCACTGCATATTCTGTTTCATCTGACAATTGTTTTCCTAATGTTGGAAATTTTGTATCTGGTTGTGGTTCTATTGCACATATGGTTGGACTATGTGTCACCCTAATTGGCATTTGAAGAAATTGTCCATATGCAAAGGCTTGGTGTAATCCAATAGCAAGACTTGAAAATAAAATTACTAGAATTATACCTGGAATTATTTTATTCATGAAAGTATCATGTCTTGGCATCTAAGACGCTGCGCTTAATCTGAGCGGCTCGTAATTTTATCATCTGTGTAAACTCTTGAGTGTCTTCAAGTGTTGGTTTTAGTTTTTGGTTCTGATATGCTTGCAAAAATGCAGAATAGACACACCCTACTATAATACCAAAAGCGTTTGCATTTACATCTTCAACTTCCTCATGGTATGTCTTTGCAATCTGTTTGTAAGAGGCAGCTTCGCTGATGTAATAATCGATTAGACCGTCAATGAATTTCTTTGTAGTCTGGGGAATCACAAAATAGATTTTCCTTGCATTCTTTATAACGTTTGATTTTGTCTGGTTTGGTATACTGTATAATTAGAGAAGTTGCAAACTAAAATTGACCTCATCTCTTTTGAAGAATTAGACCTGAGGGTATAGCATGCCAATTGAAGTTAATCGAGTAAACAAGGAATGTCCCAAGTGCAAAAATCCTACCATATTTAACACTGGTAAAGGGTATTTTTGCGGAAAATGTCTCAGTGACCTTAAGATAAATCAAATAGCCGAGAAAATCACTGCATGATACCATGTGGACTATCGAGCAAGATGATACTTACTTTAAGATATATGATGACAAAAAGACCCTAGCTGGATATTTTGCTCCTGAATATGGGGATATACAACCAGAGGATAAAGCTGATTCTGTCATACAAGAGATGCTAAAAAATCACGATCCTATCAAGGGTGGATACATGATGCTACCTTTGGTAAAGTTTGGATTATTTGAAGAAGGAAAACAAATGTCACTTGACTATGTAGAGCAGCAACTCCATGATGTGTATACAAGAATCTTAACATGGAAGAATTTGATGACTGAAAAAAGTATAGAACATCATAAAATTCTGGTGTCGCACACAGACCATGACATGCTGAGTATAACACTAGGAATAATATTTGCATCACCTGTTCCTTTGGAGAAAAAAGAGCTTTTAGGAAATCTAATTGGTATATTGGATTTTGCACATCAAAAAGGGCTATTGTGAGCCGCCAGACTTTGCCTTTTCATAAGAGTTTAGTGCATTCATTTCATACTGGAATGATTGCTGGAGTAACTGGTCTGACTTTTCCATTGTAGCATTATTCCCTGTAACAATCCATTCTCGTAATGCATTGTCACTTTGAATCTGGGTCTCTGTTGATAGTCTGAATAATTGCAATGATGGGTTGAACAAATCCGGTGCTTTTAGGGAATCATATCTTGGAAGAAAACTTTGGACTGTTTTGATATGGTCATCTGTAATTTTTAGCATTTGGTCCTTTGGTATCTGTCCTGCTTTGTATTGTGTTAAATGTGCATCAAAGGTTAGTGTTTCATTTTTTAGGTCTTGCTGGATTTGTGCCAACTGGTCTCCAAATCTCTGACCTGAAAGTGTTGTCTGGTCTAGGTAATAGTTTACTATTATAACTAAAACTATAGTGATCACTCCTCCTGCTATTGCAATCTGCATTGTTCGCTTAGGATTTGGTTCCTTTTTCTTTCTCAACTATGCCATTGTGATTATAACTAGAATAAATCTTGATTCATGGTTTTTTCCAGACTTTATTGGAATGAAAAGTCTGATAACTATGCCAAACTATGCCATTTCTGCACATACTACCGTAAAATAAGGTAATTTTATCTCGGTACGACTGTATGAATTTGTTCAAGAGCATGATATCAAGAAAGATGTCGTCTCTTTTGCAATTGATAGTATAATCACAACAAAAAAGATTGAAATTGATTCTGAGAAACTAGGTGATTTCAAGTTTGAAAATTCAGGTGATGATGTTTATGTTTTACAAAATGGAATTTACCGTTTTAATGGAATTTGGAAAAAGCGTGGAATTGGAAAACTGGGAATAAATCCTATTGAACATTTGGATACGATAGAAAAAGACGGGAAACTCTATCAGGTCTTTAATCTGACTAGGGTCAATCGTCTTAGGACTTCAATAATATCAAATTCGCTTGAAGATATTGGAAAATTCTCAACTGTTAGAAGACTAGTAAATCTAAACGCAGACAAAAAGAGAATGTGGTTTGAAGATTTGAAAGATATCAATGATGGGAAGATGATTGATTCATTACCAATCTCTATGAATCATTTTCACTTGATCACACATCGCGTTTAATTATATCTTACATGATGAACATAAATGTCAGAATATGGATGAGCTTGAAAAGAAAAAATGGATAATCACACGAGCGGATATTACTTTCAACTTACAGAGACAGATGATAAAAGAAAAAGAAAAAGAAATTAGACAATTTCGAGAATCTGAAATAGGAAGGTGGAAAGGGCTTGAAAAAGCAATGATCTCCATTGTTGTATCTGGCATTGGCATCATAGTTGGGTTGCATGAAATCTATCCTAATATGTTAAATTGGGGAATCCCAATATTTCTCATATCTGCAATAGGACTTGCGGTGTATTTACCAACCATTGTATTTCGATACATAAATGAAAAAATATTTGATGATATTGTAGCCTCAAATAATGCATCAAATACTTGGCATTATTCTTATGGTCGTTTTACAACATATGCAACCAAAATTGAACAATATAGTTCAAATGATTTTGAGAAATTTTTAGAGTATTATGAGATGTTTGTTACGGCATCAGCCGAGCTATCATTATACCAGTCATTAAAAAAACATAGTAGCTGGTTGAAATTTTTATTTTTATCATGGACAGCAATGAAAAAAATATACGGCTCTCAACAATCTCTCCAGCGCCTTTTAGATCACAGTAGTAAAAATTATAAAAATGCCAGAAATCAGTACGAATCTATTTCAATGATTAAGGATTTGTTAATTTATGGAAATGCCTTATCGCGTTATAATAATGGAATAATCATCATTCCAAAACCTAAGTTTTCCTCTACAAGTAAATAATTTTCAACAAATCACTAGATGTCATGATTCTTGTTGTGTCAAAATTTGGATGAAGTTTTATAATTATCACATACAGGTTTTTATGATTGACTGCCATCAGTAGACCGTGCGATTCTCATTATTTGAGAAGAAGAAAGACACCAGATGTATCTCATGCAACGGAAAAATAAAAGATTCTGATGATAGTGTTATGTTTCTTGAAAGCGATGAAGGTAATTTGTATCATTTACACTGTGAACCAAAAATCAAAATTAATGAAAAGGAGAGAAAAACATTGAATATGTTGAGATTGACAAATAATACCAAATTAGCAACAGGAAAAAAGGGAGGAATATGTACAATCATAAAACCAATTGATGATCTCTCTGAGAAGTCAAACAAATTAAATGAGTTTCAGGCGCTATATGATCATGGATTAGAATTTGCCAAGATAGGCAAGTATGAAGATGCAATTATTTGGTATGACAAGGCAATAGAAATCAATTCTAATGATGATACTTTGTTGGATAACAAAGGAATTGCACTTTCAACTTTGGGCAAATATGAAGAATCAATCATTTGGTTTGATAAAGCATTAAAAATCAATCCAGATCATGCTAATGCGTTAAAACAAAAGGAAATAGCACTTGAAAATTTGAAAATAATCAATACCAAAGATTAGAATTCTAAGAAAACTCTTTCCAACAAATCACACTGACGTCATAACGATAGTTAGTACACCGTTTTTGTGCGTAAGCGGGGGCTTTCCTTTTTTACTTGCTGTCGATAAAAATGCAATCCCCCCCTTTTACGAGGGAGATTTGCTGTCCATCTAGAAGTTAACAGAAAGTGTGAGTTGTTGGAAAGTTTCTAAATACTCATTTGAGTAGTTTGTAATGTGGACATAATTTCAGTAAAAGACCCAAAGAAATACAATATTTCAGGAGAACTCGGGTTAGCTCTAAACAATTCTGCGTTTTTAATGAAAGAAGGCAGGTTTAACGATGCTCTTTCTATTTGTGATGAATGTCTCAAAAAAGATCCCAATAATGCTTTGATGCTAACACAAAAAGGAACTGCTCATTTTAGACTCGGTAAATTTGATGATGCAATACGCTGTTTTGATTTGGCAATAAAATCTAGTCCAAAATTTGCAGATGCATACTACAACAAAGCAACTGTCAAGGCATTACAAGACGACATACCTGAGGCACTTTCTTTATTGGAACAATCGATAAAACTCGATTCACGATTCAGAAAAACAGCTAAAAGGGATGAAGATTTTTTACTTCTTAGAGATAATCCTCTGTTCATAGTACTTGTTGGAAATTAATGGAACTGGGTTATCTTGACTCTTAAAGGAAAGACAAATCATTACAACGTAAAATTTCTAAAAGGCTACGGTTTCTCAATCAAGGTAAAAGATTCTAAAATTATTTTCAAAAATACTGCTGACCCATTCAAAGAACCTGAAATTGAAGAGTGGTTTGTTAACAATATGCCTTATGAGAAAATTGTCATGAGTGGAAAAGGCTACATCTCAACTGAGGCACTATCTTTACTTTCACAACATCACAGGAATTTGATTCTAGTTGACACATACGGAAGGGCTACAACTTATCTAAATCCTGTAACTGAATCTTTGACAAATACTAGATACAGAATTGGACAGTATGATACTTTCAGAGATCCTGAAAAAAGTAGTTATCTTTCAAGGCAGATTCTAAAGGCTAAACTTGATTCCCAAATTAATTTTCTAAAATCTACAAACAAGTCTGAATTATTCCAAGGCATATCACAAATTCAATTAATCCGAAATGATATCGATGAACAATCTAATTTGCTATCATTAGAAAACACTTCATCAAAAATATACTTTAGAGAATTCAGAAAATTAATTCCTGAAAAATATGAATTTGTTTCAAGAAATCAATCATTCATCAGGCAAACAAAGAATCATGCAACTGATTTGATCAATGCTTTGTTGAATTATGGCTATACTGTTTTAGCTGGTGAGATTTCTAAATTTATCAACGGAATAGGATTGGATGCATACTTCGGATTTTATCATAAAACTCATTCAGGTTTTCAACCGTTAGTCTATGACATGATTGAGCCATTCAGATGGTTAGTAGATTATTCGGTATGGAAATTGTCTGATGCTCATTCTAAAGAGCAGAGGATTACAAAAAGGGACTATGCAAGAACTAGAGAAGGGAAGATAGTCTTGGATTACAATCTCATTAGACGATTCTTGGAATTGTTAGAAAGGACATTTCAAAAGGAAAGAAGGTATGATTTTAGGCATGGAAAAAAGACTTTTGATGGCTTGAAGAATGTTCAGGAAATCACTATAGCTAAGATTACAGTAACTAATCTCGCGGATTTTTGTACAGGAAAGAATATTACATTTCACATTTAAGAAATACATAGATGACAGATTTTAATTTTGAACAATCTTTGATGTTAGTTATCGTTCCTGTGATCATTGGATCCATTGCAACAGGAATTTTATCAAGAGATTGGCAAAATTACAAACTAAAAATCAAACTTAAACAAGAAATAATGGAATCATTCCAGAATTCAATCAAGTTAGCTCTGGTAAAACAGGATGCGCTTACTCGTAAAATATCTCGACCATATTCATCAGTTGAGGAAGAAATAAGTCAAATAACAGGAGACATACTTCCTACGATCGATAAATTTCCAGCCGAAGAAAAGGATCAACCTGCCAAAATGTTCATGGCAGATTATGACAAATATAGAGATGAATTCGAAGGAATTCGGCATCAAGCAGATATCCTTATTTCAAAAATGAGACTATATTTTGAGGACAGTAGGAGTTTAGAGCTTGACCTAATTGAAATTAGAGCATATAGTGGGTTTGTTACTCAGTCAATTAGGTATATCTTAGACGCAAAAAATGGTAAAGAACTTGATGAACGCTTACGTCAATGCCATATGTCTATGGTTGAAAATAAAAATTTGATAGACAAGTTTGAGAAAAAATTGGTAGATAAAAAAATACGCAAGATCCCTGTATAAAATCATGTCAGGAAATTACAATAGGAAAGATCGCAGTTTCTAATTTGGCAGATTTCTGCATTGAAAAGAAATCTACTTTTGAGATATAGATTCTAATTCTTTTGAAACTTGTTCTACGCCGATCCATAGATCGTTCACATGCATTACTTCACGTTCCGATTTTATGTAATTTCTTACTGATTCACATTTCATTACCTCTGTTATGTTCAAGCCCACAAGTGTATACAGTTGATCCAATGATACAATCTCTTCTAGATACAAATTGCACGCATATTCTAAATCACTCAAGTAATTAGAGAGTTTTTTCTGAGTATCTGAATCTGAAATATCGAACGTTTTTGATTTGTAAACTTCTTGGTATATCATACCAGAAATTTTGAGGTTATCATCATGCATGAGTCTCTTGTCTACTTCAAGAAAAAATTTTTGTTCTTCAATTTTTGAAGTTTGTTTTAACTGTTTTTTAGCTATCAAGAAACCAATAAAGATGGAAACTGGAGTTGCAATAGCCATAATCCATGTTGGAACATCTCCTAAATGATTAGACCCCCATGTAAAAAAATCTGCCAAAATATTATCTGTCATAATCTTCTAATTTTTGTACAAACTTAAAGTTTTAGAGAAATCAAGATTTAGTATAATTGAAGTTGTTCCAAGGTGCAGTTGAATTAGTTGCTAGCATAAAAATTATGAGTCCGATAAATAATAATCCCATGCCAATAGCAAAACTAACTACACTTAATCTTGAGACATTTCCATCAGGTGATTTTCTTAATACTTCATATGAAATAGAAAAAATAAACGGTAACAATATTCCAGCTACTGTAATTTTGGCAAACATAGGTGCCCATATTAATGTCCAAACACTCGGAGTAACCATATTATTTTTTAAAACTCCCCATGTTACCAAATATTTATACAACACAAGACCTTCTTGATGTTGTTCATCTTTTTGAACTTCCCATTGTTTACACATATTTTTAACATCGGTTGAATTTAGAAACGTGAACGTACTATTCAATGGATTTACACAATGTTCATTATACAAATTATTTATTTTATTGAATTGAATTCCATCATCAGCCATACGTTTCAGGGAATCTATTACTTGTGTTTCATAAATCGGAGAACTCAATGATTGCAAACTTAGCAAAATCAAAAGACCTGCAATTATAATTGCATTAACCTGTATCAGCGTATTTCTATCCAATGTCATAGACCCAACTCTTTTTTTGCATACTCTTAATTAAGTTGAAGTTTTCACGATCTAAATCAATATGGATAACATATAGCCATGATTTCAGTTGCTTTTGTTTGGTTTTTGCTGGCTTTTTGCCAGTTTAAAATCGTGCCTAAATTACTCCATTCCCTAGTCACAATACGGACAAGGTACTTCTTCAGTTTCTGACCTTACCAAACCAATGAAACTTCTCTCACAATCTACACAGATCAACCTAACTCGGTGTCTTTTCTGGGTCTTGTAGTACAAAGCCTGTAACCAATTTACCTGTTCAGTTCGAAAATTTCCTTCATCATCATAGTAATAGATGAACCAACGTTTCCTTGTGTTCTTTCTATGTGAATGAATTCCTCTGTGAATGTATGTTTTTGATACTGAAACTATTCTTTTCATGATACTTCAATCATACCTATATGATACTTCAAAGAGGTGACGTAAATTGCATATCATAATTACACTACACAAAATAGATTGATAAAGTATGTAGGAACTTTTCTGTTAATCCTTTTGAATTACAGGTATAGCATCTACCCATTTGATATACTCAAAATTTATCATTAATTCAGATACCAGTTTGTCATTTCTTGATTGATTAATCAAATTCTGAATTTTAGACCATATGTCATCAATTTGTTTTTGTAGGATTGGAACTGATTTACGATTTAGAAATGCCGGAAATGAGGATATGATTCTTAATCTAGTTTCAAGTTTGCTCAACTCTTTCATAGTTTGGACGTACAACATAAGCTTCCGACCATAGTGATGAGGATTTTTTTTATCATCAATTAGTACTTCGTGATCTAAAAAGTATTGAGCAATATCCGATAATTGTTTTGATAAGATTTTAAAATTATTCTCCATCGTTTCGGAAAATTGTGCCAACTCATATTCAATATCGGCTCTATTCTTTTCAGATTTTTTAAGCTCTCCAGAATTATACATTGATTTTATTTCTCGATATACAGTTTTTTCACTTCCTACCTTTTTCATAACCTCATCAGCCAGTTTTTTACTCCTAGTACGCCCGTGAGATTCCAGATATTCCCTGATTTCATGCCTAATTTTATCAGAATCTAAGCCCATCTACAGTAGATTCATGGAAAGTACTTCCTAATAATGTATAGTACTAAGTGTGAACCTAACTAATACTAGATGTGTCTAAACACAAACAAACCGAAACGTCAATCGATTTCGGAATCAAAACTGTGCGAAAGCATGGGGATTACACCCGTGTAATAGCACTAGACCGAAAAGCTTTGGAGAACTGCGGTTGTGATACCGACAAGACAATCAAAGCAAAGGTCGAACTAATCAAGACCCGAGATGACTCGTTCATCAAGGTCTCTCCGTTCTGCGAAGAAACGGAAGCCCAAGAAAATACAGGGGAGAAAGAAAAGTGAGTGATCTCTCCTATCCACCATTTTTGAAGTGGGGTGACTACAAGTCAGAAGATTCTGCCAAACCTGACAAACTCTCAGTTGAAGTGACAGAGGAAGAAACTTTTGAGACACAGTATGGTATCAATGTAAATGCCATAGTTGACAAAACAGAGATGTCAATTCCTCTGCATAATTTCAATTCAACAAATGTAATGTTGTTGAAATTATGGACAGTCAATGTCAAGAAAGGGAAAATCAAGAAGGGAGTAAGATTTACTCTATCAACTTGGCTGGGAGTTTCAAGAAATGACAGAAAAATAAGAAAATGGAAGATGGAGTTTAACTCCTAATCCCCATTTTTGAAGTGATGTCATATGGTAGATTTTACTCTAGATAAACTTGATGAAATATTAGGTCAACTCAAAAAACTTCCCAAGATAAAAGAAGCAATTAATCTTAGGAAACGACTAGAAAAAGAAAAAGAAAAACTAGTTCCCCAAGTAAAAGAAATAACAGTTCCAACAATAGACAAAAAAATAATTGCCAACCAAAAAAGAAGTTCAAAACAAAAAAGAAACTGGCATTATGCAAAATTGATTAGAAATTACTTTCCAGAAAAACCAATACTTGAGATTAGAAGGGAAATAGCAAAAAGAAAAAGAGGTGAGGGTTCATCTATCTCAGACGCAGTATATCAGAATCCTTCCCCATAACCGACTATAACACTCTCAGGGGTCTTGACCTATACACACATCAAGACAGGCGTTTGGCACTCTCAGAGTTACGAAGGGTGATTGGATTAGATACAGAGACAGATAGTCAGGGAAATTTACGCCTAATTGCTGATTCTGACGGAGTTTCACTTGATAAAATCACTCCAGAATCTGTCTTTTCATATCTTTTTAGCAAAAAGTATCAGGGGTCATGGAACTTTTTTTATAACATCAAGTTTGACGCAGAAATAATACTCAAGTTACTTGGAAAAGAGAATCTAGACAATTATAAAAAATCAGGATTCTTAAAATTTGAGTTTGACAAGTTCAAAATAGAATACATACCAGAAAAGAAACTTGCAATAAGAAAGGGTCACCATTCCGCAGTATTTTTTGATATAATGCAGTACTTTAAAGAATCACTTGCAAACGCATATCTGCATAACATAGGAAAACTTCCAGACGATTACATCAAGATGAAATCAAAACGTTCTGCGTTTTCAGAATATTTTTGGAAGCGAAGCAAAAAGAAGATCAGATATTATTGCATACAAGACTGTATCAATACAAGAAAACTTGCAGAGCATTGGATAAAATTATTTCATGATTCGTTTTTGTTTTATCCTGCAAGATGGATTAGTCCTGCATATTTATCAGAGAAGGTATTGTTTTGGAATAATATCCACATTCCAAGATTTCAGGAATCTCCGTTAGAAGTACATGAACTTGCAACAAATTCTTACTTTGGTGGAAGGTTTGAGATTCTAAAACGTGGATATATTGGTCAGGCATATCTATATGACATTAATTCTGCATATCCCTTTGCACTAACCAAAGTTCCAAACTTTACCAAAGGAAGATGGATTAGACAAAAGACCATTCACCCAAAGGCACTACTAGGTTTTTTCAAGATTTCCGCAAACATTCCAGATGTCAAAGTCCTTCCACCATTTCCATTTAGAAAAAATATCATGGTATGTTATCCAAGTGGAAAGTTTGGAGATTTTGTCACACTCGAAGAATTAAGGGCAGTGAAGGACACCTCGTGGTATGAGATACTGGACTCTTGGCAGTATCTAGATGAGAATCCCGAGTATCCGTACAAGGAATTTATCGAATCTCTCTATGAGAAAAGACTAGCGTTAAAGATTGCAAAAAACCCTCAACAATTAGCCATCAAAACCATACTAAATTCAATCTATGGCAAGACTGGAGAAGTAGTACAGAATAGGATTGGAAATATCTTTAATCCGATAATATTTTCATTTATCACAGGTTTTGCAAGAGCCAAGCTGTATAGTTTTGTCATAAAAAACAACATTGAGCGTGATGTGGTTGCATTTGCTACTGATTCTGTTTGTACTACAAAGAAGGTAAGTGTAGGCGATGACAAGTTAGGTGATTTTTCACTTGCAAACCAATCAGATGATGTGTATTATTTGCAAAATGGATTTTACAGATTTGATGGAAAGTGGAAGCAGAGGGGTTTAGGGTCATTAGGATCAAGAGAGATTGAACACATCGATACAATAGAAAGAGATGGTAAATTATTGATGAAGTACAAAGTTACAAGACCTCAGAGATTAAAGTCTGCAATCCTTCAAAATTTACATGGTAATATAGGAAAATTCTCCGTGCATGAAAGGGAGTTCAATCTTAACGCAGACAAGAAAAGACAATGGCTTGGTAAATTGGAATCAATCAATGATGGGAAGATGAATGTTTCAATTCCGTTATCTCTTAACCATCTACTAAAATCTAATCTATGATTACTCGGACATGATGATCATCTTATTTACAATATCATCTATACCAACTTGAGAAGAATTTAGCATGACTCGTGAAAATCGATATCCAGAATTAATAACCACAGATGTAAAAACTTGGAAAGATATCATAATTGCCACTTATTACAATATCAAATCCATTTTAGATTCAGCTAGAGTATTACTTGATGTCAACATTGAAGAAAATAGAGACGTTTTGTTTGAACGTCCTTTTGTTTGTGCTGGTCTCTACACATTCGCCGTAGAAGAATATGGAAAGGTTGTATATCTTTTGATGGCATATTCCAGTACTGGAAGAATAACGATTCATTACAAAAGAGAATTTAGAAGTCATTCTCTAAAATTCAAACTGGCTCTAGATTTCATTCCAAAAGAATGTAAAGTGATCCACAAAGGCGGTTTCGGAGAAGGTTTTGGAAAGGGTTTTGATATTGACGAAACTGCGGATATGGAATCTAGAATGGCAATTTTCTATTCAGATTTTGATGAACAAAATAATGTAAAAAAATTACCCATAGTAGATGTAAATTCACTTGAAATCGCAATAACTAATTTTACCAGATTCATAGAAGATGATCTGGAACGATTTATTATTCAAAATCCAATTAACTAATTTCCCGATCATGTTCAAGGTTCAATTAAACTTGAAGAATGCTTGTCTAGCTAATAATACCATATTTTTATATTTTCGTGATTCCATCTCATTTCTAGTTTTAAGATATTCTTGAAAATTAGAATCATCTTTTAATGTCTCAGTTATTGGCAATTTGATTTTTTCTTTATGTATGCGTAAAGATATTGTAGAATAATAATTTGCTTTTACTTGCATGAGGTTTACATACGCTAAGGCTTTTTCCTCTTCTTTGGATCTTAATTTTAAGGAAAAATTAGACCATTTACTATTTCGTCCCAAGTAAAAAGACGCTTGTTTTATTCTATCAAATCTTTGTAGGCTTTTTTCGTAGTCTGGTGTTATAGACATCATTTCTTCATAAGTTAGATTTGTTGATACTCCCATCTGTGTATTGATACTCTTCATAAATTCAAAATATTCAGGTGAAAAACTTTGAATATTTTCACGAGAAACTTTTGCTGGTTGTGTTAATCGGTATTCATGTGCTGTTGATTCTTTCGTATTCTTTGTCAGTTGCTTCCATTCTTCATCTGTCATATTCGTATCATCTTTAACATGATCTTGGAGTGCAAGTAATTTAGCTTCTTCTTCCCTAGCAAGAATTGAAAGAGATAGTGAAGTAGAATATTTTTTAGAATCATATAATATTTGACTCGATTCAATAAGTGTCATAATATGTGATTTGCATATTTCATATCCAGATTTTACTTCATCATTAGAAATTGTCATGGATAATTAATTACACTTGTATTAATTAAATTCCAACATTTCCAACAATATGTTAACTTCTAGATGGACAGCAAATCTCCCTCGTAAAAGGGGGGGATTGCATTTTTACTTGCTGTCGATGTACTCTTATGGAGAAATCTGTTTATTCAGTTCCTTTCTTGTAGACATCACACTAACTATGCCCATAATTACAATTGCCGCAATCTCAAATGCCAACCAGTCTGTCCTTGGCAGTTCGATTATTTTATTTACAAACGGTGTAAAGATTGGAAATCCAAATCCTCCATCGAACATGTCATATGATATATGCGTAAGGACACTTGTTGCTGCAATTGCCCCAAGTCGATAATCTTTCCTGTAAAAAACTAGCATCAATACAACCGTGGATAAAATTGCAAATGTTATCGAATGACCCATCCGCGGTATGCCTTCCATATGTAACAATCCCACTAGATGATCTGAATCTATTAGAACCGCAAGAAGTCCGCTAAGTAGAATATACTTTATTCTCAGAGTTACAATTCCCGCAACTGCTCCGAAAATAAAATGCCCTGCAATTTCTTTAAGATTCAAGCTTCCATGTTCGATTGGATTTAGTAAAACCATCCTATCTGGAAGAATCGTACCTAAAAGTGAAAATCCTGCAGATAAAGAACAGTATACTATAGACACACCAACTACAAATAAAACATCTTTTCTTTCAAGTTTCAATTTCGTTATAATATCAATCTGGCAGATTTAATCGATGTATTTTCCTTCTGCATCTGCCTTTAGCTCTATAATCTTTATACTTCCACTGATGTAGGAGTCATTTCTTGTAGTTCTAACACGCCCGACCTCAATATGGTACGGGTATATGTCAACTACAACAGTTCCTACCTTAACATCAGATGGAGCATCTGTAATTACAATGTCCTCTTTTTTTACTCCATGGTCGACTAGCTTTTTGATACAATGCTCAAGCAGAGGTATGGGTAAACCGTGGTTAATTGCCCAGACAGTGCCCTCGTATTCGATTTTATCCAACTAGATTAAGGCTTGATTTACTGGTATAATTATCAATCCATTGTAATCAAATCTGATCCAAGTTATCTTCTAGTATTATATTATAAAATATGATAAAGCATGGAGCAAACTCGAGTCAAATCCGGAACTATACGGATTATCGGATACGATGAAGAAGAAAAAATACTTGAAATAGTTTTTCAACAGGGTGGAACATATCGTTATTTTGGAGTGCCAAAAGACATCTATGACAAATTCATAAAATCCGAGTCAGCATATGGTGAATACCATAACAGGCGAATCAAGAACAGGTATAGACACGAAAAAACTGCATAATGGAATAATCATAAATATTTGGAGATGTTAAATCCATCATGGGAATTTTAGACAAAGTAAAAGGCATTGCTCAAAAAGGTGTAGACAAGGGTGTTGACCTTGGAAAAAAAGGAATTGAGAAAGGTGCAGAACTTGGAACTAAAGGATATGAAGGCGCTAAAGAGTCCGCAAAAAAAGGTCACGAAAAGGCAAAAAGAAAATAGTGTTTTAAAAATTAATTTTACATCTAACCTTTGTGTTTCTAAAAATGGTACTATAGATCATATCTAAATATACAAAAAACAACATTAGGCAATGACTAAATTATACACTGCAGCAATAGCATGTATTCTAGTAC